>JBKDUV010000183.1:0-5277 GCA_046339335.1 Planctomycetia bacterium | reverse complement strand
GACGTCGGCTTGGATCTGGAGGAGGAGGTCGTTGACGGTCGCGCCGCCGTCCACCCGCAACCGGTCGAGCGGCCGGCCCGCGTCGGCCTCCATGCACGCGACGACGTCGGCCACCGAGCAGGCGATGGCCTCCAAAGCCGCGCGGGCAACGTGGCCGCGGTTCGTCGCCCGTGACAGGTCGATGATCAGGCCGCGGGCGTGCGGATCCCAGTGCGGGGCGCCGAGCCCGGTGAGCGCCGGGACGATGACCAGGCCGCCACTGTCGGGAACGCTCGCGGCGAGCGGCTCGATGTCGGCCGCCTTCGTCACGAGACCGAGGCCGTCCCGCAGCCAGCCCACCAAGCCACCGGCGAGAAAGACCGAGCCCTCGAGAGCGTAGGTCGGCGGGCCTCCCGCAACTGCTGGGCAGCCGAGTGTGGTCAGCAGGCCGCGGCTGCTGGCCACGGGCCGGTCACCGGTCGAAAAAAGCAAGAACGCACCGGTCCCGTAGGTCGTCTTTGCGGCGCCGTCGGTGATGCACCCCTGGCCGAAGGCGGCGGCCTGCTGGTCGCCCGCGCAGCCAGCGATCGGGATCGGCGCGCCGAGCAGCGCGGAATCGACCGTGCCAAAATCTCCACTCGATGGCCGTACCTCCGGCAGCATCGCGGTCGGCACGCGGCAGGCCGTGCACAGTTCAGCGCTCCATTCGTTGTGGTGAATGTCGTAGAGCAGCGTGCGGCTGGCGTTGGTTGGGTCGGTGGCATGCACGCGGCCGCCGGTCAGTCGCCAGATGAGGAACGTGTCGACGGTGCCGAAGAGCACGTCACCCGTGGCGCAGCGATCGCGCAGACCGGGCACTGTCTCCAGGAGGTGCATGATCTTCGTCGCCGAGAAGTAGGGGTCGAGCCGCAGGCCGGTGCGGCTCGCGACCTCGGGACCGAGCCCAGCGGCTTCGAGCCGCCGGCAGATTGGCGCCGAGACGCGGCTTTGCCAGACGATCGCCGGCGCGACGGGCCGACCGCTGGCCTTGTCCCAGAGGATGGTCGTCTCACGCTGGTTGGTGACGCCGATCGCCGCGACCTGGGTGGCGTGAATGCCCGCCATGTCGAGGACGCGCCGGCAGCAGGCGATCTGGCTATTCCAGATGTCCTCGGCGTCGTGCTCGACGATCCCGAGGTCCTCGCCATCGGGGCCGGTACAGATGCGGGCATGCTGGGGGAACTCCTCCTGAGCCGTCGCCAGCGGCAGGCCACGGGCGTCGAAAAGGATCGCCCGGCTCGACGTCGTGCCCTGGTCGATCGCAAGCACGCAGCGGGAATGGGCTGGGCTCTTCATGGGGATAAGTCCTCGCGAGTGGGCATTGGTTCTCGGCCGACACGATACTCGTGTGCCGTTCGGGTGGTCAGCGGAGCTGAGCATGCCGGCACAACTCCGCCTGGACGCGGGTCGGATGTCGTCAGGCGAGGCCGTCAGCATGACATCTGGACCCGGCGGCGTCGACGGCGACACATCTGTCATACCTGGTTCGCAGCGTCATGACGCAGGCGTCGGCGGCCGCGGCGACGCCGGCCGTGGAAAGCCGACCGAGGCGGGCGAGTTCTTCGGCAACGTCCCGGATCGTCGCGGTGGAAAGTGCCGGGTCGAAAGCGAGCATCAGCCGGCGCTCGACGAGATCCTCGACCGTCGCGGCCCACTCGTCGCGCACGCAGAAGCCGACGGCCGCGAGCGGCAGTGCCGTGTCGGCGATCAGACGCGGCGGCGCGACGTTGGCGACGGGGGCGAGCACCTCGGGTGCGCGGCTGCCGAACAAGGCGTTGAGCCCTTCGGCCACTCGCGTGGCCTCGGGATCGGTGAACCCCGCGGCACGGGCCGCGGCTGCCGTCGCGTCGATCGCTGCCCGGGGCATGGGACCACCCCGCGCATCTCCCGGCGGCCGACTCGACGGCCCGACGATGCATGGGGCATCACGGCTTCCGGGCAGGGGCCGGTCGCGCGAGGATCCGCGTACCGGGAGGCCGATCGCCGGGAGGATTTCCCGGGCGGCGGACTCGGCCAGGCTGCGGCACGTGGTCAGCTTGCCGCCGACGACCGACCACGTCGGCAGCGGAGCCTGTGCGTGCCGCACCAGCATGTGCCGGCGGGTGATCGAGGCGGGTGCGTTGGCGGTGTCCCTGGCGGGCAGCGGCCGAACGCCGCAGTAGTGCTGCTGAACCTGCTCCCGCGACGGCGCCGCGGCGGGAAACAGCCGGCCGGTAGCCGCCAGCAGATAGTCGATCTCCGCATCGTCAGCCCGCACGGTGGCCGGGTCGCCGGTGAACGGGATGTCAGTCGTGCCCACGAGCACAAGTTCCGCCCCGAACGGCAGCACGAACACCGGCCGGCCATCGGTGGCCTCGGCGTAGACGCCCCGGTCGCAGAGGGCCGCACGAAGCGGGTGCGAGCGGATCACGAGATGGCTCCCTTTCGTGCCACCGATGAGCCTGCGGCGGACGCTCGGCGGAGATTCTGGGTCAGAGTCGAAAAGCCCGGTCAGCGTGCGGTCGGCCCAGGCGCCGGTTGCATTGACGATCGCCGCGGGCCGGACCGTGGCGAAGGGCGCGTCGTGCCCCAAGGCCGTCGCCGTCAGCGAGCCGTCGGGCCGCAGCCGAGCCCGAGCCCGCGTGTGCACTGCGAAGGGGACACCGGCCGCGGCGGCCGCCTGTCGCGCATCGACGAGGAGTTCGACGGTAAACCGCTCTGGCCAGAGGAGCTGCGCGTCGGAGTATGTGGCAATGAAGGGAAACCTGTTCGTGTCGAGGGCCGGCATGTCGGCGGCGTCGCTCCGCAGCATCCGGTGCCGCGGCCAGCCCGATCCGGCGGCGAGCAGGTCATAGAGTGCGAGGCCGACTCCCACCGCGATGCTGCCGCGGCCTCTGCGGCCCGGCCAGCTTCTGGCGAGCGATTCAAGGCCGATGGTCCGGGCGGCGGCGGCGAGCAGGCCGCCGAGGCGGCGTTCCAGCGGCAGGCAGAAGGAGAGCGGCCTAACGAGGTGCGGTGCGAGGCGGACGAGCCTGTCCCGCTCGGCGAGGCTTTCGCGGACGAGGCCGAGTTCGCCGTATTCGAGGTAACGGAGGCCGCCGTGGATCAGCCGCGTGGACCAGGCCGTGGAGCCGCAGCCGATATCGGATGCGTCGACGACCAGGACAGGCACGCCGGAGAGGGTAAGTTCCCGGGCGATTGCGGCACCGTTGATGCCGGCACCGAGCACGACGATCGGACGGTCGACGTTCACGTGATCTTCCCCGCGCGGTGCGGAACCAATCGGCCGCCTGGTATGCTACGGTCCTCGAGGCGGTCGCGTCGTGGGCGTCGCGGTTCGTGCGGGCAGACAGCCAACGTGGCTGCGTCCCGTCGTTGATCTGAGTGTCGGGAAGCCTGAGTGTCGGGAAGACGGCAGATGGTTTCGCGTGAAGGTGCGGATACGGGACGGTGCGGTCAGCTGCGACGCCGGCTGTTTTGCTGTGTGGCTGCCGCCGGATACGCTGCCGGAGCGTGTTTGCCGACCTGCCAGCCGAGCCGGTATGCAGCCGCGGTGCAACTCGCCCCCGACACGCCCGTGAAGGCCGTCTGGAAAAGTGTGCCGCTGCGGATCTGGGCCGACCGCGTGGCGGAGATCGCCGGCGGTCCGGTGGTCATCGACCGGCGTCTTGATCCCGAGGTCGCGGTAACGCTCGACGCCCGTGGCGAATCCCTTGCCGCCGTGCTTGAGAAGGTCGCCCGCGCTGCCGGAGCCCGGGTCGTGTGGTTGCGATCCTCGATCAGGCTCGTTCCCGCAGGATCGGCGGCCGATGTCTGCAGTCGTGCGGAGCGTGCCCGCGAGATCGCGGTCGTTCGGCTGCCGGCGGCGGTCCGGCAGGTGGTTGCACGTCGCGCGGAGTGGGCTTGGAAAGGGGGGGCACGGCCGCGGGATCTCGTGGCGGCGGCGCTCGATCAGGCAGGGCTCGAGGTCGAAGGCATCGACCGTGTGCCGCACGACCATTTTCCCGAGGCAATGTTGCCGCCGCTGTCGCTCGGCGAGCGACTTGACCTCATGCTTGCCCACTTCGACTTGCGGATCGATTGGCGGGGTGGGGCTGTAGGTCCGGTGGCGGTGATCGTGCCCATCGATGCGGGGCTGCCGACGGCATCGCCGACTGAACCCCTGGCGTCCGGGCAGGTAGAACGCCCGGAGTCGCCTGTCCGCACGCCAGCCAAGCCACCGCGAGGCGACGCCGGTCGGAACGGAAAGGCCGGCCAGACCGTGAAGACAAAGCAGACGTTCACCCTGAAGGCGGCAGCGCCCTTGGAAGAATTGCTTGCGGCGATCGCCGGCCGCCTTGAAGTGTCGCTCGACGTCGACCGAAAGGGTATCGAGGCCCGTGGTATCGCGTTGCAGGAGATCGTTCGCGTGGAGGTAAAAGATGCTTCAGCGGATGAACTGCTCGCGGCCGTGCTCGGGCCGCTGAAACTTACGGGTAAGATCATCGCCGGTCGACTCGAGGTTCGTGGGGCAGACCTGCCGTAGCCCTGAAATAGCTTCCACGTTATGACCCACGGCCGGCGGGGTGGAGGCCAGCCGCGCTACTCGACTGCAGAACAACAAACAAAGAGCGACTCGCGACATGGGGATGTCGCATGGCTATCCAGAGGCCGGACAGCCGAGCGTGTTGTCTACGTGATGAACGCGACGCCGCCGGGCTATTTCTTTGAGACGCTCCATGCTCGTCGAGCAGCAGGTTCCGAGCCAGCGAGTCTTGCCGAGAAGTGTTTGGACGTTGGCCTGCCAGCAACTGGCGCTCGTGCCTAGCCTCGCCATGATTCCGGCCACGGCCGCCGTGATTCGTGCCTTCCCGGTGCGGCAGAGCCGAGCCGTCCAGTCTACAAGCTCCAAGTAACTTGAAAGAGAAAACCCGGGTAGCATCCCTTCGCGGGCCCCGCCTTCGCTGCTTCGGTCTTGAAGGGGACAGAGCCAATGTGACTGCTCGACGTCGGCTTCGATCCTCGCCGCCGCGACCGACTTGGCCGCGGCAGCGATTTGCAGCTTATTGATTGCGCCGCTCTTTCGCGCGTGGTCCACTCGCTGCTTGATCGAGGTGTGTTCGGCAGTCTCCGGGATCGAGGCGATACCTGCGGCCATGGGGTTTATTGAGCTTTGAATTGTTCTTTCAAGGATCTACAGGTCGAGTTCAGCCTGACGGAAGAAGGAACGGAGCAGCCGCTGCTGGCGCCGGGTCTTTCTGAGAGCGTCGGAGACGGTCCTGCCAAGATGAAGAAGATCGT
>JBKDUV010000182.1:0-2577 GCA_046339335.1 Planctomycetia bacterium | reverse complement strand
GGGCCGGCGCACCTCCCGCGGCACGGAGCTGCCTCCCGGCGGGCCGGTGGAGGACGGCACGCTCGTCCGCGCGGCCGAAGGAGCCGGTGACATCATGACGGAGGAGCAGTTCGACGCCTTCGAACTGGCGGTCGACTACAGGATCGCGCCCCGCGGCAACAGCGGGTTGATGTTCCACGTCACCGAAGAGGGGGCCGCGCCCTGGCAGACCGGGCCCGAGATCCAGATCCTCGACAACGCCGGCGGCGCCGATTCGCAGCGAGCGGGCTGGCTGTACCAGCTCTACAAGCCCGACACCGACGCCACCCGGCCCGCCGGCGAGTGGAACGAACTGCGGGTGCGGATCGCTCCGGAGAAGTCGGAGACCTTCATGAACGGCGTGAAGTACTACGAGTTCGTCAAGGGACATGCCGACTGGAACGAAAGGGTCGCCAAGAGCAAGTTCGGCAAGCTTCCGGGGTTTGGCAAGGCGGCCAAGGGGCACATCTGCCTCCAGGACCACGGCGACACGGTCGCGTTCCGGAACATCAAGATTCGACCGCTCGCCGCGCCGCGTTAAGCGGCCTGTCGGTCGGCGACCAAGTCGGTGACCGGCGTGGCGACACGGTCAGCCGCGGGGGTTGCGGGCCGCAAACGACCGCAGGCCGCGGCCGGCGTACCGGGCGGCGATGCGTCGGGCCTCGGCGGCGATCTGCTCGCGCACGTCGGCCGGCTCGATCACCTCCGCATGGCCGCCGAGTGCCAGGATCTGCGGAATCATCTCGGCATCCCAGGCCCGCTCGATCTCCAGCATCACGCCGCCATCGGCCTGGCGTCGGACCCGCTGCCGGGGATGAAACGGCTTTTCGCATGCCCAGCGGGCCCGCTCGGCGTCGATCCGCACCCGGTACCGGCGGGCCGGTTCCTCGGACCGGTACATCGTGATGCTGTCGGCGAGCAGGGCCTCGATTCGCTCCGGCCGCCGGGCAAACCGCCGGCTCGACTGCCGTGCCGCGAGGACCCGATCGAGCTTGTAGAAGCGCACCCCCCCGTCGGTCCGCGGCCGGCGACCGCCGGCGGTCGCCGCCGCGCGACGGGCGGCGATGTAGATGCTCCCCTCGTAGAGCACGAGCGCCTCGGGGTGGATCACGATCCGCTTCGGCCGTGGATCGGCCAGCCCCTGGTAGCGGATCGCGAGTTCGACGGCGTTGCGGATCGCGGTGTTCACCGCGCTGAGCATCCGGGCCCCGTACTTCGCCGTGGCCGGCTTGGGATGGACGACCAGCCCCTCCTTGTGTGCCTCGGCGTAGGCGAGCAGTTCGGGCGTGGCGACACGTTCCAGTTTTCCGAGCAGTTGGCCGATGCCACGCCAATAGAACGTGCCGGCCAGCGGGGCGAGAAATTCACGGGCGGCCGCCAGAGAGAGCAGCTCGGGCAGCGATACGGCCGGCGCCGCCAACTCGTGCACGCCCCGGCCCGGCTCGATCGACCAGGCCTTCCGTTCGGTGCCGCGGTCCGTCCGCTTCCGCGACTCCTTGACGGCATAGCCGAACCGACCGAGAAACTCGACGTCGCGACAGATGTTCTTCTCCGACATCTCGTCGATCACGCCCCGGTCGCGAAGCCGGTCCTTCAGCTCCGCAGCGGTCAGAGGCTGGCGGGCAGCGAAGAGAATGTCCATCAGGTGGAACACCCGCAGCAGTTGTTCGTGGCGGCTGAGGGCATCCATGGGCGGCTGGCTCTCGCGGTGCAAGTCTGAGGTGCGGAGTGACCCTCCATCGTACCCTCAACTCTCGCCCCGGTGCAGCGGCCGGCTGCGCCGCACCTCGCCGCCGGGTCAGGCCTCCATGGTCCCCAGTTCCTCGCTGACGGCGAGCCAGCGGTCCTCCGCCGCGGCCAGGTCCGTGGCCGCCTTCGTCGCCGCCTCGTGGAGACGGATCGCCGCCGCGGGATCGGTCTCCACGAGCAGGGCCCGGTCGAGCCTGCGCTTCTCGGCGTCGAGGGTGGCGACCTTGCGTTCCAGGGTCGCCAGTTCCTTGCGCAGCTCGCGGTCGTTCCGCGGCTTCGCTGCGCCCCGGCGTCCTCCCGAGCCGAGTGCTCCACGCTCCGCGGCACGGCCGGCCGCCTCGTCGGCGGCGTCGGCTTCACGGCCGAGCGCGGCGAGGTAGTCGGCGTAGCCGCCACCATGATGCCTGACGCGGCCATCTCCGACCTCGACGACGCCTGTGGCCACGGCCTGCACGAACGAGCGGTCGTGGCGCGTGAAGATCACCGTGCCCGCATAGTCCACCAGCGCCGTCGCCAGGGCGTCGACGGTCTCGACGTCGAGATGGTTGCCCGGTTCGTCGAGCACGAGCACGTTCGCCGATCCGAGCAGCAGGCCGGCAAGGCAGAGACGGGCCCGCTCCCCGCCGGAGAGGACGGCGATCCGCTTCTCGACCGCGCGGCCGCGAAACTGCATCGCGCCGGCGATGTCGAGGATCCGCTGGCCCGGTGTGCCGATCGTCGCCCCACGCTCGAGGTAACCGAGCACCGTCTCCTCGGCCGGCAGGCTCGTGTAGACGTGCTGGGCATAGACGCCGAGTTCGCAGCCGTGTC
>JBKDUV010000181.1:0-5246 GCA_046339335.1 Planctomycetia bacterium | reverse complement strand
GCCAGGCTGCACACGGGGATGCCGGATGAGGCCGAACCACCGCCGGCCGCTCTCGCTGGACACGGGGGGCGCCCCGGCCTTTTGCACGGATCCCAGGTGCCGCCGAAGGCCGAGCAAGGCCTCCTCGGGCCGCCCCGCGGCGATGTCGATCCGTGCCCGGCAGAGGAGGAACACGGGGTCGTCGCAGCCGGCCGTGGTGAGTTCGGCGGCCAGCGCATTCAGCTTTGCGACCGCGGGAGCATCGACAAACTCACCATCGACGGCGGCGGCAAACGCCTCGTGAAACGTCGCGAGCCCGTCAGCCCAGGGGGCATCCTTCCTGCCATGGGCGCGGAAGTCGGCCTGCAGCCTCTCCGCGAGCCAGGCCTCGACGACCGACGGCTGCCGATCCTTGGCAGCCGGATCGGCGGCCAACGACACCGCACCGAACACCGCCGCGGTGCAGACGATCGCCGTGACGACACCTCCGCGCATCATGCCCTCCTGAGTTTCGTGCACCGGCTGCCCGGCAACTGGTTCACCCGGCAACTGGTTCACCGGATCTGGACCGGACCAGCCCTCTTGAGCGACTTGTGGTTCCGCAGTTCCGCACGAACGGCGTCTGGGACGGCCAGCATTCCGCTGGTCACGAGCGCGTTGCCCGCGAACTTCGCCAGCGCTGCGGCGGCCTCCCGGGAGAGCGTCGTCAGCAGTTGCAGCCGGATCACCTCCCCCTTGAACCGGGCCAGTTCCCGGGCGACCTCCGGCGAGACGCTGGTGACGCCGTCGAGGGACAGGGTCTGGCCCTTGAAGTCGCCCAACGCCCGCGCCGCGGGCACGGACAGGGTGTCGATGTTGTCGAGCCTGAGGTTCGAGCAGCCACTCCCCGCCAGCGCGGCCATGGCCTCGTCCGACACGTCCGTCAGGCCCTCGAGGTTGAGCCGGGCGCCGCCGTAGGCCGCAAGCGCCCCCGCCGCCTCCACGGAGATCGAGTCGAGGCCGCCGAGATTGAGGTCGGTGCCCGCAAACGTCGCCAGTGCCGCGGCGGTTTCCGCGGAGAGCGTCGTCAGTCCGTTGAGAAACAACGCCTTCCCCTGGAAGCGGGCCAACGCTCGCGCGGCGTCGGGCTCGAGCGTGGCCAGTCCGTCGAGCACGAGCCCCGGGCCGGCATAACCCGCCAACGCCTCGGCCACGGCGGCGTCGATGGTGCGGAGCCCCTTGAGCGACAGGTTTCCCTGGCGGGCGTCGGCGGCCGCGAGCGATCGCGCCTGCTCGACCGTGAGCGTCGCACGGCGATCCGATTCGCGCCGCGGCACCTGCCCGGTGGCGACGACGGCCGACAGGCCGAGCATCATGGTGATGATGAACCTTCGCATGCCTGGCTCCCGGTTGGTGCAGGCCGCCGCACGAGTGTCGACTGAGAGTCGTGGTGTTGACCGCCTGCTGCCATCCTAGCCCCCTGCGGAGCACTCGGGCAAGCCCTGCGGCGTCGGAGCGGCCGGCAGTCGGGCCGCCAACCAGCCCTTGTAGCCGCCGACGACATCGTGCACGTCGCCGCGGCCCAGCCGCTGCAGGAGGCTCGCCGCGATGGCGGAGCGGTAGCCCCCTTCGCAATGCACGGCCACGGGCCGGCCGGCGGGAATTTCCCCGGCCCGTTCGGCGAGGTGCGCGAGGGGAATGTTGATGCTGCCGTCGATCTGCCCGCTGGCATGCTCGGCGGCGGTGCGGACGTCGATGACCGTCGGCGCCGGCCCCGCCTCGGGCCGTCCGCCGGCGAGCCACTCGGCCAGCGCCGGCGCGGTGATTCGTGGCGTCCGCGCGACGAGGTCGGCCCGTGTCTCGAGCGCCCGCATCCCCTCGTGCAGATACCCGGCGACATTGTCGAAGCCGATGCGGCCGAGGCGGACGACCGCCTCCTCCTCGCCCCCTTCTTCGGCGATGACGACGATCGGCCGGTCGTGCGTGAGCAGCGTGCCCGCCCAGGTGGCGTATTTTCCCGCCAGCGCGATGTTGAGCGACCCCGCCAGATGGCCGCCGGCGAAATCGATGGCGTCGCGAACGTCGAGGAGCTGGGCCCCCGACTTTCCGAGTGACAGCACCTCGGCGAGCGACAGGGGAACGAGCGACCTGGAGACGGACGCGTCGAGGGCCGGCCGTTCCCGGCGGTTGAGCAGAGCGTCGTGCACGAAGTAATCGGGAGCCTCCGGCTGCTCGGCCGTGACGAGCCGGCGGAAGTCCTCGCGGCTCATCGGCTGGAGCGCGTAGTTGAACCGCTTCTGCTCGCCGATCGTGGACACGGTCTCGTTCGACAGGCTCTTGCCGCACAGGCTCCCGGCGCCGTGGGCAGGGTAGACGAGCGTGGCGTCGGGCAGCTTCACGAGCTTGTTCGTGATGCTGTCATAGAGCATGTCGGCGAGCTCGTCGGCGGTGACACCGACGCTGGCGAGGAGATCGGGCCGACCGACGTCGCCGATGAACAGCGTGTCGCCGGTGAGCACGGCCCGCGGATCGGTGCGGCTCACGGCCAGGCCGTAGACGAGGATCGAGATTCCCTCGGGCGTGTGCCCGGGGGTTTCCAGGACCTCGAGCCGGACGTCGCCAAACTCCACCACGTCGCCGTCCGCCATGGCGACGGCGGCGAACTCCGGCTCGGCCCGGCGGCCGAGCCGGATCGTGGCCCCGGCCCGGTCGCGGAGCTCGATGTGGCCGGAGATGAAGTCGGCATGAAAATGGGTGAGGAACACGTGCCGGATCGTGTAGCCGCCGGCGGCGGCGTCGGCGAGGTACTGGCCGACGTCGCGCTGCGGGTCGACCACTGCGGCCGTCCGCGTGGTGTCGTCGGTGATCATGTACGACGCGTGCGACAGGCAGGCGAGGTAGTACTGCTTGATGTTCATCGGCAGGCCTCCGGGGACGTTCAGCACGCGGCCGCGAGTCCGCCGAGGACCGCCGCCAGCACGACCGCCCGGGCACACGAGGCGCCGCTCGACCGCGGCGCCTGGTTCCAGGGCATCCGCGCGATGACCATCGCCATGCCGCAGGTGTCGGTGATGCCGGCGAACACGAGGCCGCAGCCGATGAAGCCGGCGAGGCCGATGCCCACCCGCTGCCAGAAAACGTCCGGCCCGAAGGCGGCCAGCGCCGCACCCGCGGCGACGAGGGCTCCGGCCGCGATCCGCACCTGCCGTTCCAGCGACATCGCCTTTCGGCCGCGGACGACCGGGAGCCCGGCGGCCTCGCAGGCTGCCGTCCCCCCCTCGACGCTCACCACGTCGGCGATCCCGGCGGCGATGAGTTTCTCGCAGGCCTTTGTGCTGCGGCCGCCGGACTTGCAGACGAAATACAACGGACCGGCGCCGGCCAGCGGCGTCATCTCGCCGGCCTCGAGTCGGTCGAGCGGGACATTACGGGCGAACTCGACGTGCAGCTCGCCGTACTCGGCGGGCGTGCGGACGTCGATGAGCGTGACCGGGGCGCCGGAGCGGCGCAGGTCGGCAAGGCGGGCGGGCGAGATCGTGGCGATCATGATGTGAGTCTCCTCCGGGTCGAGAATCGGGATCAGGGACGAATCGGGGGCAGGGATGGGAACTTTTTACCACCCCGAGCATGATGGAGTGGACATCTGACGTCGATGCATCCGCGAGGGGTTGCCCATGCCCCGAGAGGCGGCGTTGCTGGCAAGTGATGGCAGGATGCCGAAAACGCAGCCAGCATCGAGTGAACGAAGGCCGGGAGGGCCGAAGTGAACGAACGACGAGCGGGGCATGGGCTACCCCGAACCGTCGGGGCGTACTGTCAACTATTGGATGCTCCTGGTAGTACCTCGACTCCAGCAGCACGATCGGTCGCCTGCCGCGGCAAGCGACGGATTTCCCTGGCAATGGATGAACCACCGAACCGCGATTCGATGCAGGCGAGGATGCTCGCCAGGTGCGGCTCGGTAACGACATAGTAGGCGCGACGGCCCTCCTTTTCCGCACGGAGGAAGCCGCATCGCTGCATGAGCCGCAGGTGCTCGGAGGCCATGTGGCTCGGAATGCCGCAGGTTGCGGCAAGTTCGCCGACCGGATAGCGGCCGCCGAGGAGCATCTGCACGATCCGCAGCCGGGGGGGATGGGCGAGCGTCCGCAGGCATTCGGCCGCCCGGCCGAGCTGCTCCAGGCTCGTGAGCCGGGGCGGGGCGGGCAGGTGCTTTCTGGCGACCAAGGGGTGTCCTCGGGGCGACAGCCGTGGGCTGACCTGGGCCGATGACATTCATATCGGGATGTCACGACACGTCGATTCACATATTCTCGACGGGCTTTCTTCCGAATCGGGGCGCCGCTGCAAGCCGGTCACTATGGCCTTCACACCCACCACACCGGGGGTGCCCTGGAGCGATCGCACCAGTTCGTGGCCGTCGACTTCCGACTTCAGCCGGCCGCTCCAGGCCTGCTCGACCAGCGATCCCTTATTGACCGTGGCGATGCGGCGCGTGCGGCAGTCATCCAGGTGGCGCTCGAGGACGGCACGCACCGCGTCGCTGGAACAGGTCGGCTCACATCGCACTGCCACGCTGCACGGCCACGCGACGCCCTCCAGCCGGGCGAAGCACGATGCCACGAGGCCTGCAAGCGGCAACCCCAGCAACGGCACGACGATGAAACTCGCCCCCACGGCCAGACAGACGGCGACTGCCAGGATCACGAACGCCGTATCACGGGGATTCTCCACGACGCTGCGAAAGCGGACGATCGCCAAGGCGCCGACGAGGCTGAAGGCCCGGGCGGCATTGTCGCCGATGGCCAACGTGATCATCGCGATCACGAGTGCCAGCAAGAGAAGCGTCTGCGAGAGGTCGTGAGCAGGCACGGAGCCCCGACGCGTCCAGCGGTAGATTGCCGCGACGAACGAGCCGACGACCAGTGCCGCGATGAGGCGAACGAGAATATTTTCCCAACGCAACTCGGCGTCACTGGGAAAGGCGCCGGTCAACCAATCTGGCATGGGGCGGGCCTGTGGCGAGAAGGGGAAGCGACGCATCGGCGCCAGTTCCGGTCCCGAACGTGTGCGGCGATGGTCGACCGAAACGCATCACCTCGGCACCGTTATCACGGTTCCCCCCCTGGACGGAAGGTCCCTCAGGATCAGGGCAATCGCATCTTCTGAGAGCGGCACAAGTATTGCGGTGAGTCGTCGAAAGGCAAGCGGGCGGCGGTGGCCGCACGCCACCTGGCCTTTGTCATGGAGGACGACTTGTGATTGTTTCAACGACGCCTGTAATTCTT
>JBKDUV010000180.1:0-6324 GCA_046339335.1 Planctomycetia bacterium | reverse complement strand
CGCCGTCGATTTCGGCTGGACCGTAGCCGCTCCCCAGCGGTGCTGAGCCGGTCGCCACGGCCGTCGTCCAGTTCGTGAAATTCGTGCCCGTGTAGATGGTCCGCGGCAGGCCGTCGTGGGCATTCACGTTGAAGCGTCCATCGAGGTCGACGACGAGGATCGAGGCCTGCAGCAGCACGGTGTTGCCATGGGCATCGAACACCGGCGGCAGGCCGACGTCGAAGAACCGGCCGTCGGGCGTGCCGTCGCCGTCGTTGTCGCAGTCGAGCGTCACCCCTGCAGCGAGGTACGAGGCACGCGTCACCGTCGAGGATACGATGGTCGAACCCGGACCAACCTGGGCGAGGAACGCGTTCGACGCGTCGAATCCGTCCCACGACTCATTGTCGGGAGCCGTTCCGGTGAACTCCCGTCCGTTGACGATCACCCGGCATGGGGCGGTCGGCCCAGCGAACACCCGGTCTCGCGCCCCGGTGGAAAAGGCGACCGTGAAAGTCGTCGCCGCCTGGTTGCTCGCCTGGCCAACGGCCGCGGCCCGCACGATGCGATGCGATGACACTGGACGCCCCGGATCGGTGAACGTGAGCAGCCGGCCGTTGAGATCCACGGGTTGCAGGGCGCCGCCGCTGACTGCCAGCGTGCCCGTGGCGACGGCCCCCGATACCGTCACCGCGGAGAGCGTTCCAGACAGCGTTCCAGCGGCTCCGTAGCGGTCGGCGAGCAGCGATTCGAAGGTCACGACCGGAGGGATTGTGCCTCCGCCTCCGCCTCCGCCTCCGCCTCCGCCTCCACCTCCACCTCCACCTCCACCTCCGCCTCCGGCCTGAAAAGCGATCATCGCGGTGGTCGTGTTCGCGGCGACCGGCACAGGCCCCCCGCCACGCAGGACCTTGAGCAGCACGGTGTCGAGGAGCCGGGCCCGCGGAATCCGCGCCTCGTCGCCGCCGAACGTCAGCCGCGCGTGCGCTCGGGCCGCCTCCCGGGCGCGGGTCGCCGCCACGAGATACGCTGCTCCGAGCATCAGGAACAGCGTCAGCATGCTCAGCACCACCAGGAGCAGGACGCCGCGGCGTGATGGCGGGCCGGGATGGGCGCGGCGATCGGGCATGGTGGTCATTCGCTGTACGGCCCCGCCGTCTCGGGCGTGAATGGTCGCTCTGCCAGCCCGACGGAGTCGGGCAGAAACTGAACCGGCACGGTGCCGCTTCCGAGAGCGATGCCCGTGGACAGCGTCAGGTAGGCGGTGCTGCCCGAGGCATCGAAGGCCGCTGCCGCGATCCGGTGGAAACGCCCGTTTCCGTAAAGCACGCTGCCGACGCGGATGATCTCGCGCGGCGTGCGATCGCCGAGGGGACCGGAGAGCGTGGCCCGGTAGTCGGTCACCGTTCCACTGGCGACCGGCAGCATCGGATCACGGGCATGGAACACGACGACGGAGAGCGTTCCCGGTGCCCCTGCCACCCCGCCGCGAATGCAGTACAAGCAACTGATCCGCCCGGCATACGACCGGGCGCCGTCGACGAAGGCGTTGACCGGCGGCCCTTCCTCGACGGCGGGCGAGCCCACGACCGGATCGTCGGCCGACCGCGCGAACAGATCGGCCGCGGTCGAGGCCGCGGCCGCCGTGGCCGTGGAGGTGGCGAACACCCCCACTGCCTTGACCTGCGCCAGGGCCGCCGTGCCGGCCGCCCCGAAGTAGAGATTCGTTGCCCCGGCTGCCGGATCCACGATCACCGGGACCGTCGCGGTGACAGCCACGGTCAACGAGTCGGACCGGAGCATTCCGAAGGTCGCCGCATCGGCGAGGGCGTTGCCGGCGAGCACTCCGGCGTGGTTGAGCACGACCGCCCGCTCGGCCTGCGACCGAGCCGCCGGCATCAGGGCCACCAGACTGCTGAGCCCGATGGCCAGGATGCCGATAGAGATCAGCACCTCGAGCAGCGTGATGCCGGCGGGTCGCCGGACGGGCAGGAGCATGGCACCTTTCACCCTCCATCCGCCAAGAGAAGCTGGCGAATCAACGTCTGGGACTCGATCACGTCGGCGACGAGTGTACCATTCTGCCGCCGGTGCATGCACTCCGCCGACTTCACGATTCCGGTCTCCGGATCGATGGCGATCCAGTACGAGTCGGGATACTGCCAGTTGGCGCCGCTGGCATCGTCCGCGGAACTGAACGTGGCCGCGGCCGCGGGATTCCCCTCCGCGCGAATGGCCCGGCCCACGAGCAGGAACAGCGGCCCCGTGACCGTCAGCCGGTTCGTCGCGGCCGGGGTCGCCTCGACGATCTGCCGCAGCCGGCCGGTGCCGTCGAAGAGCACGCTGACCGTGGTTCCCGCGGTTGTGAATCTGCGAAACGTTCCGGCGACCGCCCCCACCGCCGGAGGCCCGAATCCCGACCAATAGAGATCGATGCACCTGCCGTCGGCGAGCGACAGTGGAGATCCGCACGGCAGCGGCTTGCGCAGGATCTCGAACGGGTGGGTCGCCGGCGCCGGGGCCGGCCAGGGGGTGTTGTGCTGGGTCAGCCCGGCGTCTTCGTTGGCACCGAAGCCCTCGGATCCCCGGAGGCGAAACACGACTTCCATCGTCGATGCCGACGTGATCTCGAACAGCGGACCGCGGCCGGCGAATCGGATCAGGTCACCGGCAGCGACGCCGACGGTACCGCTGAACTTCAACTGATCGGACGTGCCGGCCCGGGCCGTCCGGGTCGTCGCCGTCGAGCCGCTGATACTCAGCGCGGCGTCGACGGTATCCCCGCGATATGCGGCCGGCTGCTCCGCGAGCTGGAGGTCGACCGCGGCAGAGGCGGCCGATCCGGCAGGGACGACGAGGAACCCGGACCATTCGCGGCGGCCCAGCGCCCGGGCGTTGGCCTTCCCGACGAACGACACCACCGTCCGCGCCGCCTCGCGGCTTCGCCGCAGCTCGACCGTTCCCGCCACGTTCGGCAACACGGTCACCGCGACCGTGCCCATGATCGCCACCACGACGAGCAGTTCGCTCATCGAGGTACCACGGCGGCGAGGGGCGAGCATGTTCATGGCTGCGGGCAACCGCTACTTCGTGACCAGATCGTGGTTGGTGATGTTGTCCTTGGCTTCACCCGCGTCGGCGACCGCCCCGAAGCCCAGCTGCGGCGTGTTCTCCAGGAGCCGCGCCAGGTTCGTGGCCGAGAGCCAGCCGGTCGACAGGGTCACGCCCGTCAGCCCATCGGCTCCCGCGGAGACGATCAGCGGCACGAGGGCGTACGCCGAAGCGTCGCTCCGCTGCGGGTCGAAAGGATCATGGAAGCTCACCGCGTCCGGCTTCTGCACGACCGATCCGCTGAATTGCGGCGCCCAGCGGATGAAGCGGATCGGGTTGCCCCAGCCGTCGAGGAACTCGGGGGCTCCGTTGCCGTCGGTGTCGCCGATTTCGTCGGAGCGAAACTGCTCCATGAGGTCGGGCTCGATGCCGCCGCGGGACACGATCATGTACAGGCACTCGGCGCTCTCCAGGGCCGGCGTGGCCGATGCCGGCCTTGAACTCGCGTAGCCCAACACCGGCCCGGACTGGAGATGCAGTGGAAGCGTGCTCTTCACGGCGGCAGGACTGGCGGCGACATCGGCCCAGCAGTCCGGCATCTCGAGGACCATGAGCCGCCGGATCGCCTCGAGTCTTGCCGCGGCATTGGCCCGCTGATCAGAGGCGGACGCCGTGAAGGGAACCCGTCGCCGAAGGTAACTCTCATGGTGGCCGACCACGATCTCGTGCAACTTGCGGATCGTGGTTCGCGTTTTCTCCTCCCGTACCCGCTGCCGCGTCGCGGCGAGACCGGCGACGGAGAGCGTCGTCAGCACGGCGATCACCGTCCCGACCACCATCAACTCGACGAGGGTGAACCCGGCGGCGGCGCCAGATCCGCAACCCCCCCTTCCTGGAGGGGTACTGACGACGTTGGACCGCGGCAGAGGAGGCGTCGACGCGAATGACTTGTTCATGGCGTGTCTGCCCGATGAGCGCCGCTACTGGCCGACCGCCAATACGCGGGTGCTCTTCCAAACGTTCGAAAGGTCGTCGTCGGTGCCGAATTGCTCGTCCAGGCCGGCACAGAGGATCTGGAACGTGTCCGGGTTGAAATACACGGTGCCGGACGCCAGCACCCGGGTCTGAGCCTGGTACGTGCCGGTGCCGATGACGTATGGCACGGGGATGGCCGGGGAGCCGCTCACCGCATAGTTCGCGGCGTTGATGTAGATGTAAGGGCTCAGCGGCTTGCCCGGCGGCGCGTACCGACCCCCCGCCACGCGGGTGTCGTCGAAATCGAAGAGCCGCTTCCGGTCGGCGGCGGGAGACAGGGGGCTGGTGGGATTGCCGGTGTAGCCCTGCAACCACGAGGCGAGTGCATTGCCCGGCGTGATCGCGGTAGCCGACTGAAACTGCCCGGCCGTGCCCGACACCGTCGAACACCGAGGAAACAACCGCTTCAGGTGTGCCTGGGCGGCGCTGGTGATCGGCGGACCCGATGCAGTCGGGTTTGGATCGACACAGGGGGGAAAGCTCCCGTACTCGTTGTTGTAGTTCATCAGCGCCATGTGGAGGGAATCGATCTCGGCCTTGATCGCCGCGTTGCGGGCGGCCGTGCGCGCATTGAGGAGCGCCGGGGTGATGAGGGCGGCAAGGGCGGCGATGATGGCCAGCACAACCATCAGTTCGACGAGCGTGAACGCCGGCCTGAACGAGGCGGAAACTCTCGCGCGCTGAAACTCGCTCACCATCGGACGCCCCTCTGACGGCGACGACTCTCTGACGTCCCGGGGTTGACCGCGACCCGGAATGCTCACAGAGAAGTCTATCGTCCAAGCAGGCCGTCCAAGCCAGCCTCACGAAAAACTCACAGCCGCACGAGGGCCGCGATGCAGGGCGGGAAAAAGCCGGTTTCGTGCGGCCCGGGCGACTGATGCGGCCTTGGCCAGGGCTGCTGAAGGACGGTTTATTTGAGGTCCGCGTCGCTCAACGGGATCTTGGGTCTCCAGCCTTGGCCGGTTTTAATATCTGTGGTGAGGTTCGCGGAGTAATGCGACGAGGTCACCAGTTGCGCGTACACGGAATCCGTGATCGCGTCTTTTAAAAACAGTGTTCGGCCGTCACAAAAGACAACCATAGCGCCGCCCCGGTGCCGCGACGACGGAACGCTGTGGCACACGGCAGCGTCAGTGAGATTGATCGGTTTGGAGTTGATCACTGTCATGTCCGTAATGCTCGATATCGTCGCATTCAGGCCGCCAGTCATGAGGCCAAATACCGGCAACGTTCTGCTCACGCCGTCACTTTGCCAAGGCGACCAGAGCACGCTCGTGCCGCTCAACGGCGGCGAAGTGACTGTCGCCTGCGCCTGGTAAGCGTTCGGAATACCCGTGCTGTCCCAGGTCCATACGGCTTGATTAGCAATCGCCGTGCCGCATTTCTCCGCCAGAAGCAGCGTCAGGCTGCGACCATCAGCCTTGTCGATGTCTTTCATGGACAGGCGATTGGCGGCAATCGTCGTGTCGTTCATGACACCAGCACTTTTCGAGCCGCTGATCCCATGCCCGCAGTTTCCGGCATAAGACATCTGAGCCGGGAAGGTGACGATATCAGCGGGATACGCGGTCGGACAAAGAACTGCCGCCATGTCCACATACGGCATGACTGCACCCATCCACGCGGTGCTGCCCGTGGTTCCGAAGTTTCGCCAGCCGGGAACGAACGATTGAAGGTCGTCGTGGTGAATGACGCCTCTGGCGAGTACGAACAGATTATTGGAGCAATAGGTTTTCCGCGCCGTCTCGCGAACCGCTTGGACCGCGGGAATGAGCAACCCGACGAGAATCGCCACGATCGCGAAGGCGACGAGCATCTCCACGAGCGTCCATCCACCACGCGCTGCGGCAGTTTCACGCGATCTTATGATGCAGCGTGTCATGTGAGAAAGATTCTTGGAGAAAAGAGACCGTTGCCACTTCGCTACGTGCATGAATTACGATCAGTTTCCGCCAAGGTCAGCGGCCGTAACCACCAGTTTGGGACTCCAAGCAGTCACTGTCGGAAGGGTGCCCGAGATCGCGTGCGACGACGTGATGAGTTGGGCATACACGTCCGGCGCGAGGTTGTCGCGCAGAAACATCGTCCGGCCGTCACAGAAGACAACTGTCGCCCCGCTGGCATGCGGTGACGATGGCACTGCGTGCTTGAAACTATCGCCCGAATTGTTGATGACCGCCTGCGTGTCGGGGATCCTCGCTGCGGACAAGCCGATGCCAGGCCGGGTGCGCACTTGGGTGCGATCGGGAGACGACC
>JBKDUV010000179.1:0-2627 GCA_046339335.1 Planctomycetia bacterium | reverse complement strand
GGGATCGGCGCGCTGAGAACGCGGTGCATGCATCGCGGCTGTAGACCTCTCGACGTTCGGTCCGCCCGAGTCATACCGGGCCGAGCGGCCCTGCCCAGATTCGCCAGACCGCCCGCAACCACATTCCGACTTGCGTCAACGTTATACGGCTGCTAAACTTCCTAACGCAACGGCCTTACCGCTGCTCCTCGTGCAACAACCGCCTGTGGCACAGGACCTTCCACCCCGCCGCGTGGCCATCGTTCCTTGGCGTTATACGGCAACAAGCCGCGTTTATACGGAACCGTATAATTAAGAGTTCGGCCCGCCGTCCCGGGAACTTATTCCCGACCCGCAGAATCTAAAGGGAAGCGTTGCGAACTTCCGTGTAACGGAAAGAAAAGCGCCGCGTTGTTCCATGGAGGCGTGCGGACGTTAAAGGCCCGTAGCCCAACATCCCTAAGTGAGCGGAGCAAACAAGATGGCAAGGTTCCCGACCTCAACTATTTGTTTTTGTACAGTTGGAGTTTTTGCGGCGACGTTTTCTAAGGCTGGCGAGACTAGGCCATCCGAAAAGGATGAGTCGGTCGTCGCAGCCAAAGCGTTGAAAACGGAAATCCCTGAAGAACCGAGCTTGGCCGAGAGCCTCACAGCGGAACAGGCCCGTTCGCTGGTCGCTCGCTATCGGGGCAGCCATCTGCTGCTCAACCGGTTGTCCACACTAAATGCTGATACCGCTGCGGCCCTCGCGGCGTTCAATCGCGACGACCTACATCTCGGCGGCGTGACTGCAGTCGACTGCGATACGGCGCGGGCGCTCGCGGGTTGCCTGTGTAGCGGCCTGCACCTTCCCGGGGTGCCCCAACTCGACGCCGAAGCCGCCAAGGCAATCGTTGGTTTCAAGGGCCGCACGTTGACGCTGAGTGGATTAACCTCGCTTAATGCCGACACAGCCGCGGCGCTGGCGGGGTCAGAAGCGTGGGACGGACGGCTCCCCAAGGTATCGGCGATCGACGCCGCCACCGCCCGAGCCTTGGCCGCCTACAAGGGGATCCTTTGGCTCGATGGCCTGACCTCGCTCGACCTCGACACCGCCAATGCCCTTGTGGGCTTCGGCGGGAAACAGCTCAAGCTGGAGGGCCTGACCGCCCTCGATGGCGAGGTCGCAGCTGCCTTGGCCAGGTCGCCGGCATGGGACGGCCGACTCCCCTCGGTCGCCCGACTCAATGCCGGCACCGCCGAGGCGCTCGTGTCGTGGAAAGGGAGAAACCATTCCGAGCTTTTTCTCCCGGGGCTACAGACGCTTGACGGCGAAACCGCACGCGTGCTAGCAAATGCTGCGAGTGTGAAGTGGGGAGCGTGCAAAGACAGAGAATGCGGTTTTGGGGAGCCGCGGCACCTCGGTTCGCTAACCGAGATTGATGCTGCTGCCGCAGCGGTGCTCGCCCAAAGTGAAAAATGGGACGGTTTCCTGCCCAGCCTGACGGCCTTCATGCGGCCCGAATCGGTGGCCGTGGCCCGAGCACTTGCTACTCGCAAGGGGCAACTGTTTCTGCCTAACCTTAAGAAAATCTCCCCCAAGACGCTTTCTGCCCTGCTCAAAAAGAACGACGTCGAAATCCCGCCCATCGAAACGCTGGAGTTGATCCCTGAGCCAGATGGAAGCGCTACCGACGACTTTGTAATCCCAGAGGGCTTTGAGAGGCGGCAAAGGAGGCAGTAGCATCGATTATGTATTTTTGCCAAAGGCCGAACGAAGCGATGCAGCGGACTCGCGATAAAATCGGTCCCGATGGGAAATCCAAGGCCGCGAGCCGCTGATCGCGAATGTTCGCCGGAATCAACTCAGTAAAAGTGAAAGTGAGCCCATGAACAAAACCACGTTGGTCGTGTTGTTAGCGTTCCTTCCGATAGTCTGCGGTGGCGTCATGGGGATGACCCTCGGCGGCTTCGATCCCGCTTCGGCGACACGCTTTTTGGAAGCGCGGAGTTCTTCAGTGCTGGCCACCATGCTTGCTCATGGCGTGCTGTGGGGAATAATGATTGCCGCCGCTCAGATGGCCGTAGTGCTTGCGACGGTGCTCGCGGTGCTGCTTGTTCAGCGGGGCAAGAAATCGGCAGTCTTGAGATAGGTCAGCGGCGAACAACGCGATGCAGCGGACTCGCGATAAAATCGGTCCTGATGGAAAGTCCAAGGCCGCGAGCCGCTGATCGCACGCGTTCGGCGACGGAAGCCCAGAGCCAAAGCCGCAAACCTCGCCGGACTTGATGCGGCGCCCGTTTGTGCCGTATCGTTTCGCGATGTCCTGTACCACTGGCCGCGATGCACCCAGTAGCTTACAGCGGCTGCATATGATGCGTCTGTTGGCTGCGACCCGCTCAGCATTTTCGGTCCATCCGGGATCTTCATGGGTAGAGCCGTAAACCACCGCAGTAGAAGTAGATCACGTCCTTGAAGTTGCCGACGTTCCGGTAGCCCCCTGCCCGACGCTTGATGGCCATGATCTGGCTATTTAGGCCCTCGGCGACCGCATTTGTGAGTTGATGGCGGCAGTGGGTTATGATGTTGTCGAGGCGGCGGTCGATCATGCGGGCCACTGCCGCTCGGGAGCATGGTCGTAGCAGGCCAACTCTCGGCTACAATGCGG
>JBKDUV010000178.1:0-14092 GCA_046339335.1 Planctomycetia bacterium | reverse complement strand
CTCAATTCCAGCTCTGCCGAAAACCCGCTCCTGTTTACGATCGTCGGTGGGCGGACGTCGCGGCAGGTCGGCCTGCGGCCCACGAACAGCCGGTTCACAGCCGGCCAGTTCACGCCCCGGCTGGAGGCCATCGAGGGACGTTACGGGGAGAAGTCGCCCACCTTTTGGCCGGCCCTGAGCCCGCTCGCCGCAGACGTGGCCCTCGCCGACACCGATTTTCGCTTCGCCCGGCCGGGAATCGCCGGCACCGACGACGAGGCGAGCCGGATCACCGATCGGCGGGCGCCGCCGAGCCAGCCGCTGACAGTGAACTACGGAATCCCGCCGCTGTGGTGGACGGGCCAGTCGACGTTCAACTGGGAGAGCGACGGGTCCGGGAGTTACCCGTTGCCGCGAGGGATCTTCAACTCGCCGCCGGATCTTCACGGCCGGATGAAGACGGTCACGCTGGCCGCCAGCGGCTCGGCCGTCGTGCCGACGGTCGCATTCGCGAAGCCTGAGTGGTCCACGACCGCCGACCCGCTGCGCGAGACCCGCGACGATCCCTACGAGATCCGCCTCGACACCCGCCGCGGCCCGGGAGGCCTGCTCCATGATCCCGCAACGGACGGCACGTTCGTCGGCGCCGTGCCCAGCCCCGACAACCCGTTCACCCCGGCCGAACTGGAGGCAGTGCTCCGGCCCTACGACGTGGATGCCAATCGGCTGCCGCCCCGGCTGGCCGCCATGCTCGGCTCGGCTGCAGAGGAGGCGCGGCTCAAGGTGACGACCGACTCGTGGGACAGCACCGCCATCGCAGGCGGCGATTCGACCAGCGGTGCCGCGGCCCGGATCCGCTCCTGGTTGGCGGCCGCGACGAGCGGCACGCTCTACGGGTCCGACCCGCTCTCGGGCATCATCGGCGGCGAGGTGTCGCGGGGGGAGCGGTTCGACCTCAACCGGCCGCTCGCCGCCGCCGCGCCCGCCAACGCCGGCTACGATCCGGCGGCCGAGTACTACGTGCAGCGGCAGGCCTACTTCAAGGATCTGTACACGCTGCTGGTGGCCCTCGACCCGACGGCCGATCGGGCCGTGCTCGCCCAGTGGGCCGCCAACGTGGTCGAGTTTCGCGACGCCGACTCGCGGATGACCCCGTTCGAATACGACACCGCCCCGCAGAACGGCTGGAGCGTCGACGGCAACGCGACGACCGACGACGGCGCGGAGCGGGCCGTGGTCTGGGGCGTGGAGCGGCCCGAGATCCTCATCACCGAGACGCTGGCCTGGGAAAATGCCACCAGCGGCGGGCTATTCGTGGCGCTGCATCGGCCCTGGAACTCCCGGGCGTGGGCCCGCAGCTCGAACGGCATCGCCGCGGAGACCTGCGATCCGGCCCTCGATACGCTCTCCAGCGGAGCCTCCGGCAAGCCGACCAACGTCGTCGATCTGGGCAAGAAGCCGCACGGCGGCGTGCTCGACTCGGGGACGAGCTCGCGGTACGACGACGTCTCTGGGACGGCCTATCCCATCTGGCGGCTGCGGCTCGTGGCCGGCGGCACGACCCGCTACCTGCGGCTCGACACCGGCACCGCGGCCGCCGACGAGTTCGTCCCGTCCGGCATCAGCAACGGCGACTCAAAGCCGAAGCTCGCCGTCGATTCCACTCTCTGCCTCGCCAGCGGCACCACGCTCCTGACACAGACGGGGACCGTCACGGTGACGCTCTCCGGCAGCGGCCGATACCTGACCGGGATGCGCGTCCCGGGGACGCCGATCACGACCGCAGTCCGCTCCGGCACGATCCACCTGGAACGGCTTTCCGACCCGTCGCTGGTGCCGACTGCCGATACCTGGAACATGACGAACACCGGCACGGCGAGCCTCCGGTATGTCGTGGTCGACTCCGGCAGCATCGGGGTCATCAACACCAGCGCGGCGTCGACGCAGTCGGTCATGGGCACGAGGCGATCGGTGTCGAGCGGCACGACGGCCTTCTGGCGGACGGCCTGGGGGGCCACGGCAGCCCTGCCCGCGTCCGGCGGCCACGCCTTTCCGACCTTCACCGGGGGCACCAACGTCGCCTGGCTGCCCTGGCCCAACCGGCCATTCGTGAGCGCCGCCGAACTCATGCTCGTGCCACGCGGCGACGCGGCGACGATCCTGCAGAATTACGTCCGGCCGACGCCGTCCAATCAGGGGAGCGTCGGGGCGCCGATCGCGCTCGGCCTGCTCTTCGACGCGGTGCACGTGCCTTCCCGGTACGCCGGGTTGCACGTCACCAGCGGGAGCAGCCTTCCGCCGGCCGCCGGGATCTTCGCGGTGACGACGCCCGTCAACCAGTTGTCGTCGTTCCGCGAGCCGGGCCGGGTGAACCTCAATACCGTGACCGCCGACGACGTCTGGAACGCTGTCGTGGCCGGGCCGTTGACTGGTCCGGCGTCGACCCGCACTGCGGCGGACCTGGCGACGACGCCCGGCCGCACCCTGGCGGCGCTCATGGCGCTGTCGGGCACGACCACGACGCCCGCGGCCGACGCCCACGCGGCGAACGTTCTCCCCGTGAACCAGAATCCGCTCCACGGCATCTACACGGCAACGCGGCTGGCGAACACGGTCACGCCGCGGTCGAACCTGTTCGCCGTCTGGATCACGCTTCGCGAGCAGGTGGCGGGTGATCCGGACTCGGTGCGAGATCACCGGGCTTTCTACATCGTGGACCGCTCGATCCCCGTCGGCTTCGAGGAGGGTCGCGACCATAACGTCTGGGATTGCGTGCGGGTGCGGAGGATCGTCGAATGATCCGCCGGGCAATGACGCTCATCGAGATGATGATCGCGCTCTCGGCGACGCTGCTCCTGATGGCGGCGATCGCCCAGGTGTTCGCCGCCTTCGGCGGGGCGATCTCCGGCAGCCGTGCGGTGCTCGACCTCGACGGCCGGATGCGGTCGGCTGCCTGGCGGCTGCGAACCGACCTCGCCGGGATCACGGTGCGCACGCTCCCCGCCCCGGTGATGACGGCTGCCGAGGGCTACCTGGAGATCATCGAGGGGCCGGCGACCGACGCTGCGGACGCAGCCGGCCTGTCGACCAGCGGCGGCGTCGTCAGCGGCGATCCCGACGACGTCCTGTTGTTCACGACGCGGAACACCGAGGCGCCCTTCATCGGCCGGGCGCCGACCGCCTCCGGCTCGGCGGCGGCGCTCGTCGACACGTTCGAAAGCACGGTGGCCGAGGTCGCCTGGTTCGCACGCCCGACGCCCGGCAGTTCCGACCCCGTCACCTACACCCTCTACCGGCGGCAGTTGCTCGTGATGGGCTACGTCGGGGCCGACCCGTTCCTGCAGGACAACAACACGCTTGGCTGGACGTCGTGGGCGGCCTACTTCGGCTCCCCCTGCGACGTCTCGGTCCGCCGTGAGGCAAGCCTGTTGTTTCCCAACACCCTCGCCGACCTGAGCCGGCGTGAATGCCGGTTCATGCACAACGTCGCCGGGCTGACCACGTCGGGATTTCCGTTTCCTTTCGTCCCCCACCAGACACCCTCGACCTCGGGCACGGCGGAACTGCTGCCGGCCGCAATCGAGGGCCTCGTGTTCGACGCCACGAGCCAGCGCCGCGGCGAGGATGTCGTCCTCACCAACGTCCTCGGCTTTGACGTCCGGGTCTTCGACCCGGTGGTGCCTGTCGCACTCGGGGCCGGTGGCACCCCGCTGGTTCCGGGCGACCCGGGGTTTGCCGGCACGACGGCGGTCGCCAGCGGCGGCTACGTCGATCTCGGTCACGGCGTTTCGGAAAACGACCTGCTCCCCGCCGTCCCGGCCCACTTCGCGGGATCCGGCGCCGTCGGCAGTGGACTCCAGGGATCCGCCTCGACCCGGCGGACCTACGACACCTGGAGCAGCCACTACGAGGCCAATGGCCGCGACGAGGACAACGACGGCCTCGTCGACGAGTCGCTCAACGGCCTCGACGACGACGGCAACGGCCTCATCGACGATGCCGGCGAACGGGAGACGGCCCACCCGTACGGATTCCCCCTGCGCGGCATCGAGGTGCGGATCCGCTGCTACGAGCCGACGAGCCGCCAGGTCCGGCAGATCACCGTCCGGCACACGTTCGTGCCCCACTGAGCGGCCGCGGACGCCGCCCGCCTGCGGCCTCCCCGCCGCCTGCCGGCCGGCTATAAAGCTGGCGTCACGAAGGCACGGGAGGGTTCGCCATGACATCCGCCACCATCACGCCCGCGGCGCTCGACGTCGGGCTCGGCATCGATCTCGGCGATGCCCGCGAGCGGCTGCTCCGCCATCCGCTCTACGCTGCCATCGACGCGCCGGAACGGCTGCGGCGATTCATGGAATCGCACGTCTTCGCCGTCTGGGATTTCCAGAGCCTCCTCAAGGCACTGCAGCAGCGACTGACCTGCACGACCCTCCCCTGGCTGCCTACGCCCGACCCGGAGGCGCGGCGGCTCGTCAACGAAATCGTCCTCGACGAGGAGTCGGACGAACTGCCCGAAGGGGGCGCCGCCTCGCACTTCGAACTCTACCGAGACGCGATGCAGCAGGCCGGTGCCGACACCGGGCCGATCGACCGCCTCCTGGCGGCGGTTCGCGCGGGGGTGCCGCTGACACGCGGGCTCGACACCTGCGGAGCTCCTCCCGAGGCGGTCGCCTTCGTCAAGCGGTCGTTCGCCGTGATCGAGTCCGGGTCGACCGCCGGCATCGTGGCGGCCTTCACCTACGGCCGCGAAGACGTCATTCCCGACATGTTCCGCCGGGTCGTCGTCCGGCTCGCGGCCGACGAACCGGAGTCGTGGAGCCGGTTCCGCTACTACCTCGAGCGGCATATCGACCACGACGACGAGCACCACGCTCCCGCCTGCCGAAGGATCCTGTCCCGGCTCTGCGGACGGGACGGACGGCTCTGGGCCGAGGCGTCGCAGGCGGCGCGAGAGTGCCTGTCCGCCCGGCTCGCGCTCTGGGACGGGATCGCTGCCGCTGTCACGTCCTGACCCCCCGCCGCGGCTACTTGGCCGCGGCGAGATCCGCCTTCTTCCGCTCCTCGATGATCTCCTTCTGGATGTTCATCGGGGTGGGACGGTACTTGGAAAACTCCATCGTGAACACGCCCTGCCCCTGCGTCATGCTCCGCAGGTCGGTCGAGTAGCCGAACGTCTCGGCGAGCGGCACCTCGGCGATGATCGTCGAGGTGTTGCCCACCGTCTCGGTGGAGACGATCAGGCCGCGGCGCTTGTTGAGCTCGCCCGTCACCGCACCCTGGAAGTCGGCCGGCACCTCGACCTCCATCTTCATGATCGGCTCGAGCAGCACCGGCTTCGTCTCCAGGAAGGCCTCGCGGAAGCCGGCCCGGGCGCAGATCTGGAACGCCATGTCGCTGGAGTCGACGTCGTGGTAGGAGCCGTCCTCGAGCGTCGCCTTGACGCCCACGATCGGGAATCCCGCGATCGGCCCCTTGCTGAGCACCGAGAGGAAGCCCTTCTCCACCGAGGGGATGTATTCACGCGGCACGCGTCCGCCGACCACGTTGTCCTCGAAGATGAAGTTCTCGGCCGTGTCCTCGGGGAGCGGCTCGAGATGGCCGATGATGTGGGCGTACTGGCCGGAGCCGCCCGTCTGCTTCTTGTGCTTGTAGTCGTAGGCCGTGCTCCGGGTCGGCGCCTCGCGGTAGCTGACCTTGGGGGCGCCGACCGTCACGTCCACCTTGTACTCGCGCTTGATCCGCTCGACGTAGATGTCGAGGTGCAGCTCGCCCATGCCGGCGATCAGCGTCTCCCCCGTCTCCTCGTCGGTGGCGACGCGGAAGGTTGGATCCTCGCGGGTGAACCGCTGCAGGGCCTTGCTGAGCTTGTCGAGACCGTCCCGCTGCGTGGGGGTGATCGCCATCTTGATCACCGGTTCGGGCACGAACATGCTCTCCAGCGTGCAGTACTTCGCTTCGGCGGAGTAGGTGTCGCCGCTGGCCGCGTCGACGCCCATGACCGCCACGATGTCGCCGGCGTCGGCGGTTTCGATCTCTTCGCGCTTGTCGGCGTGCATCCGCACGATGCGGCTGAACCGCTGCTTCTGGCTCGTTCGCTGGTTGACGTAGGTGTCCCCCTTCTTCAGCGTGCCCTGGTAGATCCGCATGAAGGTCAGCTGGCCGTAGGGATCGTCGACGATCTTGAAGGCCATGGCCACGAGGGGCTTCTTCGGATCGGCCTCGAGGTCGAACTTCTCGTCGGCGTTGGCCCAGTTCTTGGCGATGACCTTCCGCTCCAGCGGGTTGGGCAGGTAGCGGACGACGGCGTCGAGCAGGGCCTGGACGCCTTTGTTCTTGTAGGCCGAACCGCAGAATACAGGCGTGATGCTCTGGGCGTGGACGGCCGCCTTCGTGACGGCATGGATCTCGTCCTCCGTCGGGACCTCCTCCGAGAGCAGCTTTTCCATGAGCGAGTCGGAATACATGGCCAGATCCTCCAGCAGCGTGTGCCGGGCGGCGGCCGCCTTCTCCTGGAGCTCCGCCGGAATCGCCTCCTCGCGGACCTTCTCGCCGTTGTCGCCGTCGAAGTACAGGGCCTTCATGCGGACGAGGTCGATCACGCCCTGGAGCTTGTCCTCCTTGCCGATCGGGATCTGGTAGGGGATGGCGTGGCAGCCGAGCTTGTCCTTGAGCTGCTGCACGACCCGCTCGAAGTTGGCGCCGGTGCGGTCCATCTTGTTGACGAAGGCCAGCCGCGGCACGCGGTAGCGCTTCATCTGCCGGTCGACCGTCATCGACTGGCTCTGCACGCCGCCGACGCTGCAGAGGACGAGGATGGCGCCGTCGAGCACCCGCAGGCTGCGCTCCACCTCGACCGTGAAGTCGACGTGGCCGGGGGTGTCGATGAGGTTGATGTCGCAGTCGCCCCAGCGGACGCTGGTCGCGGCCGAGGTGATCGTGAAGCCACGCTCCCGCTCCAGGACCATGTAGTCCATGGTCGCCCCATCGCCGTCACCCTTGACCTCCTGGATGCGATGAATCCGGCCGGCGTAGTACAGGAACCGCTCCGAGCGCGTGGTCGTGCCGGAGTCGATGTGGGCAGAGATGCCCATGTTGCGACGCTTGGTCAGGTCCATGGAAACGAAGATCCTCTGGTTCGGGCTCTGCGGGTTCGGGCTCTGGTTGTGGGAACACCGTCTCCGGGGCGATTGCCCGGAGACGTTCCTGCCGCCTGGCGGGACGAAATCTGTCGTGCGGCGACGGCGAGCCTGTCGAATATACTGCGGCGGGGAATTTCCTGACAGACGACCCTTTTGCGGCCGTTTTCCCCCCTGGCGGCCACCACAGCCGATTCACGAAGCGATTTCCGCATGTCCGTCGCAGCCCCGGCATCTGCCACGCATCCGGTCGTGCCACCGGTCGATTACGGTCCGGAGCGGCCGTGGGCCGTCTGCGTCGCGCCGCTGGTGGTGTTTCTCGGGGGCGGACTCCTGGAGCAGGCCGGCCTGCCCGGGGGGTATCCGGTCGCCTATGCAGCGCGGATCGTCGCCACCGGACTCGTGCTGGCCTGGTGCTGGCCGCAGATCCGGGCCTGGGTCGGCCGGCCGACGTGGTGGCCGCCGCTGGTCGGCCTCGGGCTCGTGATCCCCTGGATCGTCCTCGCCGCGCTTCAACGCGATGCGGGCTGGGGAGGATTCGGCGGCCGGTCAGGATATGACCCGTTTGCCGAGCTCGGCGACGGCCCGGCGGCCTGGGCCTTTTGTGCGGCCCGGGGCCTCGGCCTCGTGGTCATCGTTCCGCTTGCCGAGGAACTCTTCCTGCGCGGCTTTCTGCTGCGCTACGTCGAGCGGGAGCGATTTTGGGAGGTGCCCTTCGGCATCCTCACGCCTTTGGCGGCCGCGACCTGCGCGGGGTATGCGGCGGTGACGCATCCGGCCGAGGCCGTGGCGGCGGTCGGCTGGTTCGCAATCGTCAGCGGCATCGCGGCGGCGACGCGGCGGCCGGTCGACTGCATCCTCTGCCACGCCGCGACCAACCTGGCCCTGGGCGGCTACGTGCTGGCCGGCGGAGCCTGGTGGCTGCTCTGATGGCCCGCCGCGGCCGGCTCGCCCCGACGCCCACCGGCCTGCTGCACGTGGGCCATGCGCGGACGTTCGCCTCTGCGGCGCGGCGGGCGGGAGACGCCGGGCTCGTGCTGCGGATCGAGGATCTCGACCGGAGCCGCTGCCGTCCGGAGTTCACTTCGGCGGCGATCGCCGACCTGCGCTGGCTCGGGCTGGCATGGACCGAGGGGCCGGACGTCGGCGGGCCGCATGGCCCCTACGAGCAGAGCCGGCGCGGCGAATGGCACCTGGAGGTCTGGCGCCGGCTCGAGGCGGCCGGCGCGATCTACCCGAGCCCGCACTCGCGTCGCGACGTCGAGGAGGCGGCCGCCGCGCCGCACGACGCGGCCGAGCCGATATTTCCCCCCGCCTTGCGGCCCGCGCATCGGGAGCGGGCGACCGCGCCCCGCGGCGTGCCCTGGCGGTTTCGCGTGCCCGACGGCCGGGAGATCGAGTTCGTCGATGCCCTGCAGGGCCGTGTCGTGCGCACGGCAGGCGTCGACTTCGGTGACTTTGTCGTCTGGCGGCGGGACGACGGCGCGGCCTACGAACTGGCCGTCGTCGCCGACGACCACGCGATGGAGATCGCCGAGGTCGTCCGCGGTGCCGACCTGCTCACGAGCACGGCACGGCAGCTGCTCATGTACGAGGCGCTCGGCTGGCGGCCGCCGGCTTTGTGCCACGTGCCCCTCGTCTGCGACTCAGCCGGCAACCGGCTGGCGAAGCGGAGCGGCGGCCTGGCGATCGCCGACCTGCGGGCCGCCGGCTGGTCGCCGGCCCGGGTGCTCACGGCCCCGCTGCCCGACGCTCCAGGAACGTGTAGCCCAGCGCCTCCATGAACGCCTTCTGGCGGTTGTCGGCGGCGCCGCCGTGACCCCCCTCGATGTTCTCGTAATAGGTCACCGGCTTGCCGAACTCGGCGAGCCGGGCGGCCATTTTCCGGGCATGGCCGGGATGCACCCGGTCGTCGCGGGTCGAGGTCGTGAGCAGGAGCGGCGGATACGTGCGGTCGCGATCGACCAGGTGGTACGGGGAGAAGCCACGGATGAAGGCCCACTCCTCCGGCTTGTCGGGGTCGCCGTACTCCCCCATCCAGCTCGCCCCGGCGAGCAGCCTGTTGAAGCGCCGCATGTCGAGGAGCGGCACCTGGCAGACGACGCCGCAGAACAGGTCGGGCCGGCGGACGTACATGTTGCCCACGAGCAGGCCGCCGTTGCTGCCGCCGCGGCAGCCGAGCCGGCGCGGCGATGTGACCTTGCGGGCGATCAGGTCCTCGGCCACGGCGGCGAAGTCCTCGTAGGCCCGCGGCCGTCGCTCCTTGAGCGCCGCCTGATGCCAGGCCGGGCCGAACTCGCCGCCGCCGCGGATGTTGGCGATCACGAGGACGTGGCCGCGTTCCAGCCAGGCGGCGCCGGCGATCGGGTCGTAGGACGGCACGAGTGGAATCTCGAAGCCGCCGTAGCCGTAGAGGAGCGTGGGCGTGCTGCCGTCCTCCGGCAGCCGCGCAGGGCCGATCTGAAAGTAGGGGATCCGCGTGCCGTCGGCCGACACGGCTTCGCGCTGCACGACGGTGAGGCCGTCGGCCTTGAAGAACGCGGGTGACTGCTTGAGCCGCTCGGGCTCCGCGTCGGCCGCGGCGCTGCCGAGCGACAGCGTCGCCGGCTGGAGCGGGCTGGCGGCGGTCAGGAAATAGTCGTCCGAATCGAGCGGATCGACGGGTGATACCTGGGCCGTGCCGATCTCCGGCACGCCGGGGAGCGGCCGACGCTGCCAGGCACCGTCGCGGAACGTGAGCACGAACAGCCGGCTGCGGACGTTGTCGATGGTGGCGAGAAGGAGGTGGTTGCGGGTGTTGGAAAAACCGGCCAGCGAGATCCGCTCCGTGGGCGCGAAGAGCAGGTGAAACGTCCGCTCCCCGGCGAGGAACCGCTCGAAGTCGCAGGCGAGGAGCGCGCCGGCTGGGTGCGTCGCGCCCGCCACGGTCCACGGCGACCGCAGCCGGATGAGAAGCCACTCGCGGTGCACCCGGGCCTCGGCGTCGTCCGGCTTCTCGATCTTGATAGGACGGTCGTCACGCAGCAGGAACAGCTCGCTCGAATAGAAGCTGATCCGCCGGGTGACGAAGTCGCGCACGAAGCCGGGAGTGTGGTCCCGCCAGGCGCCGACCGACATGTCCTCGGGCCGGCCTTCGAACACGAGCCGGGACTCGGCGAGCGGCGTGCGGCGGGGCCAGGCGCGGACCGTCCGCGGGTAACCGGAGGTCGTCAGGGACCCCGGGCCGAAGTCGGTGGCCACGAACAGGGCATCGTGCCCACGCCAGGCCACGCTGCTCTTGGCTTCAGGAACGTGGAAACCGCCGCCGACGAACGCCTTCGTCTCCAGGTCGAACTCGCGGACGACGTCGGCATCCGCACCGCCGCGCGAGAGTCCCACAAGGCACAGGCGATCCTCCGGCTCGAGCACGGTCGCTCCGTGCCAGACCCAGTTCTCTCCCTCCGCCTTCGCCAGCGCGTCGAGGTCGATGACGGTCTCCCAGGCGGGCTCGGCCTTGCGGTATTCTTCGAGCGTGGTCCGGCGCCAGATGCCCTTGGGATGCGCGGCATCCCGCCAGAAGTTGTAGAACCGGCCGCCGATCCGGGTGACGCCGGGAATCCGGTCCTTGGAGTCGAGGATCGACAGCAGCCGCTGCTCGAGCGGCTTGAAGCCGGTACCGGCGGCGAGCGCGCCGACGCTGTCGGCGTTGCGGGCCCTCACCCAATCGAGGGCCCGTTCGCCGGAGACGTCCTCCAGCCACAGGTAGTCGTCGGCGGGTTCGGCGGGCGGGGCGGCCGGGAGCGGGAGTTGCATGGCGAAAAAAGCTGCGGCAAACAGCGTCGAGGAGCGGGCTTTTTTCATGGAACAGCGCAGGTGGCGGGCGGAAGCATCGGGAGCCGCATTGTATCGAAAGGCCGGCCCCGGCGCGGCGGCTGGAGACAGTCGCTTTTTTGAATTTCGGAACTTTCCCGCGGCGGCGGGCGTCTCTATTCTTTGTCCGGGACAGTTCAGAGCGGACTGCCGGCCGCTGATCGTGCCGTATTCCGTGCCGGCGAAGGAGGGGTGGCGTGCATCAGTCGACGAAGACGATCGTGGCTCTGGCCTTCTGCATATGGCCGGCTTGTTCCCGTTCGTATTGCGCCGATCCGATTCGCCTGGAGCCGATCGCCGAAGTTGCCGGCACGGTGCAGGCGATGCTCGCGCGCGGCAAGAACGCCACCGAGCTCCTGCTGGCGACGCAAAACCCCGGTGCCGATTGCGGGCACGGCACGCCCGCGAGCGTCTGGAAAGCCGTCCTCGACCCGGCCACCCGCAACGTGCTGCGACTGGAGAAGAAGCAGGATCTGGCAGACATCCAGAACGTGCGTGACACGCTGGTTGAAGCATCGGACGGCACGCTGTTCGCCGGCGGTGGCTGGTGTGGCTACAAGCCGCCGTACTTCTCCAGCGACGGCGGCGAGACGTGGCAGCCGGCCGACGCGGGACCGGTTCACCCGCCGAACTCGACGTTTTCGTTCGTGGAGTTTCGCGGCTCGATCTACGCCGGCACGGGCTACGAACCGCACCATGGCCAGGTCTATCGCTGGCTCGGCGAGGGAAATTGGACACGTGTGCTCGACATTCCCCCGCCACGATCGATCGTCAACAATCTGGTGGTGTTTGAGGAGCAGTTGTTCGTCGGGTCTGTCATCTACGGCTGGGGTGGCAAGGGCAGCGAGACCTCGGTGCCGGTCTACGTCTCCGCCGATGGGGAGCAGTTCAAGCCGACCGAGGGAATACCCCCCGGCTTCACGGTCTCGCAACTGCTCAGGGCCGATGATCGGCTCGTCGCCTGGGCCAACGACCAGGTCTTCGTCTGGAAGGAGAGACGCTGGGAGAAGCTCGGCGACCTGGCTCCCGGAATCGCCATGAACCGGCAGGCTGTCGTGGTCGGCCGAGGCACCATCGTGAACCACGGAAAACTGCCCGCAGACGACGCCGAAGGGCTGTATGTCTCCAACAACCTCGGCTGTGGCTGGAAGCAGGTCGAGGTCTTGCAGGGCATCACGGCCTTGCACGCGCATGGCGACCCCCTGTTTGTCTCCGCCCGGCCGAAAGGCAAGGACGCGTCGCAGGTGTACCGCGTCCGGCTCGATGGGGACATTTCCACGATCGCAACCAGGCCGTGGGTCACCGGCAGCCCGGCGCCGGCGCCGAACCCGGCGCCCGGCCTGTCGGCCACGGTGCGCGTGGAACTGACCGACGGCTCCAAGGTGACGGGCCAACTCGACCAGGGTGAACTTGTCATCAAGACGGAGTACGGGACGCTCCGCGTGCCGGTCGACAGGCTTCGCCGAATCGAACGCGTTGGCGACGACGGCAAGCCGTAGGCCCGAATGGCCACCGCAGGCAACGATCACCGACGACCCCGCACTCTGCTGTCCACGCCGCGTCGGCGGCGGCGTTGACAGTCCGACCCCACTGCCGCGTCAGGAGCGGGTCTGGCCGCTGCCGAGGACGACGTACTTGTAGGTCGTGAGCTCGCGCGGGCCGCAAGGGCCGCGGGCGTGGAGCTTGTCGGTCGAGATGCCGATCTCCGCGCCCAGGCCCATCTCGCCGCCGTCGTTGAACCGGGTGCTGGCGTTGACCATCACGACGGCCGTGTCCACCCGGGCCGCGAACCGGTCGGCGGCGGCCCGGTCGGCCGTCACGATCGCGTCGGTGTGCCGCGACCCGTGGCGGTTGACGTGGTCGATCGCCGCGTCGAGCGAATCGACGACCGCGACCGAGATCTTCGGCCCGAGGAACTCGGCCGCGAAGTCGGCGTCCGTGGCCGCACCTGCGCCGGGCACGAGCCGCCGCGTGGCGTCGTCACCGACGATCTCGATCCCCTGGCCGGCCAGTGCCGCCCCGATCCGGGGCAGGAAGCGGTCGGCGACGTCGCGGTGGACGAGGAGCGACTCGGCCGCGTTGCAGACCCCCATCCGCTGGCACTTGGCGTTGACGGTGATCGACTCGGCCATGTCGAGGTCCGCGGCCCGATCGACGTACACGTGGCAATTGCCCGAGAAATGCTTGAGCACCGGCATCCTCGCCTCGGCGCAGACTCGGCGGATGAGCGCCTCGCCGCCGCGTGGGATGGCGATGTCGATCAGGTCGTCGAGGGCGAGGAAGGCGCCGACGGCGGCCCGGTCGGACGTGTCGACGAGCTGGACGGCGTCGGCCGGCAGGCCGGACGCGGCGATCGCCTCACGCATGCTCTCCACGATCCGCCGGCTCGAATGGGCCGCCTCCTTGCCGCCACGAAGGATGATCGCGTTGCCGGAAGCGAGCGCCACCGCGGCGGCGTCGGCGGTGACATTGGGGCGGCTCTCGTAGACGAAGAACACCACGCCGAGGGGCACGCGGACCTTCCGGACGATCAGGCCGTTGGGCCGCGTCTCCTCGCCGAGCACCTCCCCGACGGGATCGGCCTGCCCGGCCACGGCATCGACGCCGGCCGCGATCGCCTCGACCCGGGATGCGTCGAGGAGCAGCCGATCGACCTGTGCGGGCGTGAGCCCGAAAGTCGGTGCGGCGGCCACGTCCTGGGCGTTGGCGGCGAGAATCTCGGGAGCGTCGGCGCGGATCCGGGCCGCGGCCGCCCGCAGGCAGGCGGCCTTCCGCGCGCCGGGCACATCGGCGAGGTCGATGGCGGCACGCCGGGCCCGGGCGGCGATCGCCCGGCAGTGGTCGTGCAGCGGGGTGGCGGCCGGACCGGCCGATGCGGTTGCCATAAAAGTGGGACAAGGGGGCGCAGGAAGAAACCGTTATCTTAACCGCCTCGGGGGTTCCCTCCACGCAGCAGGTTTTCCATCCGATCCAGGAGTCACCGGCCATGTCCGCTGCCATCGTCGGTCGCCGCTCGTTTCTCGCCGCGGGTGCCGTGCTCGCCGGGGGCCTGCTCGCCCGCCGGGGCATGGCCGCTGCGGCCGACGGCGGGCCGAACCTCGGGATCCAGATGTACTCGCTCCGCGGTT
>JBKDUV010000177.1:0-7378 GCA_046339335.1 Planctomycetia bacterium | reverse complement strand
GCGGCGGTCCGCGGCGGCCGGGGGCCGCCGCATGTGGAAGTGTTCGAACTGAAAGCCGCGACTGCGCAACTCGGCGACGATGCTGCTGCCGCCGCACTTGCCGACGTGCACGAGATCGAACGGCGCCTCGACCGTGAGCCTGGCCATGCTCACTCCCACGTCGCGGCGAGTTGCCCGAGCCGTGCGTAGGTCGCGGCCACCTCGGCAGGCAACGCCGCGTCGTCGGCCCGTTCATGACGCAGGCTGGCGTCGAAGAAGGTCAACGCGGCGGCGTCCGCGGCGCGGGGCAACCCGAGCCGGCGGGCGAGGGCGACGGCCCGCGCGTTGAACGCGCCGCCGTCGTCGCCGTATTCGAGCAGCGGGCAGGCGATCCGTTCCTGCCAGGCGATCAGCCGGCGGTTGTGCGCCAGCCAGAGACCGAGCGCCTTGTCCGGTGTGAACCGGGCGGGCGTTCGCCGCACGAGCGACCGGGCGACTTCGAGCGGGTGGCGAAAGACGCCGACGAGTTCCAGGCCGGGCAGGACCTCGAGCCAGCCCTCGAGGCAGAAGAGCAGTCGTGGATCCTTGAATCCCCAGATGGGACTGGCGGCGAACTGCCCGATGTAGAGGTCACGGATCTTGCGGTGCAGCGGCCCCCACGACACGGGCCGCTCCGGGGGCGCGTCCCACCCGCCGCCGGCCGCGCGGAGCAGGTCCTCGTGGAGCGCGGTCAAGAGCCACGACTCCCGGTTGCCCTTGCGGTTGGCGGGCGCCGAGGTATTGACCTCACCCAGGTCGAGGCCGCACTCCTGGAGCGTGCCCGCCAGCAGGCTCGTGCCGCTGCGGTGCATGCCGAGGATCGCGACCGCCCGCGGCGGGCCGGTCGATGTCGGCGGAGTGGTGGAGGCGTGGTTCAAGATGCCGAGGGCCGCCCGCGAGGCCGACGCCGCTCGGCGCCGTCGGCGTCATCGTACCGCGGCCCGTCTCCGGCGGCCAAGCCGCCGGCACGACGGCCGGCCATGAACTGACCGCTGGTCGCGCGGAAAAAACCGTGCCCGGCTTCTCCTCCGCGAACGCCGCCGGCCGGCGCTACTGGCCGCCGGGGTCGGGGGCTTCGCACTGCTGCAGCGATTCGACGCGCCATCGCACCGCATCCGCCGCGCGGCCGCCGAACCGGATCGGCGGCTCCGGCGGAGCGACGAACGGCCTGCCGCGGATGGCGACGTACTCCGCCAGCATCGGCCGCACGGGGCGGTGGGCACGAGGCGCGTTGGTGGCGACGCCGCCATGGAACTGGTGGAAGGTGCCCTCGCCGAGGAGCATCACCGGGGGACCGAGCAGGTCGCAGGCCCGGCGGTAGAAGTCGGGGTTCACGAGGCCGCCGCCGGGTGACGCGAACTGCTCGTCGTAGCCGTCGAGCCGCTCCCAGGCCGCGCGGCGCATGGCGACGCAGTTGCTTTCGGCGAGCGGCCCCAGCCAGCCGGCCCGGCTCGACTGGGCCAGGCAGGAGATGCGAAACAGTCGGTAGCCGTCGCCACGCCAGTCGATCGTGTCGAGGAGCATGTCCTCGGCCGCCTGGTCGTAGCCTTCGAGCATCGATTCGTTCTGCACCTTCGGCCCGAGGTGCCAGGAGGCGGTGGCGACGAGCGGATCGGCGAAGCCGCGCAGTGCCGCCAGCGTGAGCCGAAGGATGCCCGGCGACAGCATCCGCGCGCCGTCGATGCAGGCCATCACGGCCGACCCGCGGCTCTCCCGGACCGCCGCGTTGATGGCCGCGGCCGGCGAGGGCGTGCGCGGAAACCGCAGCAGGCGAAAGCCGCTCCCCTGGGCGCGGACGACGGCCTCGTCGAGGGGCGGCTCCGATCCCACGTCGACCGCGATCACCTCGTAGTCGTCCGGGGCCACGCCCCGCTGGTATCCGCTCGAGAGCGTGAACAGGGTGCGGACCGCCTCGCGACGCATGTCGTGAAACGCGACGATGACGGAAAGCGGAAGGGTGTTCATGGGGGCTGGATCGGCGCAACGGGAACGGGCGTGCCGGGCGATATGATAGGCGACGTTCGGCCCCGTCGGCCCTGCTGGAGCATCCTGTCCCATGGACCTTGCCACGGTCACCGTCGTCGATTCTTTCCCGGGCCGGTGGCCGCCACGCGGGAGTTGCCGGTGAGCCGTCGCTGCATCCTCGTGTTGGGCATGCACCGCAGCGGAACCTCGGCGCTGACGGGACTGCTCGGACTGCTCGGGGCGACGCTGCCCAGGGACGCCATGCCAGCGGTCGCCGACAACCCGCTCGGCTACTGGGAGTCGCGGCGGATCGCCCGGTTCAACAATCGGCTGCTCGAATCGGCGGGCACGCGCTGGGACGATGCGGCGGCGATCCCGGCGGCGTGGTTCCGCGATCCGGCACGTGCGGCGGACCGCGCCGAGGCGGCCCGGCTCCTCGCCGAGGAGTTTCCGGGGGGGGGCAGTTTTGCCTGCAAGGACCCGCGGATCTGCCGCCTGCTGCCGTTCTGGCTGGGCGTCTTCGACACGGCCGGGGTCGATCCGCACGCCGTACTCCTGTTTCGTGATCCGCTGGAGGTCGCCCGCTCGTTGGCCGCGCGGGCGGCCGTGCCGGAGTTTCGTCCCGCGGCGATCGTGGCGCCGGACCGCGGCGTGCTCCTCTGGCTGCGGCACATGATCGATGCCGAGCGGCATTCGCGGGATCTGCCCCGGCACGCCATCGAGTACCGCGAACTGATCTCCGACTGGAGAACGGCCGTGGCGCCGCTCGTCGCGGCCGGCCTGCTGCCCCCGCCGCACGAGGCCGCTGTGGCCGCAGTCGACTCGTTTCTCGATCCGTCGTTGCGCCGCCAACGGTCGGACGCGGGCCCCGTCGACCGAACGTCATCGCTGCCGCCGCCGGCCGCCATGCTCATGGAGGCTTTCCGGGCCGACTGCCGCGCGACAGCAGCCGGGCCCGCTGCAGCCGCCTGCGATGCCCTCGCCCCGTCGCTCGACCGGCTCGTCGCCGCCTACGCTCCGCTCCGGGCCGGACTCGGTCCGCTCGCCGCGGAGGATCCGTGGGCGACGGCGATCCTCGGGTCGCTCGCGCGGCTGCCGCCGGCCGGCCGGCCCGCCGCCGGACGCAGGGCGCTCTTCCTGTCGGGCGTGCCGACGTCGGTGGGCCACGTGTACCGCGTCGAGCATCCGCTGGCGGCCCTGCGGGCGGCCGGCTGGCAGGCGGACTGGCTTCCGGCGAATGATCCGCAGGCTGCCGCGCGGGCCGACGATGCGGATGTCGTCGTCGTGTTTCGGGCGCCGTGGAGCGATTGCCTGGCCGAGGTCGCCGACCGCTGCCGGCGTCGGGGAAGGCCGCTGGTCTACGACGTGGACGACCTGATCTTCGACCCGGCCCTGATGGCCGATGGGAGCATCGCCGTGCTGGCGGCCATGCCGGAGCACGACCGCATCCGCTTCGTCGCCGCGGCGTCCGGCCAACGAACGCTGCTCGAACGGTGCGACGCAGCAGTGCTGAGCACGCGGCCCCTGGCCGCCGCGGCGGGCCTGCACGTGGGCCGCACCCGGGTGCTCGCCAACGCGCTGGGGCCGGCGCTGGAGGCGGCCGCGGCGGAGGCCGTGGGGGCCGTCTCCCGCGTCTCCGCGTCCGACGGCCGGCCGCGGCTCGTGTTCGCCAGCGGCACGCCCTCGCACGACCGCGACTTCGCCGTTGCGGCCGAAGGCATCGCCCGGCTCTTCGCCCGGAGGCCCGAGCCGTTGCTCGTCCTGGTGGGGCACATCGATGCCGGACTCTATCCGGTCCTGCGGCCATTCGCCGACCGGATCGAGAGCCGTCCCGTCGTGCCGCTCCCGCAGGTCTTCGCCGAGGTCGCCCGCTGCGACGTGAACCTTGCGCCTCTCGAAGCCGGCAACCGTTTCTGCGAGGCCAAAAGCGCGGTCCGGTGCCTGTTCGCCGCGGCGGTCGGCCTGCCCACGGTGGCCGCGCCGACCGAGCCGCGGCGGGAGGCGATCGTTGCCGAGCACACCGGCCTGTTCGCGGCCGATGCCGGAGCCTGGGAGCGGCAGATCGAGCGGCTCATCGACGATCTGGCGTTCAGTCGCCGCCTGGGGGAGGCCGCCCGGATTCACGCGCTCGCTGACTTCGGCTGGGAGGCTTATCGCGAACGGGCGGTCGCCGTCTTCGGCGGGCTGGTCGGCAGCCTGTCCTGAAGGCGCTCCGGAAAGGCTCGCCCAACCGCCGGCAAGGGGCGGGCACGGACGAGGTCATGCCGCGGCCTGACGCGCATCCAAGAGCAGCGCTACGGGCTGAAGGCCGCGACCGCGTCGATCACCCGGGACTGCTCGTCATCCGTCATGCCCGTGTAGAACGGCAGCCGCACCAGGCGTTCGGCGACCGATTCCGTCACGGGGCAGTCGCCGGGCTTGCCGCCCCAGCGGCGGGCATACTCCCCGAGGTGCAAGGGCAGGTAGTGGAACACGGCCATGATGCCCTGCGCCGCGAGTGCGGCGATGAACCGCGTCCGCGTGGCGAGGTCGGGCATGAGCAGTTGATACATGTGGAAGGCGGGCTCGCAGTGCGGGGGCACGACGGGCCTGCCGATGCCGGCCCCATCCGCCCACGAGGCGAGATCCTGCTGATACCGTCTCCAGATCGCGGCCCGGCGCGCCTGGATCGCCCGCCACTGCTCGAGCTGCCCGTAGAGGAAGGCCGCGAGCACGTCGCTCATCGTGTAGCTCGACCCGACGTCGACCCAGGAGTATTTGTCGATCTGGCCGCGGTAGAAGCGGGCCCGATTCGTTCCCTTCTCCCGGACGATCTCCGCCCGTTCGATGAACCGCTCCTCGTTGACGACGAGGCCGCCCCCCTCGCCGCAGGTGATGTTCTTCGTCTCGTGGAAGCTCAGGGCCGCGAACGCGCCGAAGCTGCCGAGCAGCCGGCCGCGATAGCGGCCAAAGAGGCCGTGGGCGTTGTCCTCCACGACGGCCAGCCCGTGGCGGCCGGCGATCGCCTGGATCGCGTCCATCTCGCACCCGACCCCCGCGTAGTGCACCGGCACCACGGCCTTCGTCCGCGGCGTGACGGCCCGCTCGATCACGGCCTCGTCGATGTTGAGCGTGTCGGGGCGGATGTCGCAGAAGACGGGCCGCGCGCCGCGGAGCACGAAGGCGTTTGCCGTCGACACGAAGGTGAACGACGGGACGATCACCTCGTCGCCGGGGCCGATGTCCAGGAGCAGGGCGGCCATTTCCAGGGCGTGCGTGCAGGACGTCGTCACCAGCACGGACGGGACCTGCAGCGCATGGCGAAGCAACTCTTGGCATTTCCGCGAGTAGGTCTGGTCGCCCGCCACCTGGCCGATGCGGATCGTGTCGCCGATGTATTCCAGTTCCCTCCCCTGCAGGGTCGAGCGATTGAACGGGATCCCGACGGCAGGGTTCATGGTCGTGGCCCGGTGAGGTGAACGGCGGCTACTCGAACCACTTGTGGAACCAGACCAGGGCGCCGGCCGCCCGGAAGCCTGCCCGCTCGTAGAGCCGCAGGGCGGCCACGTTCGTCGCCTGCGTCGCGACGGCCACCGTGTCGGCTCCGAGCCGTGCGACATGCGCGACCGCGGCGGTCACCAGGCTGCGTCCGATCCCCCTGCCCCGCAGCCATGGATCGACCGCAAGCAGGCTGATGCGGCCGGTGGCGGCGTCGGCGCCGGCCGCGCAGGAGACATAGCCGCCGATGCCATGTGGCTCTCCCGGCGCGGCCCAGACGAGCACGACGTGGGCGTCGAGGTCGCGGCAGATCCAGGTCGCGTAGAGATCCTCGGCCCGCGACCGCGCGAAGGAACCGTCCTTGAAGAACCGGGTGTCGCGGTGGGCGGTCCTGGCCAGACGGCACAAGGCATCCCGATCGCCGGGCCGCGCCGGTCGAACGGCCGCGTCGCCGGCCGGGCAGGGCTGAACGGGCCGCTCCAGTTCTACGCGCACGTCGACGAAGCGGAAGCCTGCGGCCGCGGCGACCGCCAGCGTCTGCGGGCAGGTTCCACAGGCGGCGAAGGTCAGGCAGCGGATGGAGTGCCGGCGACACCAGGCGAGGGCCTGCTGCACCCGCTCCTCCGTCAGCGTCGGCGCGTTGAGCCGCGCGAGGGGATAGCCCCAGAATGCGGAATCCCAGGGCAGGGCCGTGCACAACTCTTCCGAGACGAACGTCGAGGCCATGCGAGCTTCGGCCGCCAGGATAGGTCGGTCGCCGAGAATTTCGCAAGCGGCGACGGGCCGCGAGCGGTCTTCGGGCTGGGCATCGTCGCTGCGCCGCGGATCGGAGCGGCTCAGCCCACGAGGATCACGACCAGTTCCTTCGGCCCGTGGGCCCCGAGGACCAGGATCCGTTCGAGGTCGCCGGTGCGGCTCGGGCCGGTGATGAACGAGAGCATGCTCGGCAGTCGGCCGCCATACCGCTGCCGCACCCGCGCGAAGGCGTCGGCGAGCGTGCCCACGACCTGGTCGATCGCGGCGACGACGATATGCACGTGGGGCAGGACGGAAAGTGACCGGCCGCCGCATGTCGCGCTCGACACCAGCACCGAGCCGGTCTGGGAGACGAGCGCCTCGCAGGCCGTGATGCCCGCGTCACAGGCCTCCAGGGCATGCTTGTCGAACGAGCCGGCGTCGACGGGATGCAGCTGGCCCCCGACGGTCGCGGTCGCCGCGGCGACAAGCGGATCGGCGTGGACGGCGATTCGGCGCCAGCCCCGCTCGCGCGCCCGCTCGGCCAGGAACGCCGCGGCCGCCGCGGTGTCGGCCACGTGGATGAACTCGGCCCGCAGCCGCGTGAGATTGTCGGCGAGGATCCGACGCTGCTCCTCGGGCGTCTCGCCGCCGTCGGGCAGCCACGGTCGGCCCGCTTCGGCGGGCAGGATCGGCAGCGTTCCGGGGCGGGTCGGCTCCGCGTCATGCGACCGCAGATGAGGTGGCGGCGCCGGCAGCTGCAGGGCCTCGCGCACGCGGGCCAGGATCACGGCGGCGGCGGAGTCGTCGTCGCGCCGGCTCACGTCCGCGTCCTCCACGCCGCCCGAAAACTCCGGGCGGGGGCCGGCGGCAGGTCTCGGGTCGCCAGCCAGGCCCGCAGGCCCGGCGGCCGGAGCCACAGGAGCAGGGAGAACAGCCGCCGAAACAGCCAGCCGCCGGATGCAAAGAGCCGCGGCCGGCGGGCGGCGAAGGCGAACAGCCGGTGGCCGATTTTTTCCAGCCGCCCGGGCGCCGTGCGGGCGGCGTTGCGCCGGTTTTGAAGCAGGTGGTGGTGGATGTCGATCCGCACCGGACAGGCGTCGGTGCAGGCACCGCACAGCGAGCTCGCCTGCGAGAGGTGATTCCAGTCGGCGAGCCCGCGCAGATGGGGCGTGATCACGGA
>JBKDUV010000176.1:0-9755 GCA_046339335.1 Planctomycetia bacterium | reverse complement strand
CCGTTCGAGACGATTCCGTAGGCGTACGAGTCCTCAGTGCCGGCCGCCATGTCCTTCACGAGCACCGCCTTCTCGACGCCCGCAACGACCCGCGTCCGCCACAATTCCACGCCGGCCGTCTCCGTCGAAGCGAAGAACATGATCCCGGTACCGAAGGGCACCATCGCCGACCCGAATCCAAGGGCGGGTACGGGAAACACTCCGCCCGCGTCGGACACTGCGGCGGTGCCGCCAAGCGTCCCGTCGGTCACGAACAGCTTTTGCTGCATGCCACTCCAAGCAGAGAAATAAAGCTTGTTGCCGACCGCAACCAGTGACGAGGGGTCACTGAACAGCGAACCATCGTCGAATGCCGCCGGCACGGGCATCGAATCCGGCGTCGCCATCACGTGGATAACGGACTGACCACCCTGTAGAGACTGGGGATCGGCACCGACAGTGGCAACGAAGAACAGTTTTCCTCCGCTGACGGTGAACTCGGACGCGTTGAACCCATCCGCCACCAGCGTGGTGCCGTTGGCGGAGCCGTCCGTGCGGTAGATGCCGTAGCCGGTCTCAGTGACCGCGGAAAAGAAAACGAACCCACCATACGGCGTCAATCCGAACGAGTGCATCGGGTCTGCGTTCACCGCGCCCACACGCACGGTGCCCCCGGTCGTTCCATCCGACTTCCAAACCTCACGGGACGTGACGGGGTACGGGACGAAAAACCCGGGAAAGGGCGAATACGAAACGACCGTCGTGACGTTCACGGAAAAGAACACCGCTCCGTTGGCCGAGACGAATTCCGCGGGCAGCGGTGCATAGAAGTCCGACTCGAAGCTCTTCACGAGGGACGCCGAACCCGAGGAACTCCGCTTGTACAACCCGTCTCCCGACTGCCCCTGCCCGGCGAACAGGAACATCCCGTCGAGCATGGCCCCGGCGAGGTACGACGCCGACCCGACCGGGACGCCATCGCCGTTGCCAGGGTCGGTATCCTTGACGAGCGACGTTCCCAGCGCGGTCCCGTCGCTGCTCCACAATTCTCGCCCTACGACGCCGTCGTCAGCCGCGAAGAACAGCCGCCCATTGAATTCGGCCATCGCGCCGAAACTGGCCGAGAACACGGGCTCGTCTGGCGCGATATCCCTGACGAGTTCCGTGCCGTTCCCAGTGCCGTCGGTCTTCCAGAGCTTTTGGCCGGCAGCCGAGAAATACAACTGTCCGTCGAATGCCGCGAACGACGTGGGGTTCGAGCTTACCGGCACTCCGTCGACGAGCTCAGGGGTGAGATCGGCGACCATCGCCGTGCCCTCGAGCGTGCCGTCGGTCGCCCAAAGTTCGGTCCCCTCGTCGTCCGTCGACGCCGAGAAAAACAGTTTGTCGCCACAGGGGGTGAACCCATAGGCATCTGAACTCGCGGTGCCCGGGTTGATGTCCTTGAGCACGAAGGTTCCCCCCTCCGTACCGTTCGACTTCCACAGCTCTCGGCCATGAGTCGAGTCTGTCGCTGAAAAATAAACTGCGTCGCCGAAGCTCGTCAGGCCGTAGACACCCGTGGGGCCGCCGCTTCCGGGGGCGAAGACGGGCACGGTGCCGGCTTCCGTGCCATCGGTGGCCCAGAGAGCATTGCCGAAAGCAGAAAAAACGAACCGCGACCCAGCGACCGCACCCTCGCTCACCTGCACCGGCAAAGAAGCGACGAGCACGGCATCGCCCGTCTGGGAGAGCGTGTAGAGTTCGGAACCGAGACCGCCGGCGAGGATCGCGAACGCCTCGCCCCCGATCACGAAGAGTTGTGGCGCACCATAGCCACTGGCATCGTAGACCGACGTCGTACCCACCTCCGTACCGTTTGTCTGCCAGAGATCACTGCCAAGTGTGAAGAACAGCCGATCACCAAAAATCCAGAAAGCGTCCTGATACGGCGAGCGCTCTGCCGACGACCACTCCTTTACCATCTCCGTCCCGAGTGTCGTTCCATCCGTCTTCCAGAGTTGCACTTCGGGAGAAAAGTACTCGGACGATAGACTGGCCAGGAAATACGTCTTGCCTCCAAAGGCCGCACTCATCTGCCCGATGGATGTGGATCCCAGACCGGGGTTGATGTCCTTGAGCAACGTGGTGCCGCCAGGCGTGCCGTCGGTGACCCATGGCTCGGTTCCATGTTGGGCGTCCGATGCCGTGAACACCAGGCCGTTCGTCGTGCGGCCGAAACTCTCGTAGAACGACTCCAGGCCGGAGTTCGGCACGGTGTTCAGATCGGCGACGATGGAGGGAGCAACGGCGAAGGCGATGCGCGACTCCAACGACTGCAAGCCCAGGGGACTTCCACGGCCACTGCGGCGGCGACCCGGAGCGGGGTTCGGCCGGCGGGACGGCCAGCCCAGAAACCACGACAGACTTTTGACCCTCAGCTCGGCAGCCATACGGCAATTCCCCCAGAAGAGCGGTCGACCCGGTTTGCAGACCGTGAAGAAAATAGAGGACCCTTGCGAAACCGTCAACACCTCCGGAGCGTTCTGTCAACTATTGGATGCTCCCGGTAGTATCACCCTTGGGCTGCGATACGTGCTGCCAAGGCCGCGGCGGCCCGATCGATGGCCCCGCCCCAACCCGTTTCCGTCCGACTCTTGACCAGCCGGCGGTGCGTGAGTGGATACCAGGGGAGCGTGTCGTCCCGCGAGCACTCCCGCCATGCCGCCCGTTCGTCCATCAGCAGCCAGCACGGCGTGCCGACCGCCCCGGCGACGTGGTGAACGGAGGTGGGCACCGTCACGAGCAGATCGATGGCGGCGACAAGTTCACAGGTCCGCTCGTAGTCACGAGCCCGCGTGACGTCGGGAAGATCGACCACGACCAGGCCGTGCTTCTTTCGCACTGCCTCGATCTCGGCAGCGGCATCGTGGTAGGCGAGCGACACGAACACGGCATCGTGGCGGAGGAGTGGCAGCCAGTCGGCGAGCGGTATCGTCCGGTGCACGGCATGCGTGTAACCCGATCCGCCTCGCCAGGCGATGCCCACGACCGGCCGCCCCGGCCTGGCGGCCAGCGTCTCGCGAACCCGGCTCACCGCGGCGGCGTCGACCTCGAGATAGCGGCGCCGGCGCGGAACCGCCCCGGCCGAGTTGCGGTAGAACCCGGGGAGGTCGCCGATGGGCACGAACCAGTTGGGCGCCGCCGACGAGCCGTCTGTCCTGTGGCGGACGCGGAACGTACGCGCGAAGATGCCCGCAAGGCGGGGATTCGGCTCCAACACGACCTCCGCGCCGCGGCGGCTGGCGTCGGCGATGAACTCGCCGAGCATTCCCGCGAACAGGATCTCGTCGCCGAGGCCCTGCTCCCCGTGGCAGAGGACGCTGTCGCCGGCTGCGAGCTGCGCCGGATTCACGAGCCGCCGCAGGCCGCGAACGGACTCGGGCAGCGACACGACAGGCGTGTCGAACCGCTGCCGGTACTGCTGCCATCCCTCCGCCCACACGCCCTGCTCGAGCAGCAGAAGAGCGAGGTTCCAACGCAGCGTGGCATCGGCCGGGTGCAGTGCCAACGCCTCGCGAGCCAGCGCCTCGCCGGCCGCAGGAACGCCCTCGTTGACGGAGCAGGAGACGAGGTTCATCCAGGCGGTGGCGTGGCCCGGCTCGAGCGTTACGGCCCGCCGCAGGACCGCCCGCGCCTCATCGAGACGCTGCCGGGTGCGGAGGATGAACCCGAGATTCACCAGGGCCGCCACGAACGTGGGCGCCTCCGCCACGCTGCGTTCATAGCGGACCAGTGCCGCCGCCTCGTCGCCCCGGGCGAGGGCGCAGTTGCCGGCCACGTAGAGCAGGTTCGGGTCGCACGGCGTCACAGCGAGCGGGCCGGCGAGCAGGGCCTCGCCCGCGGCGGGATCACCGGCGGCGATCCGGGCACTGGCGGCCCGGCAGAGGTCGAGAATATCGGGAGCGGACATGACGGGGCAACTCCGGCTCTGAAATCCGCCTCACAGCCTGTAGACGCAGTCCACGTCCTGCAGCACGACGACCCGCCGACCGGTGACGGTCCGCAATCGATCACAGAACACCACGTGCTCCGACAGCATCTGCGTCTGGTCCGCCCCGTGGCCGTAGGTGCTCCAGCGAATCCGCGGCTCGCGCAGGATCCACGTCGGAATCAATGCCAGGCCGCCGAACGCCGCCGCCACGTCGACGATCGGCCGGTCGGCGGGTATCAGGGGGAGCGGATGGGGGCGGGTCTGACCGACTCGACATCGACGGCAGCGGGCGAAGGCACAGAACGGATTGTGGTGGCGGTGGTCCGCGTCGTGCAACGCGAACGTGTCGAAATAGTGGTCGGCCAGATCCCAGCCGGGCATTTCCGGGCACGGCCGGCCGATGCCCGGGATCCGACCGGCGCCGAACAACTGCTGCGTGTAGCAGGTCAGCATGCCGATCGAGTCGGGCCGCGGATCGCGTGCCCGGGCCGCAAACATCCGGGCGAGAAGATCGTCGGGAAAGAAGATCTCACTGTCGAGCAGCAGCGTCCACTCGTTGTCGCCGCGCGGCGGATCTGCCATGGCGACGTCGAGGATGAAAGATCGCATCCGGGCCAGCGGCATGATGCGGTCGTAGTTGCCGACGTCGCGACGGCGGTCGTACCGCAAGGCGAGCCTGCGGGACTCGAGCCGGCCGGCACGGCCCTTCATGAATGCGGCGAGGAGGCCCGCGGTCGCGTCGGTCGAGTCGTTCTCGAGGAAGTAATAGCGGAGCGGCAGGCCCGCCCGTTCCCATGACTCGAAACGCGCGAAGGCATGCGGAAGGTAGGCCGCGTTGTCCCGGAACATGGCAACGACCGCGAGCGACTCGGGAACAGGGCCCGCCCGGGACGTGCTGGCGGCGACCCGCTCGGGGCGGATCACGATCCGCCGCGCCGGCCGGTCGTATTCGAGGTACGGTTGCAGCCGCTTCCACTGGCCGGTGAAGTGCACCGACCGGGCGGTCGCCGCGGCGCCCGGCACGTCCCAGAACGTGCGGTTGAACGCATCGGGCAGGCGGGCGGCCTTCGCTCCGAGCGACAGCATGAGCATGTTCCAATACGTCGAACCGGGCACGAAGTCATTGACGTCGGGAAACCGGCTGCACAATGCCGCGAACTCCGCCCGCAGGTCGCGCCGCAGGTAGAGGAATCCGGGCTCCATGAGAACGGGCGTGCCGCGGCCTCCCGGCGGTTCGAAGCCATGCCTTTGCAGGTCGGCGAGCACCGGATCGAGAACCAGCGGATTCGCCACCCAGAGGAGCTCCGCCTCCGGCGCGATCCGTTGAATCCCCTGCAGATCGGCGACGACGTCCGTGTCGGGATCCATGTAGAGCGCCTCGCCGAGCCCGAACTCGGCACACAACCCGGCCCGCAGGGCGTCGAAGGCGAGCAGACGCCGGCCGGGCAGCGGGTCGGCGCGGGGCCGGCAGACCACCTGGTGCCAGCCCTGTCCGAGCAGCGTGCCGACCATGCGGCCCTCGGTGGCGGGCGGCGTGTCGGGATCGGTCACCAGCAGCAGGTGGCGACGCACGGAACCGGAACAATTCGCGTCCACCAGGGAGGCGAAGCGGGGCAGAACCTCCTCCACCCAGCGGTCCGCCTTGGAGATCGTGACGACGTCGAGCGGACCGGTGCCGGCCGTCAGAGAAACCGCGGCCATGGCGTGCCCTCCTTGATCTCGTCGTGCGTCCACTGCGTCCAGGCGAGCCAATGCAGCCATTCGCTCCGATCCGGGGTGACGATCTCGTCAGGCTCGTGGCCGGTGACGTCCCAGGCCATCGCGGCCTCGTCCATCGTCAGCGTGGGGATTCCCGCCAGCACCGTGTCGATGGCGACGCTGGAATTGAGCGTCACTGCCAGTCGGCAGTCCTCCCAGGACCTCGTCCTCGGGAGAAGCGCCGCCGGGCAGTCGCTGGCAGCGGGGGCGGCGGCCGCAGGATGCGGACGGAAATGCGAACACCGCAACGCCGCCCGGGCATACCACTGGTCGCAGGCGGCGAAATGGGGCGAATAGGTCTCGGTTTGACCACAGAGGATCGTCCGCGATCCGGTCGTGCACCACGGACGAACCTCGACGGCATGCCGCTCCCACCGCGATCCGTCACGAACCTCCGGCACGCGGTGATCTCCGCGCCGCCCGTGGCCGTTCATGACGATCGACATCCACTCGGCTGGACTGCCGAAACTGCAGCGGTCGAGGAGCAGGTAGGGGCCGTCCCGCTCCACACTCCGCCAGCAGGACGTGCCGAGCAGGATCGGGATGCCCGGTCCCATTCGCTCTCGTGACCGCGTCACCGTGTACGGCACGCCGATCGTCCTCAGGCCCTCGACGAGCACCGGAACGAACGCCGCCTGCCAGGCGATCGTCGGCTCGACGTGGATCACCGCGCGGGTGCCGCCCATGGCGTGTGGCTTCCGTCGTTTGTGCGCCGCCGCCGAACGTCGGCGGTCCCGGCCTTCCGGAAACCCGCCATCGTAGCAGGCCGCTGGCCAAGAAATGGGACGCTCTCGCCAGCGCAGGCATGCAAACACGGCATTGTCATCGGCTCCGTCGTCCGCTGCTCACGGAAGCCCGTTGACGCCGGTATTGGCCGCATGCCTGGCGAAGACGGCCCGCTGCGGGGTCGGTTCACACCGCGGGATCTGCCGGCGAACGCACTGCCGACAGCAGCGATTCATAGCCGCGTTGCGGACGCGGTCGGTGTACGGCGATGTGCGATCGTGCCGAAACCCATCCGCATGCACAACGGGAAGTAGCGGCGGCCGGACTTGAACCGGCGACACCCCGGCTTACGACCGCGACTACCGACGGACAAACAACCGGCGGTTTTCAACCGGGAAAACCATCGCAGTGGCATTCTTGATTGTCGTGCGAAGGTTTGCACAACCATTCGCACGACTGCCATTTTTCCCGGTATGCGCGCGGGTTGAAAACGGGTCCTTCCGGGAGGTTTGTGGGTCAGGAGCCAAGAAGGGGGTGTTCCTGCCATGTCGCCGGGCTGAGGAAGCAAGCGCAGGCATGGATGCCGAAGCGCAGCGGACATGCAGTGAACGGAGGGCCGGAGGCCCGCAGAGACCGGCTGGTGACTTGGCAGGGACACCCCCGACCCACGGAAAAGCCAGATGGACCGAAAAACGCGACTCCAGTACAGGCCAGTACAGACTTCCGGCAAGCCGGCGGCCCTTCAACGACAAGTTTGTCCCGCGTGACATCTACACCGTGCCGCGGAGGGCCGACCAGTGCGCACCGAACCAGACCAAGCGAACACCTGTGTCGTTCCCGCGGCATGGTGCACGGTAGCGAAGCAATGTCGAGAGGTGCCGGAGCGCTATCCCTAGCCGGGCGATGCCGAGCAGGCCGCGTCGGCGGACGGACTGACGAGACGACCACATACTACCCCGCGCATGATGGATGTTGACACCTGACGTCGATGCATCCGTGAGCGGTTGCCCATGTCCGGAGAGGCGGCGTTGCTGGCAAGTGAAGGTTTGAAAACCAACACAGCCGCTTGGTCCGTCCGGGCCTTGATGGCCCACAAACGGCTTTTCAGCCGGTGCCAGTGCCCGCCGCCAGAGCGTCCGTGACGATCAGATACAGTTCGAGCGAGTCGTCGATGAATCCGTCGATCAGATCATCCAGAGGCGGCGTGTCGTCATCGATCGGCAGCACCGTGTAGGCCAGAATGTTGCGGGCGATCTTTCCCGGAAAGACCTGCGAGTATTTTCGGTGCCGCTCGTGGGCGTAGATGATTTCCGGGCGGAGGTGGATCGGCCCGGCATCCGCCTTGAAGTCATTGATGCGATTCAGAGTCTCGATGAGTCGGTGCGGGGTCACCGTGACATCGACGGCTGAGGCACGCTCCGCGCTGAACTGTTCCTCTGCCGCCGCCTTCAGGATCGCTACGGAGAACGGCCCATCGATGTGACGCGGCGCGTCGGGGTGAGTTTCCTGATCAATAGTCGCGGCAAAAGCCTTGAACGCATCGAAGTTGTCTTGCGTGAGCGGTAGGCGAATCGCGTACAAGTACCCGGACGGGAAGGAGACGTAGGTCGTCCGGTGTCGAACCCGCACTGCGACCCGATAGTCGATCGTCAGCAGGGTGAACAACGCCCTGAGCCGCGGATTCTCCGTGGGAATCTGTCCGGCGAGATGGTGGAAGAAAGCCTCCGTGAACGTCTTCTTGTCGCTCGTGCGGCGCCACGGCCCCCCGTCGAAGAATTCCGTGATCGCCCATGACGTGTCCGTGGCCTCCACCCGGTAGACGAGATCGTCACCGTCCCGGTAGTCGGCGACCGACAGCCCCGGTTCAAGTTGAATACTGGACTCGTCGAGCATGCCCAGCCCGAGGTACGGCGGAAAGCCGTGGGGCGGATAACGATCGACGAGCGAGGGCGGGAACTGGGCGTCTGGCGGATTGAGCGACATGGGTTTTCTCCGGGCCTGAATTGTCGCCGGTCGGTGGACGCCTATGACGCATAAGTCACGGAACATCCCTGCCGGAGTGGCTTGCTGCTCCTGTCAGTCCTCTGACGAGGGCTTCGGCGGCTCGATGCCGAGCCGCTGAAGGATTTCCGGCCGATGAGCCCACAGTTCCGGATGCTGGTCCGGAAACCACATCGGGTGCAACTGCTCGCCGTTCGTTTCCGCCGTCTTCTTCACGTACTCGCGAAACGCCTCGAATATCCCGCGGTACTTCGACTTGCCATTCGCGGAGATTCCGAATCGCTCGACCATGCACGCCCTCCCCGTGTTCGCTAGCCGTCGGCGACGGCTTATCGTGACCTCGGCCTGATCTCCGTAATCTCGTCGTCATCGCCCCGGTGGGCCGCTTTGGCGATCATGTCTTCGGTCACTTCTCGCCAGAGCAGGGACGGAGCCCGCTCGCCGGTCTGGAGAAAGGCGAGCAACGCAACCTCGACCGTGCCAAGATCAAAGACTTCGGACCTCCGCACCCTCAGCGGGCAACGCCGAGGTGGATGGCGGTCACACTTTTGGCGGTGATAAACCACGTCGGCCGCGTCCGGGCCCGTAATGGGCTGGTACAGGCGGTAGTGCTGAAAGCCTTCGCCGTACACCGTCCGACTCTCGACGATGTACCGGCCATCGGTCCCCGCCGCCTGCACGTAGTTGCCATCGCTGTCTTCGAGGATCACGAATGTCGGCCCACGCGGGTCGGCGATCCTCCTCATGGCCCGTACGACGTCGCTGGGAGTCACGTCATCGCAATCTGGAACATTTTCGAGAATCATGTTCATTGCTCGGGTTCCTTCTTGGCTTCGGCCTGCCTCGCGGCCATCTCCGCCCTGAGTTTCTCGCGGGCCGCGTTGAGTGCGGCCGCGATCGCATCCGCCGCCGTTCCCGGCGGAAAGTCGAATCGCACCAGTGTGGGCTTTTTGTCGTTTGGTTCGGACATTGTCTCTCCTCCCAGGTTTCAGAGCCCGCGTCAGCAGGTCGCAAGGGTGTCACTTCGCGGCTTCGCGGGTCAGCACGAGTCGTCGCGGTTCGGCAGGGGTCGAGATACTACGGGGAGCATCCAATAGTTGACGTTTTCTTTCCGGCAGCTGCCGCGTAGCGAACGTGTTCTTCTTCGAAGAAGTTGCGGACAATTCCTGGCTGATTCTGTCGCCGCCGGAGGTGTGCTCGGGCGTTGGCCATCATGTGCGACTGATCGCGGGGCCTTTGCCGGCGCATGGCCTGCTTGGTGTCTTGGTTGAGCAACTCGTCTGGGTTGAGCTCGGGGCTGTACCCGGGCATGAAGCAG
>JBKDUV010000175.1:0-15725 GCA_046339335.1 Planctomycetia bacterium | reverse complement strand
CAAAAGACAACAAAAAGATCCGATATTCCTCCGCACACTCGATATTCTAATTATATCCCGATAATCCGGTCGAGGAGCGACGTCTTGCCATGATCGACGTGGCCGAGGAAGGTCACGACCGGCGGCCGCGGCTGCCGCAGGACGGGATCCTCGTCCACGGCGTCGAAGCCGGCGAGCAGTTCCTTCTCCAGATCCTCCGCCGTCTTGATGTCGAGTTGCACGCCCGTCTCGGCGGCGAGCAACTCCACGGTGTCGCGATCCAGCAGCGTCGCCATGCTGGGCATCGACTCCATGCCGAACGTCAGCAGCTTCTTGAGCACCTCGCTCGCCGCCAGGCCGATCGCCTCGGAAAAGGCCCGGACCGTGCACGGCACCTGGATCGTCGCGTTCGCCTTCCGCGGCGCCGCGGTGGAGACGGCGGCCCCGCGGCGATGCCTGCCGCCGCGCCGCCTCCGCGCCGACTCGTCGTCGTCGCCGCCACGGGTGTCGGAAATTCGCTTCCGGCTCAACTGCCGCTGCTCGCGGCCCCCCAGCAGGTCGTCCGCATGTCCCGTCTTCGTCGGCGAGCGTCGCGGCCGCACGCCCGGCTCGAGCGGCGGCGGCATCGGTGCCGGTCCAGGACCGCCACCCCGCAACAGACCGCCGGGCCGCGGCCGGGCGCCATCGGCCTGCCGCTGCTGCTCGTGCTTCCGCATGTGATCGGCAAGCGGCTTCGCGCCGCCCGCCTTCGCGCTGCGGATCGCATCGAGTGGAAGCTTGACGTCGGGCTTCTGGGCCACCGGCTCCTGCGGAGCCCGGGCGACCGGGGTCCGCTTCGTGGTGGGCATGGGCGCGAGCTTGAAGGCCGGACGCGGCGCCGGCTTGGCACCGTCTCCGCCAATCCGACTCGAAAGCGGCCTGGGCCGCGACTGTTCTGCAGGAGGCTTCGCCGGGGCGATTTCGGGGGGCCGTCCCTTGCTGACACCGGCGGGAGCGATGTAGTCCTCGCGCTTCAGTGCCCCGCCGGCACCGGGCGCCGTTCCCCCGACTGGCGCCGCAGGCCGCGGGGCACCCGCCACCGCCGCCGGCTTCTCAGGCGGCCGTTGACGGCCGGCAATGAACTCCCGCAGCTTCGTGACCTCGTCGTCGGTCAGGCTTGCGAGCGCGGACCCCTTGTCCTGGATGCCGGCGCGCGTGCAGATCTCGACCAGCTCCTTGCTGTCAAGCTTCAGTTCCTTCGCCAGCGTGTAAATCCGAACAGCCACTCAGACCTCGCTCAACCGGCTCTGGCCGGCTTGGTGCCCAGCGGTCTCCACTCTTCGACCGCGCATCGCCTCTCCGCCCCGTCCGCCTTCGCCCCGTCCCGACACCCGCTGCCACCACTGCGCCGTTCATCACGTCCCGTCGGCGGCAGCGTCCGCACCCTCCGCCACGTTCGGCGGCTCCGCCGCCCCTCCCGCCGCAGCCAGGGCGTCGGCCGCATCTGCGTCAGCCGTCACCTTGGATTGCTCACGCTGCTTGCGGCGCTCGTCTGCCGCGGCCACCTCGGCCACGGCCGCCCGCCGCTCCGCCTCGGCGACGATCGCATCCACCGCCTCCTCCGACAGGCCACCGATCTCCATCAGGTCGGCAGGCTCGATCACGGAAAGATCGTCGTAGGAGAGGAAACCCTCGCCGACGAGCCGCTCCGCCACCGATTCGTCGAGGCCCTCGATCGACGAGTAGCCGGCGATCGCCCGCTCGATCTGCTGGTCCAACTCCTCGCGGGTCATGATCTCGATGTCCCAGCCACAGAGCTTGCTGGCAAGCCGGACGTTCTGGCCGCGACGGCCGATTGCCAGCGACAGCTGATCCTCACGGACGAGCACGATGCCCCGGCCGAGCATCTGGCAGAGGATGACCTCGTCCACCTCGGCCGGCTGGAGCGCGTTCGGCACCAGGACCTGCAGGTCGTCGCTCCAGCGGACGATGTCGATCCGCTCGCCTCCGAGTTCCTCGACGATGTTCTTGATTCGATTCCCGCGCACCCCGACACAGGCGCCGACGCAGTCGATGCGGTTGTCGGAACTGATCACGGCGACCTTGCTCCGATAGCCGGGTTCACGGGCGATCGCCCGGATCTCGATTACGCCGTCGGCGATCTCGGGGATCTCCTGCTCGAAGAGCCGCTGCACGAGCTGCGGGCGGATCCGCGAGAGGATGATTTTCACGCGGCTGCCGACCTTGCGAACCTCGAAGATGGTGGCCCGGACCCGCTCGTTGGCGTGGTACGACTCGCCGGGAATCTGCTCGCTCCGCGGCAGGATCGCCTCGGTGCTCCCCAGCGTCACGGTGGCCGCAGCCCCTTCGAACCGGGTGACCACTCCCGAAACCATCTGGCCGATCTGCTCCTCGAACTCGTCGTGGATGGCATCCCGCTCCGCCTCGCGGATCTTCTGGATGATCACCTGCTTGGCGGTCTGCGCACCGATCCGACCGGCAAGCTCCGCGGTATCGAGCGACTGGCCATCGCGGGTGCCAGAGACTCGCCCATCGGCCCGGTCGATGGAGATCGCAATGCTCGACTCCTCGCCGTACTGCCGGGCAAGAGCCGTGACGAGCGCCGCTTCGATCGCCTGGAAAACGACTTCCTTGTCGATGTTCTTGTCGCGATGGATGGCGTCTACGATGCGAAGAATTTCTTCAGGCTTCATGGGCTGCTCGATGGCGGCGCAGGCGGACGGCCGGCACAGCCGACGCCCTCACACCGATTGGACGCCGAAACACCCCGCTTTGCAGGTGTTTGGAACCATCTCCGCAGCCCAGCAACCAGTCTCGCCCGTCGCTTCGCCAAAAGCCTAGGAAGCCAGGGCGGGATTGTCAAGGAGCAGGCGGTTTCAGCGGCCGCGGAGAGGGGTGTGTTCCGCCCGAACGTTCAGCCGTTTCCCCAGCCGCGAAATACCAGTGCCCCGGCCTGGCCTTGGGGCGTGACGGCGACCGACACGAACAGATCACCTGCCGCATCCCCTCGGCGAGCGGCGCGAATCGGACACTCCGGATCGGACTCGTCGTAGTTCAAGAGCGGAAACAGTTCGCCATGCTGCATCGCCAACAGGCTGGCGACGCATTCGACGAGCCCGCTGCCTGCGCCGAGATTGCCGAAGTTGGCCTTCGCGGCGACGGTGGGAACGCGGGCCATGACGCCGCCGAGCACGTCGGCCAACGCAGCCGCCTCGTCGCGGTCGCCGAGCACCGTGCTCGCCCCATGGGCGTGGATGTGCCCGAGTCGATCGGCGGCCATGCCGGCCGATTCCAGGGCCCGGCCGACGGCCTGCCCGGTCACGCGGCGGCGCAGGCCGACGCCCGCCACATCGGTGCCGCACCGCGCCGCATGGCCGACGACCTCGCCATAGATCCGCGCGCCGCGGGCGCGGGCGTGCGACAACTCCTCGAGCACGATGACCGCGGCACCTTCGCCGAGCACCATTCCCTGCCGCCGCCTGTCGAAGGGCTTGCTCCAGCGCGAGGGATCTCCCTCGCCGAGCGCCACCTGCTCGCTCTGCAGCGCATGCACCGTCTTCATGGGATGCACGCGGGTGCCGGTCGCGCCGGCGAGCATGGCGTCGGCCGCTCCGCGCCGGATCGTGACCAACGCCTCGCCCACCGCCAGATGTCCACTTGCCTCCCGCAGTGTCAGCGAGTTGCTCGGCCCGCGCAGATCGTTGTAGATGGCGATGTGGCTGGCGGGCATGTTCGGCAGATACTTGAGCAGCCAGAGCGGCGTGATCCGCGGCATGCCATCCGTCGCCCAGCGATCGAAGGCGAACCTGCCCGCGGCATCGCGGCACTGCGCCACGCTCGCGGTAAAATCTTCGGGCACGGTGAGCATGTAATCGGAGCCGAACACGCAGCCGATCCGCTCGGGCGCGTGATGGACCGCCACGCCGGAAGCGTCGTGCAGGGCCCGCTGGGCGGCCGCGACCGCCATCTGGCTCTCCCGACACATCACCTTGAGCCCCTTGCGGATCGCCTTCTTCCGCTCCCCTTCCAGCGGCCCGAAATTGTCGATGTCGCCGGTGAAGGCCCGGGCCTCCGCGGCGTGATGCAGCGGGAGACCGGCCGAGGGGAAGAGGCTGATGTCGCCCATCCCGCTGCGTCCCTCGACGAGGCCCGACCAGAGCTCGTCCAGCGTCAGGCCGAGCGGCGTGACGACGCCCATCCCGGTGACCACGACCCGTCGTTCTCCGGAGCCGCTCATGAGTGCTTTCCTCGTCGATTCCTCTGCGACCGCTCCGCTTCCCGCAACGCCCCAGCGCGGCCCCGACACGCCCCACAGAGTCCCGCGAGGCCGGCCGCTGCACGGCGGCCCTCCGTCAGTCGAGCCGTGAGAGCACGAGCGATGCGTTATGACCGCCGAACCCGAAACTGTTGCTCCTCGCGACGTCCACCCGGGCCCGCCGCGCCTCGTTGGGGGTGTAGTCGAGATCGCAGTCGGGATCGGGCGTGTCGAGATTGATCGTCGGAGTGATGACCCCGTGGTGGATCGTGAGGGCACAGACGACGAGCTCGATGCCGCCACTGGCGCCCAGCGTGTGCCCGAGCTGGCTCTTGGTGCTGGAGATGGCCAGCCTGCGGGCATGGTCGCCGAACACCCGCTTGACCGCGGCCGTCTCCGCCTTGTCGCCGAGCGGCGTGCTCGTGCCATGGGCGTTGATGTACTGCACCGCGTCGGGAGAAAGCCCCGCGTCGCGAAGCGCCATCGCCATCGCATGGCCGGCCCCGCGGCCCTCCTCGTCGGGCTGCGTGATGTGGCCGGCGTCACCACTCGCGCCGTAGCCGCGCAATTCTGCATAGATGCGGGCCCCGCGGGCCCGGGCGTGCTCCAGTTCCTCGATCACGACCACACCGGCCCCTTCGGAGAGCACGAAGCCGTCCCGATCGACGTCGAACGGCCGGCTGGCCCGCTGCGGGGCATCAGTGCGGAACGAGAGGGCACGCATGTTCTGGAAGCCGGCCAGGCCGATCGGCGTGAGCGCCGCCTCGCTGCCGCCGCTCACCATCACATCGGCATCGCCGTACTCGATCGCCCGCAGGGCCGAACCGAGCGAATTCGCGGCACTCGCGCACGCCGTCGCGACCGCGAAATTCGGTCCCTTGATGCCGTACAGGCTGGACACGTGGCCGCTGGCCGAGTTGACCATCAGCTTGGGGATCGTGAACGGGGAAACCTTGTCGATCCCCTTGTGCAGGAGCCGTTCCTCCTGGACTTCGAACTCCCACAGGCCACCGATGCCGGAGCCGATGACCACGCCGCAGCGATACGGATCGGCCCGCGAAAAATCGATCCCCGCGTCGCCGACGGCATCCTTGGCGGCCGCGATGGCGAACTGCGTGAACCGATCGAGCCGCTTGAGCTCCTTCGGCCCCGCAATGTCCTCCTTCTCGGCCTCCCAGGGCACCTGGCCGCCGAATTGCACCCTGTAGCCGGAGACATCGAACAGGCTGATCGGGCCGACGCCGCTGTCGCCGCGGACAAGCCGCTCCCACACCAGGCCCAGCGGCCTGCCGAGCGGCGTCACCACGCCCAGGCCCGTCACGACGGCCCGCCTCTTCGTCCGGTGGCTCACGATCGCATCAACACTGATGCTTCTCGATGAACTCGACCGCCTGGCCGACGGTCTGGATCTTCTCGGCGGCATCGTCCGGGATGTTGATCTCGAACTCCTCCTCGAGTTCCATGACGAGCTCGACGGTGTCGAGCGAGTCGGCCCCCAGGTCGTTGATGAACGACGTCGCAGGCGTGATTTGATCCTTGCTCACACCGAGCTGGGTCGACACGATCTCGATCACTCGCTCTTGGACTGATGCCACCGTATGAATCCTCCTGAAACAAACCCAGAGCTGAAAACCAGAGCTGAAACCCGACGCCTTCGCACCTGCATGTCGGCCGCCGGCCCGGTCAACACGGGTTGAAGGAGCCTGCCGCAGGGGCGCTCCGTGCCCGAGTTCACGGCGAAGATATAACCGCTCCCCGGCATCGCTGTCTAGTCCGGGGAAAACCGTTGGTCCGGCGGGGGCAGGGAGGCCGCCCGCAGCCCCCGGCCCCGGGACGATCAACCGATCAGCCCGCCATCCACGACCAGCGTCTGGGCGGTGATGTAGCCGGACGATGGGGCGGCGAGAAACAGCACCGCCTCGGCGATCTCCCAGGCCTCGCCGAGCCGCTTCGCCGGAACCCGCTTCTTCACCTCGTCGAGCAGCGCGGGCCCGAGGGCGGCGGTCATGTCGCTGGCGATGAATCCGGGCGCGACCGCGTTGACCGTGATCTTGCGGCCGGCGAGCTCCTTGGCCACGGTCCGCGTCAGGCCCACCAAACCGGCCTTCGATGCCGAGTAGTTCGCCTGCCCCGGGTTGCCGATCAAGCCTGAGACGCTCGCCACGTTGACGATCCGGCCGTACCGCTGCTGCATCATCGGCCGGCTGGCAGCCCGCATGAACAGGAACGGCGCCCGCAGGTTCGTCGTCAGCACGGTGTCCCACTCCTCGTCGCTCATCCGCGGCAGCAGCGTGTCGCGAGTGACGCCGGCGTTGTTGACGAGAATGTCGAGCCGGCCCAGTTTCTCGACGACCGCGTCCACGACCCGCTGAATGTCGTCCCCACGGGTGACGTCGCACGTGAAAACCTCGGCCCGGCCTCCGGCCGTCGCGATGCCGGCCGCGACGTCGGCGAGCTTGTCGGCCGACCGGGCCACCAACGCCTCCGCCGCCCCCGCCGCGGCGAGCGTTTCTGCGATCGCCCGGCCGAGGCCCTGCGAGGCGCCCGTGACAACCGCCACCTGGCCGCCGAGATCGACCCGCACTCGCCTCGATTCCCCCGCGGTCCCAGCCTGCTCAGCCATGATTGTTTCCCCTGCGTGTCAGCCGTCGCACCGAAGCGCACGACGGGTCAATCGAACACCCCGTGGCACTCGACGCCACGGTCGATTCGCTTCATGAGTCCCCGCAGCACGCGTCCCGGACCGACTTCCCAGATCGACCGCGTGCCCGCGGAGAGGATGAATGCCATGGATGCGTGCCACTCGACAACGCCCACCACCTGGCGGGCGAGGAGCTGGCGAATCGCGGCGGGATCGTCGTGGGGCCGGGCGTCGACGTTGCTCACCACCGGGATCCGCGGCGGCCGGACCGGCGTCTCCGCCAGCGCCGCCGTGAGCCGTTCGACCGCGGGCTGCATGAGCCGGGTATGAAACGCCCCCGCGACGTCGAGCGGCACGCACTTGAGCGCCCCGGCCGCGGAGGCCGCGGCCTCCAGCCTTCGGCAGGCCGCGGCCGTGCCGGAGACCACGATGTTGCCCGGACATAGCACGTTGGCCACCTCGAGCACATCTGCCTCGCGGCAGGTGTCGCAGAGGGCGGCCAGGCGGTCCCGTTCCACGCCGAGAACGGCCAGCATCGCGCCCGGGCTCGCGTCGGCGCAGTCCTGCATCGCCCGGCCGCGGAGATCGACGAGACGGACTGCGTCGGCGAAATCGATCGCTCCCGCGAAGACGAGGGCCGTGTACTCGCCGAGCGACAGGCCGGCCGTCGCGGTCACCGTCGTGAGTGGATTGCCCTCGCGGGCCCGCAGCACTTCGAGGGCCGCCAAACTCGTAACGAGGATCGCCGGCTGGCTGATCGCGGTCGCCCCCAGCTTCTCGATCGGGCCATCGCGGCAGATGCCGAGCAGGTCGAAGCCGAGCAGGTCCGCCGCGCGGTCGAAAAGTCGCCGTGCGGCCGGGCATTCGTCGACCCACGGTCCCGCCATCCCGACCGCCTGCGCGCCCTGCCCGGGAAAGACGATCGCCGCCGCCACTGGCGATCAGTCCTCTGCCTTGACGACGGCCCGGCCCATGTAGTGGCCGCAGGTTCCGCAGATGCGGTGCGTCGGGACCGCCTTGCCGCAGTTCGAACAGAACGTCAACTGCCGGGGAACGAGGAAGTCGTGGGCCCGCCTGGAACGGGTCTTTTGATTCGATTGACGTCGCTTGGGAACGGCCATGGAGCACCTGAATCAGTTCGCGTGGAGGGGAGTAGCGTAGCCAGAAAGCCGGATCGCGGTCAATCCGCCGTGTTCCTTCCGGCCGAACCACGCGGCCGCGGCGGGGCGATTGTCAGAAAAGGCGTGGCTGGCCGCCCGGGCGGGGCAGGCCGCCGATGTGATCCTCCCCCTTGGGCGTGATCTTCCGGCCCCGCGGCGTGCGGACGACCAGTTCGCACCGCAGCAGGAACGGCTCGACGTCGTCCTCGAGCGTGTCCGGGGCGGTGCTCATGGTGTGGGCGATGGCCTCGATCCCCACCGGCCCGCCGGCGAACACCCGCTGGATCGTCTCCAGGTAGCGGCGATCGAAACCGTCGAGGCCGAGTTCGTCGATCCCCTGCATGTCGAGCGCCGAGCGGGCGATGCCCACGTCCAGCCGGTTGTCGGCCCGGCTCGTGGAGAAGTCGCGGATCCAGCGCAGCCGGTTGTTGGCCAGCCGCGGCGTGCCCCGACTGCGTTGGGCGATCTCGTTGGCGGAGGCGTCGTCCATCGGCATCGAGAGCTTGCCGGCCGAGCGGCGAACGATGTCGGCGAGTTCCTCGGCCGAGTAGTAGTCGAGATGCTCGCGGATCACGAACCGGTCGCGGAGCGGGGCCGAGATGAGCCCCGCCCGCGTGGTCGCGCCGACGAGCGTGAACGGCCGCAGCGGCATGTTGATCGTCCGGGCCGCGACGCCGTCGCCGAGGGTGATGTCGATGCGGAAATCCTCCATCGCCGGATAGAGAAACTCCTCGACGGCGATCGGCAGCCGGTGGATCTCGTCGATGAACAGCACCGAGCCTTCGGAGCAGTTCGTCAGATACGGCAGCAGGTCCTTCGGCGCCGCGAGCGCGGCGCCGCTGGCGATCTGCAGGGTCGTGCCGAGTTCATTGGGGATACAGGTCCCGAACGTCGTCTTGCCGAGGCCGGGAGGACCGTCGAGGAGGATGTGGCCGAGCGGTTCGCCCCGCTTGCGGGCGGCGTCGATGGCGATCGAGAGCCGCTCGTGGACGGCCCGCTGGCCGATCATCTCAGCCATCCGCTGCGGCCGCAGGGCGCGATCCTCGGGCGCCTGCTCGCTGACTGCCTGCACGCTCGGCTCACGAAACGACTCCATGCCCGAGAGCATAGCGGAGCCGGCGCCGGGCGCCGTCAGCGCGCCGGCTTGTGGAGCTGCCGGTAGATGATTTCGAGGGCCGCCTGGACGTCGGCGGGCTTCTTCTTTTCCTGGCGCAGGGAATCGACGAGCCGGCGGGCGTCGGCATCGGTATGGCCGAGAGACCGCAGGACGTCGAATGTCTCCGAGAGAACGTCGGCCGCGACCGCCTCACCGGGAGCCTCCCGGGCCCCGAGAAGGGCGAATTTCGGCATCCGCCGCCGGAGCTTCGCGATCATCCGCTCGGCGGTGGCGGCGCCGATGCCGGGAAGGGTGGCGAGCGTCTTGGCGTCCTGGCCGTCGATCGCGGCGGCGATCTCGCCGACGGGACGGATGATCGCCCGCAGCGCCTTGCGGACGCCGACCCCGTCGACTTCGCAGATGAGTTCGAAGAACTCGCGCTCGACCTCCGACAGAAAGCCGACGAGCCGGGGCACCATGTTGCCGCGGCCGGGATTCCCCTCGAGGTATTCGATCGTGTGGAGGACGATCGGCTGGCCGATCCGCGGCGGCAGCCCGCGCCGAACGAGGTCGGTGACGAGGACCTCGTGAACGACGGGGCCGAGGGCGATCTCGACCGCATTCGAGGTGGGATCGACGCGTTCGAGCGTGCCGGAGATTTTCGTGATCATAGGTGGGAATCGCGCGCGGGGTTCGGTCGGGGTCTGTGAGTCCAAGCCGGCTCGGGACGGCATGAGTTGCGTCGCTGGCGGCGGACCGCCACGCTCCGCATCCTCACGCCGATCCCGAGCCTACAGTGTCCGCTGAAATGGCATGACCGAACTTTCTCTTTCAAACGCGGGACGGCATGAGTTGCCTCGCTGGCGGCGGACCGCCTCGCTCCGCATCCTCACGCCGATCCCGAGCCTCCGGTGGTCATCATCATGGTAGGCGTGATACACGGCGTCTCACGCCCGGCCGCTTCGCACGCGGACGATCGCCGTGCCGAAGAGCAGAGGGCGGATCCGCAGGTGGTAGTCGGCGAGGGCAACGGCGAGGGCGTCGGCCGCGTCGGCCGGCTCGGGGCGGGAGGCGAGGCCGAGCTCGCGCTGGACCGCGGCCTGGATCTGTTCCTTGCCGGCATGGCCGGAGCCGGCCAGCGCGCTCTTGACCCGATTCGGCAGGTAGTGGTGCACGGCCAGACCCGTCTGGGCCGCTGCCAGGCAGATCACGCCGCGGGCGTGGCCGAGAAGGATCGCCGCCTTGGGGAACCGGGCATGGGCGAAGACCTGCTCGATCGCCAGCGCCGTCGGTTTGAACTCCTCGAGCACCTCGCGGATGCCGGAGTGGATCGTGAGCAGCCGATCTTCGATCGCCTCGCCGCGCGACCGGACGGTGCCCGCCTCGATGAGCCGGACTCGGCCGCCCTGGCATTCGACGACGCCGAACCCCGTCACCTAGAGCCCCGGGGCGAAACCGACCCCGCGAAGCGCGGCCGCTGGCGCTGGCATGGAAAAAGCCTAGCGGCCGCGTCTCCGTTCCCCCAAGGGCAGTTCGCGGGATTTCCGTCAGCGATGCACTACACCCGGAAGGGCTCGAACCTTCAACCTTCGGTTCCGTAGACCGATGCTCTATCCAATTGAGCTACGGGTGCGTTCGCAGAACAATACCGCGCGGGAGCGGTGGAACCAAGAATCCCCCGAAAAAACCCGTCACTCACGGGGCACGAGAAAGCCTTCCTTGTCGACGTCGAAGCGGTCGGCGAGCAGGAAGGCAGCGGGCACACCACCTCCAGTCGGCCGCCGCAGCGTGGCACCCACCACGAGCGAGTGCGATTCGTCCGCGGCACACTGGCCGCCGCCGATCGGTTCGAGGCCGAGACGTTCCCGGTCGGCCGCCCGCGGCCAGACGGCCACGCCGTTGACGACGCGGCCCACCGTCTCCGGCTTCGCAATCGTCTCGTGATCCCAGTTGATCCGCTTCGCCGGCGTGTTCATCGCCACCAGCCCCGCGGCCTCCGGCGGCGCGTAGGCCACCACCGGCTCGATGCCGTACGTGGCAGCGCAGGCCGCGAACGCCGCGCGGGCCCCGGCAAGTTCGGCGACGCCGCCGATCGGCAGCACCACGACCTCGAGCCTGGACAGGGCAGGGGGGGATGCGACGGCAGCCACGGCCGCCAGCTGCTCCACCCGCGCGAGCCAGATCGTGCACCGCGTCCGGGCCAGTGCGGCGAGAATCTCGGCCGGCGACGCGGCCCCGTCGATCGTCGTCGCCTGGATCCGCAGCAGCCGGCCTGCATGCAGCCCGAGCGACTCGTGGAGCGGATCGCCGGAGGCGAGCGACGCCAGCAGCCGATCGTCGCGGCGTACCAGACAGCAACCATCAAACGCCTCGGCGGTGGCCGCATGGGGATCGAGCCGCGCGGCGACGGCCCCGGCCGCCACCTCCTGAAGTGCGAGCCGGGCCTGGTCGGGATGCGTGCCGGCGGGCAGCACGGGACCGAACGTGAGCGTCACGGTCCGCCGCCAGAGCCGCGGCCACTTCGTGAAGTAGCGGCCCTCGGAGAAGGAGAGACCGCTTCCCCACAGGCCGTCGATCGACACCGCCTGGAGCGGCGACTCGACTTTTTCGAGCAGCCACTCCAGGCCGCGCTTGAACCCGAGCAGCTGCCCCGTCCGGGAGATGCCCGCCTCGCAGAAGATCCCGATCACGTCGCCGGCGGCGAGCCCCGCCTGGATCGACTTCAGCGCCGTGCCGATCGATTTTGGCCGCGGATCGAAGAGGATGAACCGCCACTGGTCGGCGAGCATGCGCAGGAAGCGGCCGCGGATGTTGGGGCCATAGACGACCATCCGCACCGGCCGCGGGCTCGCCATCGGGAGCAGGAACCCATCGAGCCACGAGAGGTGGTTGGCGACCATCACGACCGGGCCGGCGGCCGGGATCCGCTCAATGCCGCGGACGCGGAACCCCCAGACGCAGTGGACGATCGCGGCCACGAACAGCCGCAGCGTGGCCCGCGGCGCGCACCAGACGGCGACCACCATGGTGACCGCAGAGAGCAGGGCGAAGATCGCGAAGATCGCCCGCGCGGAGAGCAGCGGCGCTCCCTCCGGACCGAGTGGCGCCCGCAGGCCGCCGTAGGCGAGCGAGGCCAGGAACATGCCGCTGAAAAGCAGGAGGTTCGTGGCTGCGAGTACGCCGCCGAGCCGGTCGGCGGGGCTTTTTTCTTGCAGAACGGTCTCCAGCGGGACGTCGAACATGCCGGCCCCGAAGCCGAGCACCACGAGCCAGACGATCGGCCCCCAGGGCATGCCCGCATCGGCGGCGAGGAACGGACCGCCGGTCAGGGCGAGGGCCAGGAACGCCACCGTCATGATCGCCGCGCCGAGCGGCACGAAACCGAGATCGACCCGCGGGTCGGCGACGGCGGGCCGCGCCGCGATCCGTCCGGTGACCACGCTGCCGGCCCCGATGCCAGCGACGAGGGCGATCAAGAGGGGCACGATCCGCCCCTGCGATGCGGCACCGGCCTCGGTGCCGAACTGATCGACGTTCGCATGGGCCACGGCGCCGATCGCCCAGAAGAAGACGATGCCCGCGGCAGCAGCCGCGAGCTCGCGGCGCCGCAGCAGCACGCCGACGTCGGTCCAGATGCGGGCCAGCGCGTTCCATGCAGGCGGTGCCAGCGGATCGGCCGGCGCAAGCCGCGGCATGAATACCGTCGCGACGAGGCCGACGGCGGCCGCTGTGCCGAGCACGACGGCCGTCGGCCAGGCGCGGACCGGCGCGGAAACGGATGCCTCGAGGGGCGTCACGTCGGCGGCCCAATTGCCCGCGATGGTGCCCGCCAGAATGGCCACCAGCGATGCGAGGGCGAACAGTCCGTTCGCGGCAGAGAGCTTGGGAGGCGGGACGATCTCGGGGATCGCTCCCACGACCGCGGGCGTCATCAGCGCCGCCTGGGTCCCGATCGCCATCACGGTGCCCAAGAGCAGCCAGAGGCCAAGCGGGAGCCCGAGCCACTCCCGGCCCGCGCCGGCATCGAGGCCGACCACCACCGCTGCGGCCGCCGCGATCAGCACCTCGACCACCTTGCACCAGCGGATGACCGTCGTCTTCGAATGCCGGTCGGCCAGCGCTCCAGCCAGCCAGGAAAAGAGAACGTATGGCAGCGACAGTCCCACGAGCCCGATGGTCATGACGAGGGACACGTCCGCCATATCGACCAACCGTTTGCCGAGGCCGATCGCCAGCCACTTGAGGGCGTGATCGTTGAACAGCGTGAGGCCGCGGACGGCCAGCAGTGGCCGAAAGCCTGGAGCGGGACGGTCCAAAGTGTCGCCTTTCACGGGGGCCTGGCCGGCGTCCGGGGAGGGCAAAACCGGCCTCCGTCCCCACGCCACTTGCCTGGTTTCAAGCCGGGAGTGTGAGACTGTGACGGCTGTTTGCACAACCCGTCAATCCGAACGTATCCTCGTCCGGAGGAGTGGGCGTGTTTCGGCCAAGGACGTCACGGACCGGCGGCCCCTCCCGTGAGTCCCGCGCAGGGACGTCGACCGGTTTGCCAGACGAAAGGTTTGCCATGCGATCCCTCACCAGCCATGCCCTGCTTGCCGCCGTCACCCTTGTCGGCACCGCAACCGCAGCGACGGCCGTCGGCCAAGTCGTGTCCTATCCCGCCTATCGGCCGGTCATCGCCGCCCCGGTCATCGCCGCGCCGGTCGTGGCCGCGCCGGTCGTCGCGGCGCCGGTCGTCGCCCCGACCTACGTCTCCAACTACGTGCCGGCAGGCAACTACGCCGCCGTCACCGCCTTTTCGCCGCCGCTCGTCACGGAGCCGGCGGTCGTCGCCGTCCGCGCCGCCTCTCCGCCGGCGTATGGCGCGATCCCCGCGGCGCCCGTGGCCACGACAGTCACGACGTTTTACGCTCCGACCGCAGTGGCGGCCGCGCCGGTCATCGCGGCCCCGGCCGTCGTGCCGGTCACCACGTACTACGCCCCCGCCGCGGTCGCGGTGCCGATGCGTCGCGGGATCTTCGGCGGCTGGCGGCCCGTCCGCGGGGCCTACGCGATCCCCTACTGAGCGGCCTGGGGCCGCGAACGCCAGCGGGTTTCTTGACCGGGTGAGCCGCCACCCTATAGTACGGGCGTTCGTGCCGGTGCCGTACTCCCGGCCGGCGTCAGGCAGCCAGCCGAAGGCCGTGGATGACTCGGACGGTCAACATCATCGGAGCCGGCCCCGGCGGCCTTGCCGCCGCCATGCTGCTCGCCCGGTCCGGCGTCCGCGTCCGTGTCTTCGAGCGGCTCGACGTTCCCGGCGGCCGCACGAGCACGATCTCCACGCCGCAAGGTTTCCGGTTCGATCTCGGGCCGACGTTCTTCCTGTACCCAAGGGTGCTCGAGGACATCTTCGTCGCCTGCGGCCGCGACCTGCGCCGTGAGGTCGAGATGGTCCGCCTCGACCCGCAGTACCGGCTCGTGTTCGGGGCCGGAGGGGAACTGCTGGCCACGCCGGACATCGCCCGGATGGAGGCCGAGGTCTCCCGTCTCTCGCCCAGCGACCGTGGCTCTTTCACCCGGTTCATGCAGGCCACGCGGGAGAAGTTCGCCCGTTTTGCGCCGTTCCTCGAGCAGCCGTTCGAGAGTTGGATCGATCTCGCCAGCCCAGACCTTCTGAAGCTGGTGCCGATCCTCAAGCCGTGGCGGAGCCTCGACGCGGAACTCGGCACCTTCTTTTCTGACGAGCGAATCCGGCTGGCATTCACGTTCCAGTCCAAATACCTCGGCATGTCGCCGTTTCGCTGCCCGAGCCTGTTCTCTATCCTCTCGTTCCTCGAATACGAGCACGGCGTCTACCATCCCATCGGCGGCTGCGGTGCGGTGAGCGTCGCGATGGCCCGGATCGCCGGCGAACTGGGGGCGGAGGTCCGGTACGGCGAGGCGGTCGAGGGGCTGGAATTCTCGGGACGGAGGATCACCGCCGTCCGCACGGCCTCAGGCACCCACGCCGCGGACGCCACCATCGTCAACGCCGACTTCGCCCGGAGCATGACGCGGCTCGTGCCCGACCGGCTCCGCCGGCGCTGGAACGATCGGCGGATCGCCTCGCGACGCTTCTCCTGCTCGACGTTCATGCTCTACCTGGGCATCGAGGGACGGTACGACGACGTCGCCCACCACAACATCTACCTGTCGGAAAACTATCGCGATAACCTGGCCGACATCGAGCACCGGCATCGGCTCAGCGCCGACCCGTCGATGTACGTGCAAAACGCCTGCGTCACCGATCCGACGCTCGCGCCGCGCGGAATGAGCACGCTCTACCTGCTCATTCCCGTGACCCATCGCCATCCGAACGTCGACTGGCGTCGCGAGGGCCCCCGCTACCGGGAGGTGGCCCTCGATCAGATGGAGCGGATCGGGATCCGCGGCGTCCGCGACCGGATCCGCTACGAGAAGATGCTCACCCCGGACGACTGGCAGGAGCAGTACGAGATCTACCGCGGGGCGACGTTCAACCTGTCCCACGACCTCGGCCAGATGCTCCACATGCGTCCGCACAAGCGGTTGGAGGACGTCGAGCGGATGTTTATCGTCGGCGGCATGCGGGAC
>JBKDUV010000174.1:0-3147 GCA_046339335.1 Planctomycetia bacterium | reverse complement strand
GCCTGACGCCATGGGAGCACGTCTGGGACTATCGGCTGGCGCAGGGGTGGATTGATGCCAAGGTGGCTGCCCACGGGGGAAGAGGTCTTGAAAGCTACGCCTCCCCCAGACCGCACTGGATGGAGCAATGCATGGAGGTGGCAGACTGGTTGGACATACCGCTGGGGCCTCGGAAAACAGAGTGACAGACTGGAATGGCACTTAACACGAGAGTGTATGGGAGCGATGCGTTCACATAGCCCAACTATCTGCTAAAAATTGGCTGCACCATACATGGGCAAAGAAGAACAGAAGGTACAAACTGCGGAGTTAAACTTATTTGGCCGCAATGGACGTGCTTTTGCCTTCAAACCGGAGTATGTCCGGCACATAATATTCAAATTAGATTTTAACAATTAAAAATATTCTTATGAAAAGCTTATTGATAATGATGATCATCGCCCACAATCTGATGATCCCATCGCCACTCGCCGCACAGGTGAAGAGCACGAGCATGAAACCCCTTGAGATCGGCACACGACTGGAGCTTTTCGTCGACGATCATCTTGTCGAGCGCATGACGGGCGTCGCGTTCCGATTGCACGCGCCGGTCAAGCAAATGCCCGCCAAGAGTCCCCTGCCGAGCGGCGGTTATGGCACCATCATCAAGGACGGGGATCTCTACCGGGCGTACTATCGTTCCGACATTCCCGGGTACGATAAGGGACGGTATGGGGAGCGCAACGCAGACAACGAACCGAACGAGATCACCTGCTATGCGGAAAGCCGCGACGGCAACGAATTGACGTTCCCCGACCTGGGCATCACAAAGATCCAAAGCTCGAAGGGCGGCAATGTGATCCTGGCCCGCCAGGCTCCGTTCACCCACAACTTCACCCCCTTCCTCGACACCCGGCCCAGTGTCGCACCGGACGCCCGGTACAAAGCGCTGGCGGGATCGGGAGGGACCGGACTGGTCGCCTTCAAGAGCGCCGATGGTATCCACTGGAGCAAGATCCAGAACGCGCCTGTCATAAAAACGCCGAATCAGGCCCCCGGAACGCCCTGGCCCTTCGATTCGTCGAGTCCGGCCTTCTGGTCCGAGGCCGAGAACTGCTATGTCTGTTTTGTCCGCACCTGGGGCATGATCAAGCCTCCACAGACGGATCCGTACAAGAAGTTCCAGCGGCGAGTCAGTCGGACGACCTCGACCGACTTCATCACCTGGACTTCGCTGGTCGACACCGACGCCAATCTTCCGGGCGAACAACTCTACACGAATGAGACGCATCCTTATTTCCGCGCGCCGCATATCTATGTCGCATTGCCGAGTAGATTCACGTGTGGCATCGAGATGGGAGAACCGGTGGAGGGCAAGTGGGGCTCGACCGACATCATGCTCATGACCATGCGCGCCGGTTCCGCTTCATATCAGCGCACCTTCAAGGAGGCCTTCATCCGGCCAGGCTTGGATCCGGCACGATGGAAACAAAGGGCGAACTACGTAGCACTGAATGTCGTGCCGACAGGCCCCGAGGAGATGTCCATCTATAACACAATAAGCGGCGATCGCTACACCCTGCGGACCGACGGCTTCATCTCCGTGAACGCCGGCACCGACGGCGGCGAACTGCTGACCAAGCCCCTCATCTTCGCCGGCGATGCCCTGTCCGTGAACTTCAGCACCGGGGCAGCCGGCTCGCTGCGGGTCGAGATCCAGGACGCTTCGGGCCAGGCACTGCCGGGGTTCGGCCTGGATGATTGCCAGGCCGTCATCGGCGACGCGATCGAGCGGCGGGTGAGATGGAAGAACAACCCGGGCCTTGCCGCCATCGCAGGGAAACCGGTGCGCCTGCGATTCGCGATGCGCGAGTGCGACTTGTATTCGTTCCGATTCCACAGCAAGTAGAAGGAGACCGGGTTCGGCCTAAAGAACAGAGTGCCAGACTGATAGCCGGAGAGCGGATGGGCCTCACTTCGTAAAGTGTTTGCGGTTCGCGAATGCCGCTGTGAGCGGATGCGCGATCAGGTCACCGGCATGACCTACAGCGACGGCACGCCGGCCGTCACGATGAGCTACGACGCGGCGGGGCGGCCCTTGGAAATCGGCAATGCCGTAAAGGGGAAGTAGGGACAGACTGATTATTCGCAACTTCCCGGAGTTTTCGCTTGGCGTGGAAAGCGCGGGGCGATTGAATACGCCCATGCACCAAGCACGTTATGAAACCCCTGCCGACCATGATTTCCCTGACTCCCAACGAATAATCAGTCTGTCCCTACTTCCTTTTATGAAAAGATTATTGACAATGATCATCGTCGCCTACAATCTGGTGACCCAATCGCCACTTGCCGCACAGGAGAAGAGCACGGGCATCGGTGAGGCAGGCAAATCCGCAACCCGCGCCGTGCCCGCCGCCGTAGCCCCGCTCAGAATCGGGTCGCGTCGCGAGCTCTTCACGGATCGATTCCTGATCGAAGACATGAAGGGCACGGAGCTGCGGCTCCATTCGCCTCAGCGGAAGGAGACGGCGATCGTCTTCGATCAGCCTTGGGAAGGAACTCATTCGGGGTACGTGAGGGTGTTGGAGGATAAAGACCATCCGAAAGACAGACCTCAATTCCTCATGTATTATCGGGGTTGGCCCAGTTGGTTCGACAAAGACGGAAAGGCCATCCGTGGCCGGGAGGTGACCTGCGTCGCGCACAGTGAGGATGGTATTCGCTGGATCAAGCCGTCCTTGACCTTGTATGAATTTACGGACCAAAAGTCCGGCTCAAGATTCCGCACGAACAATATTGTGCTTCCGCCTGACGATCCCGCGGCGAGTCACAACTTCACGCCGTTCATCGACACCCGTCCCGGCGTCCCGGCTTCAGAGCGCTTCAAAGCCCTCACCGGATCTTTCAAAGATGGAAGACCATTCTGGGGCTACGTATCGGGGGACGGCATCCACTGGAGGAAGATCTCCAAGGAGCCTCTGCTCAACAAGAAGCACTGGCCGCTGCGCTCGGACGGATCTTCCATCCCTTGTTTCTGGTCCGATTCCGATAAATGCTACTTTGCGTATTTTCGCATCTGGATCGACCACAACAAGCAACCCATGGCCGCTCCCGGTGCTGGCAATGATGAAAAGGGGTGGAGGTGGTTCGGTCGGGCCCGATCCGAAG
>JBKDUV010000173.1:0-30960 GCA_046339335.1 Planctomycetia bacterium | reverse complement strand
GCGGCGGTCGCTGGAGGGACCATGAGAGGCCTGCTGATCGTGCTCTGTGCGCTGGTGACGTCCGCGGCGTCGTCCTCCAGCCGATCCAGGACGCCGGCCGCAACGAGGGCTTTGATGCGTCAACCGATCGGTTTCCGTTGTCGGCGATCAGGCGGCGGATCGTCGACTCCGGCGGCCCGTTCGGCCCGGGCGACATCATTCCGCTCCCCTGCAACCCGGAGAGCATCGCCATCGGCTATGCCCTGCGGAAGGGAACCAAGATCGCCCCGGTGACTTCGTTCTTTCCGCGAGAACTACTCGTCGAGGCCCTCCCCAATGCGATCACGTTCGAGAAGTATCCCGATCTCCACCGGCAGGTGCTCGAGTTCTTCTCGCTCGCCACCGCGGAGTGCAACAACGAGAAAAAACTCGGCGAACTCCTCTGCTGCCTGCCCGAGGTGCCGCTGCCCGCGGGCCTCGGCTACGAGGACACGTTCCGGGTGGTGATCGTGGAGTTCATGGACGCCCACAATTTCTGCGTCGGCCGCGTGAAGCGGTCGTGCATCCACTTCGTGACGCCGGACGAGACGATCATTCCGTTCGAGACCTACAACCTGTTCTACCGCGACGCGGCCGCCCGGGCCCGGATGCGGCGGTCGCTGGAGGGACCATGAGAGGCCTGCTGATCGTGCTCTGTGCGCTGGTGACGTCCGCGGCGGCGCTGGCCGGGGGGTGCGCGTTCCTGTTCACGGGCGTGGCGGCCGCCTTCGCGCCGGACAGGAACGGCCTCATGCAGATGCTCGTCGTCACCGGGCCGCTGATCGTCGTCACGGTGGCCGTGACGATCGTCAAAGTGGCCCTGATCGTCGCCCTGGCAGGCGGCCGGGCGCCGCGTCGCAACGTTTGGTTTCTTCTGCTCGCCGTCGTGGACCTGGTCTGCGCCGCCGCACTGGTGGCGGGCGGACTCGCCGGGCAGGGGCCGGTGAAGGTCGGCGACGCGTCGACGTTCCTGATGCCGGCGGTGCTGGCGATCAAGGGCGTGCTCACGCTCCTGCTCCCCGCCAAGCCGCCGCCACTCCCGCCGGCGAGTTGGGGGACATGATGGCGATTCTCTGGCTGCGATATTCAACGCGTCTGCGGATGAACGGACGATGAAAGCCCTGCTCGTCCTCTTGGCCGTTGTTACGCTGCTGGCGGCGCTGTTCCTGGGGGGCTGTGCGGTGTCCGGCATCCACGCCTACGTGACGATGCCTGCGAACGCCGTCATGTATCGCGAACTGCACCGAGACATCGCCGTGGTGTCGACCTTCGGTCTCGCCGGAGCCGTCGCGATCCTGATCGCGAACGGCTTCGTGTTGCCGGGGCTGTTTCGGAACTCGACGCCGCGGCGCCGCCTCGTGGCCCGAGTGCTGGGAGCCTGCGACGTGGTGTTGGCCGGCGCCGCCTTGGCGTGGCTGGTCTGGGCCGACAGGGGGTGGGCCGCTTGGCCGTGGACGTGGCTGGCCAAGGCGGGAGCCGTGGCGCTCGCCCTGAAGGGCGTGCTCATCTGGAGGCTGGTCGGCAGATCGGCGACGGCCGCCACGGATACTCGTGCAGGATGAACGTCCACGCCTGGTTCGACATCGCGGCCGCCACGGCCGCGGCGGCCATGACCGTCGGCTGTTTCTTCTGGCGGCTCCGTGACGCGGCGACGCGGATCGAGCGGGCGGGATTCGGCTACGCCGTCACCCTCGTGGTCGGGGCGACGGTCGGCGGCTATGCGGCCGGCTCGGCGAACCTCCGGCTTTCCGGTGAGCCGGGCGCGGCCCGGAGCATCGTCGGGGCCCTGGCCGGGGCGATCGTCGCGATCGAGATTTTCAAGCGTGCCCGCAGCATCGCCGGCTCGACCGGCCTGATCTTCGTGCCCGCCTTCTGCACGAGCGTCGTCATCGGCCGCTGGGGCTGCTTTTTTTCCGGGCTCGCCGACCACACCCACGGCGCACCGACGGCGGTCCCCTGGGGGCACGACTTCGGCGACCACGTTCTCCGCCACCCCGTGCAGCTCTACGAGTCGGCCGCGATGGCGGCGTTCCTCGCCTACGCCTTGGTCAAGCTCGGCCGCCGCGACGTCTTGTTCCTCAAGAACGGCTTCTACCTGATGGTGCTGTGGTACGCAGTGCAGCGGTTCTGCTGGGAGTTTTTCAAGCCCTACGCCCCGGTGCTCGGCCCGTTGAACCTGTTCCACCTCATCTGCCTGGGGCTCACGGGGTACGCGATGGCGATGGTATGGATTCCCCGGGAGCCTTTCCGCGCTGCGGAGACCGGGTACGATGCGTCTTCCTGAGAACTCCCCGGAGCCCGCCCCATGGTCCGCACCCCGAGCACGATGATTCCCCTGGGCACCGTCGCCCCGGACTTCTCCCTCCCCAACGTCGACGGTCGGATGGTCGATTACGCCGCGGCGGCCGGACCGCGCGGCACGGTGGTGATGTTCATCTGCAACCACTGCCCGTTCGTGAAGCACGTCGCCGACGAGCTCGCCCGCCTCGGGCACGAGTACATGCCCCGGGGCGTGGGCTTCGCCGCCATCAGTTCCAACGACGTCTCCACGCATCCGGCCGACTCGCCGGAGCAGATGGTCCGCGAGGCCGAGGAGCGCGGTTACCCGTTCCCCTACCTGTACGACGAGACGCAGGAGGTGGCCCACGCCTACCGGGCCGCTTGCACGCCCGACTTCTACCTCTTCGATGGCGACCGCCGGCTCGTCTACCGGGGGCAGCTCGATGCCAGCCGGCCGGGCAACGACATTCCGGTGACGGGCGGCGACCTGCGCGGGGCGGTCGAGGCCCTGCTCGCCGGGCGGCCCGCGGCCGCCGAGCAGCTGCCGAGCCTGGGGTGCAACATCAAGTGGAAGGCGGGCTGACCGCGGAGGGCATCGGCGCCGTCGACGCCCTCTTGCAGCCTGCGGACCGCTGGCCACACGCCGACCGTCCCCGGCTGCCGCTCAGCGGGCCGGCGGATCCTGGGGCCGCTTCTGTCCCGTCGTCCGCGCGGCGAACCGGCCGATATCCTGCGTCTCCCCGGGCTCGAGCCTTGCCGCCCGCTGGTTTTCGCGCTGGATCGCCTCGTACACCTCCTGGCGGTGCACCGGCACCTCCGCCGGGGCGGTGATGCCGAGGCGGACCTTGTCGCCCCTGATGTCGACGATCGTGACGACGATGGCGTCGCCGATCATGATGCTTTCGTCACGTTGTCTGGAGAGCACGAGCATGGGGCGTTCCTTCCTGATCCACACCGGGCGGCGGCGCATCCATGCCGCCCGCTGCTGGGATTATGCGCTCTTTTTGAGCGGCGGTCGTTCCTGGGTGAGTTCGTATTGCAGCGGGAGGTCGCCGGATGCGACGACCTGACGGCCCGTGCGGTTTTCAAGGTTGATGACGATCGGAGCTTTGAGATTGAGCGTGAGGCCGGTGCCGTTTCTCCCGACGACGACCACCACCTGGGCCTGGCGGACGTCGGCGAGCGCCAGCGGCGACAGTTCGCTGCGCGGGATCCGCACCTGGTAGTCGGGAGCGAAGCGCCGCGGGCTGACGACCGCCAGGGCGACGTCGCTCCGGGAGATGCTCTGCAGCCAGCCGAGCGCGTCGTTCGTCGAGTCGGCGAGCAGCGCCCACTGCCGGCAGTCTTCCAGGCCGGGCAGGCCGCTGGAAAAATGGAGGACGTCCTCCGACTCGACGTCGATCCGTCCAAATCTGGTAGTCTGAAGTTTCATGGGTGACGGCACTCCTTGCCTCGCTGGTGAGTCGGGCATCGGCCCGTGGCGGCGAACTCCCGTCCGCATGATTCGAATCGGCAGGCGGGGAGGCCGGCGTGAAGAAAAAAGGGTTGGCAAAGGACGAAGGATGCGGGAAGCGCTGCAGGACGTGCGTGTGGTGACGACGGTGCGGGTCGTGCCGCATTTCGCGGAAACCGGCGGCGTCGACACCGGCACGATCCTTGCCTCCGGCACCCGAAGCGGCGTGGGGCGTTGTGCGGGCCGGTTCCTGGTGCTCGCCGCCTGCGGCCTGGCCTGCTGCGGGTGTTCTTCGGGGGCCTACGAGCGTGAGTACGCGGCACGGCTGGAGGCTTACACGACCGGGGCCGAGTTCGCGCCGCTCAATCCGGAGCCGAGCGGCGTCGCCGACGGCCGCGTCACGTTCCGGCTGCCGAAGCAAATCGTCGATCAACTTCCCGACCCGAAGGAGGCGGCGCCGGCGTTTCTGCGCGACATCCCCGGACTGGCCGCCGCCTATCGGGGCCGGCTGCCGGTCGGGCCGACGCAGTATCCGGTTGTGCTGCTGGTCGGGGCCGTTCCGCCGGCCCAGCGCCGCCGCGACGACGTGAAGCAGGCGATCCTGGAACAGGTGCGGGGCGACGAGTCGTTTCGCAAGGCAGCCTGGGGCAAGTCGCGGCAGATCGACGATGCCGCGGGGCAGCCACGGACGTGGGACGTGCTGACCCTGGAAGGCGAGCAGTCGTTCGAGCTGCTCGACGCGGGCGTGGCCGTGGACAAACGGCGGCCGGGACTGACGGAACGCTGGGGGTCGGCCGAGCCGAAGCAGAAGACGTGCGTGGTGCTCGCCTGGCGGGTCCCCGAGGAACTGGCCGCCACCGTGCCGCTCGACACGCTGGCGCCCCTCACGGCCCGGACCGTGACGATCGCCGACTGACCCTCACTGCCACATCGGCTGAGCCCGCCAGGCCGCCAGCGGGCCGAGGATCAGGAGCGGCAGCCAGGCCGCCGTCGCCGGGCCGACCACGTCTGCACCGGCCAGCGCGTGGCAGCCCATCACGACCAGGAAGAACAAGACCGTCATCAGCACGCACTGGCCCACGGCCACGAAGACCCCGCGGCGGGTCGGGCCGAGCACGAGGGGAATTCCCAGCAGCACCAGCGCCATGTCGAGAAACGGGGCCGTGACGCGGGCGTGAATCCGCAGCGGCACGCGGGTGCCGAAGTTGAGCGCGGGGTTGCGCAGGGCGGCGAGCAGTTCGGGAGTCGCCGAGTAAAGGTGCCAGTTGGTGTCTCCGACCAGCTGTTCGAAGGTGACGTCACTGCACACAAAACACTGCCGCGGCTGCAGCCATGCTGCCGAGGCACGGGTGACCACCACGCTCCGTCCCGCAGATTCGAGCCGCGGCAGGATGTCGATGTCGGTCGGTTCGCTGACGCCACTGAGCAGGTAGCCGGCGGGATGATCGGGGCTCGCGGGACGCCAGACCGCATCTGCGGCGCTGATCCGCTGGCCGTAGTCCGTGCCCTGGAAGTGCTCCGGAAGCATCAGGCTCGGGGCCTCGATCCGCATCGGGCCGGCCTGGAAGTGTCGGCCGCTGAAGAGAATATCCGTGGCGATGTCGTAGCGGGGTGAGAAGTCCAGGCGACGTTCGCCCGCCAGGTCCTGGGCGTTGCGGGCAAAGGCTTGCCGGACGCTCGGGATCACGGTCTCGCGGCTGACGACGGCGGCGATGCTGATGACGGCGGCGAACACGAGCGTCGGCCGGGCAATTCGCCAGCGATCTATGCCGGCGGCGAGCAGGGCGGTCAACTCGTTGTGACGCTCCAGCCAGGAGAGTGCGAACATCGCACTTGCCAGGGTGATGACCGGGCTGGCGGCGTCGAAAAACCAGATCAGCCGCACGCCATAGTACGAGCCGAGCACCCGGGCCAGCCCCCCGGCCTTCGCGGCATGGTCGCTGAACTCGTCCAGGTTCGTGAACGCGTCGAACACGACGTACAGGCCGGCCAGGCTGATGAACACGACGACGAACGCGTTCACCTGCGCCCGTGTGATGTACCGGTCGATCAGCATGGGTGCTTGACTCCGTGTTTCGGCGGGTGACGATGGAGGCGGAGTTCGCCGTCGTTTCGCCCGGCCGCAGCGGCGGCGGAGGGTAGGCATTCGCCGGACGAGCGTCAACGGGGCCGAGGGCGGTACTCCGCAGGCGAGGCCCGGGAAAAACCCTGATGGCTTTGTCCGACATCATGCGGCGGGAGGCGGCACGGCTCGCCGGCCGGGGACTCGACCTCCTCTGTCCGCCGCGGTGTGCGGCCTGCGGCGCCGACCTCGGAGCGGCCGCTGCGCCGGCCGGCCTGCCCGCCGGCCCGGCCATCTGCGGAACCTGCCGACGGCTGTTCGCAGGACCGGCGCGATGCACGCGGTGCGGGGGCGACTGTGCCCACGCCGCCTGCCGCGGCCGTGCCGACTGGGATGGCATCGTGGTGCTCGGCGCCTACGCCGACGACCTGCGCACGGCCGTTTTGCGCACCAAGCGGCCCGGTGGCGAACCGCTCGCCGCCGCCCTCGGAGGGCTGTGTGCGGAACGGCACGCCGCGACGCTCGGCCAATGGCGGATCGACCTCGTGGTTCCAGTGCCGATGCACTGGTGGCGCCGGGCAGTGCGGGGTACGACGGCGGCCGCCGAGATCGCCCGCGGACTCGCGGCGACGCTCGGCACAACGTGCGCGACGGGACTGGTGCGCTCGCGGTGCACGCCGCTGCAAAACCGGCTGCCGTCCGCGGACCGGCGCGGCAACGTTCGTGGTGCGTTCCGGGCCCTGCCGCGGACCGGCGGTCGACGCGTCCTGCTGGTGGACGACGTCGTCACCACCGGAGGCACCTGCAGTGCCTGCCGGGCGGCGCTGCTCGCCCGTGGTGCCGAGGCGGTGTTCGTGGCGGCCGTGGCCCGTGCCGAACGGGACGAAGCTCGATCACAGTGGACCGATGCATGAAGGCCCGTCCGCGGCGGATCGACGGCCGGCCGCGGACCTGCGAGAATTTCCCCCCATGAACGAGTCTTCGACGATCCGCATCGGCACCCGGGGCAGTCTCCTGGCCAGGACGCAGGCCGAAGGGTTCGCCGCCGGCCTGCGCCGGGCCGGCGTCGATGTCGAACTGTCCACGATCGCGACGACGGGAGATCTCCGCACCGATGTGCCGATTGCCGGGCTGGTGCGCGAGGGGCAGGGGGACGGAGTCTTCGTGCGCGAACTGGAGCAGGCGCTGCGCGATGGCCGCATCGACGCAGCCGTCCACAGCTGCAAGGATCTGCCCACCACGCTGCCGGCCGGTCTGGAACTCGCATGCGTGCCGGGCCGTGCCGAGCCGTTCGACGTGGTGGTCGGCCGCACGGCAGGGACGCTCGCCACCCTGCCTGCCGGTGCGGTCGTCGGCACGTCGAGCGTGCGCCGGGTGATGCAGGTCCGGTTACTGCGGCCCGACGTGGAGGTCCGGGCCGTTCGCGGCAACGTCGACACGCGGCTGCGAAAACTCGACGCCGGCGAGGTGGACTGCCTGATTCTCGCCGGAGCCGGACTGGCCCGCCTGGGCCTCGCCGAGCGGATCACCGAGGTGCTCCGCCCACCGTCGTTCTGGCCCGCCATAGCCCAGGGTGCCCTGGCAATCGAGGTCCGCGCCGACGACGAACGGACGCGGGCCGCCGTGCGTCTGCTCGACTGTCCGACGACGCACGCGGCAGTCAGGGCGGAGCGGTGTTGCCTGGCTGCCCTGGCGGGTGGTTGCCTCGCTCCAATCGGCGGATGGGCACGTGCCGAGGGAGAGTCGCTGCGGCTGGGAGCCGTTGTCTTCGGCACGGTTGACGGACGTGTCTCACGGGTGGTGGCGGAAGCTGTTTCCGGCGGAAAAGGGGACTCCCCCGAAGCCCTCGGGAGACGAGTTGCGGCCGACTTGCTCACGCGCGGTGCCGATTCGATGCTCGCCTCCGTCAGAAGTCAGCTGGCCACCCCGTTGAATCAAAAATGTTGATACTGTAGAGTTCGTAGCGCGAGGCGGGGGCGAAGGCCGCCGGCGGACGAACGGACCCCACAGGAAACGCGAGCGTCGCGATCGTGAGCCAATGGCGATAAAAGTAGTGATTGCGGATGACCACGAGGTGGTCCGCCGCGGCCTTGCGAGCCTACTGGCCGGCTCTGAGGTGAAGATCGTGGGGGAAGCGACCAACGGTGACGAGGTCGTCAAACTGACCAAAAAACTCAAGCCGGACGTGGTTCTCATCGACATCCGGATGCCGGGCAAGGATGGTCTGGCGGCCCTGGAAAAGATTCGTGCGGACCACCCGGGGGTTCGCTGCGTGATGCTCTCCACCTTCGACAACCCGACCTACGTGGCCCGCGCGGTGGCTGCCGGGGCCCACGATTACATGCTCAAAGGCTGTACCCGTGGCGAACTGATCAATTCGATCACCGGGGCTGCGGCCGGCCAGTTGCCGATGCGAGCCGGCGAGTTGCGTCGCGTGGCCACGACCATGGCAAACCGCGTCGCCACGCCAGACCCGGACATTCCGCTCACGCAGCGGGAGACCCAGGTGCTACGGCACATGGCACTGGGGCTGTCCAACAAGGAGATCGCCCAGTCGCTGACGATCAGCGTCGAGACGGTGAAGGAGCACGTGCAGAACATCCTGCGCAAGATCGCCGTCACCGACCGCACGCAGGCCGCCGTATGGGCGGTTCGGCGCGGCCTGGTGTAGGGTTCCGGGACGCGTCCGGCTCCGGCCTCTTCCCCGCACGGGCCCGCCGCTCGCGGTGTCATCGGGCCCGCGGGTGGGCCTTGTCGAAGTCGGCGAGCAGCCGACTGGTCGTCACGTGGGTGTAAATCTGCGTCGTCACCAGGCTCTTGTGGCCGAGCAGTTCCTGGACGCTGCGAATGTCGGCGCCGGCGTCGAGGAGGTGCGTGGCGAAACTGTGCCGCAGCGTGTGCGGGCTGGCCCGGCCCGCCAGGCCGGCGACGGCGAGATGCTTGTCCAACAGCCGGGCCACGCCCCGCACCGAGAGCCGGGTGCCGAATTTGTTCGTGAACAGCGGTCGCGTTCCTGAGGAGGTGCCTGCCGCGAGGCGACGGGCCGCGAGCCAGGACCGCAGGGCCGCCTGGGCGTGGGAGCCGACGATGCCGAGCCGCTCCCGGCGGCCCTTGCCGCGGACGCGGATCGTCGCGTTCCGCAGGTCGAGGTCGCCGTCGTCGAGATTGACCAGTTCGCGGACGCGGACGCCGGATGAGTACATCAGTTCGAGGATCGCACGGTCGCGCATGCCAGCGGACGACGTGGCCGGCGGCGTCGCCAGCAGGCGCCCGATCTCCTCGCCGGTGAGGAAGCGGGGCAGGGTGCGGCCGCGGCGCGGACCGCGGAGCGGCTTTGCAGGGTTCGCCCGGACCCAGCCCTCCCGCTGGCAAAAAGCGAAGAAGCTGCGCGTGCTCGCCAGCTTGCGGGCCACCGTCGCGGCGGCGTAGCCGGTGGCGTGCAGGCCGGCGGCGAAGCGGCGCAGGATGACGGTCGTCGTCTCGGCAGGCCCGCGGCATCCCGCCCCCTGCAGGAACTCCTCGAGCTGCAGAAGGTCCTCGCGGTAACTCTTGATCGTCAGCGGCGAACTGCCCCGCTCGGCGCCGAGCGTGCGCAGGAAGCGGCCGATCGCCGTCGAGAAACTCGCGCCGCTGGCTGGAGAAACCGACACGCCAGATGCCCTCGCCGCGCCGCCGTTGGCGACGAGTCTCACGCCGGCCGATCGGCACGGGGCACGAAGCCGAAACGACGGGGCCGGCCGCCGCTCCTGCGGACCTTCTGCCCCAGCACCGCGGCGTCGTACCAGGAAAACGTCAGGTCGGGATTGGCAGCGTGCCGGGCCATCGACCGAAGCACCTCGTCCTGGCTGTGATCGTCGAACAGGAACACGTACCGCTCGTTGCCCTTGACGAGCGCGATGACGTTGATGTCGCGAGCGGCCATGACGTTCCCCGGACGAGCGGCGGCCCGAGACGGGCCGGACCGGGGATGTATCGGCCGTCAGGGGCACGGTCCCGCAGCCTGCATCGGGCTTCCCCCCGGGTTTCCGTCATCGGGCCAATCGGCCGGGTCCACGGCCGCCCGCGGCCGATGGTCGCGGACTCGGGGAAGGCTGTGCCGGACGGCGTGGCGTCGGCCGTCCAAAGAGGACGGCACACCCGCGCAGACCGAGCGGTTCTCGGCTCCAGAACGGCTCACCATGCAGCGTTCCGATCAGCCCGCCCCACCAGGCATCGGCCGCCGCGACCCGCTCGAGCACGGTCGGTCGCGTCGCCCCGACAGGGAACTGGCTCGCGTAGCAGGCCAGGCTGGCGCGCTTCGCCTCGACGGTCGAGGAGATGTCGACGACGAACGCGGGGCGGCTGACGGTCTTGAGGTGGACGCAGGGATAGTGATAGATCCGCTCTGGATGCCAGGGATCTCCGGGAAGATCGCACTTGGTGAGTTTCGCCCAGAACCGCGCGGCGACGGCGAGCCGGGTGGCGGCCAGGTGATCGGGATGGGCGTCGACCCAGTGCGGAGCGAAGAGCCAGCGTGGACGAGTGCGCCGGATCGCGCCCGCGAGAAGTGCCCGGGCGGAGAGCGTGGCCCGCAGGCGACGGTTGGGCAGGCCGAGATTCTCGCGCCACGGAACGCCGAGGATCGCCGTCGCCGCCGCTGTTTCCCGGGCCCGCGTCTCGATCGAGCCCAGCGGCGTCGGCTCGCCGTCGGTGAGGTCGAGAATGCCGACCCGCAGCCCGCGGGAGAGCATCAGCGCGATGGTGCCTCCCATGCCCAGTTCGGCGTCGTCGGGATGGGGGGCGATGATGAGCGCGTCGAGCATGACGTCTGGCCGGAGGAAGGGGTCCGGGGTGGCGATCCGAAAGTCGAACGAGCATACTCCGCGGTCGGCTCTCGGGCACGGGTCCGGGGAGCGTGGTGGTCACGACCGAGCGGTGAGCGGAGGGAGGCGAACATGCCGACAGGGGCGGATGGGCCGGACGAACGGGCGGCATTTGCGACGGTCTGCGACCAGGCCCGAAGAGGGGCCACGCTGGCCTCGATCGAGGCACTGCTCGATTGGGACGAGCAGGCGATGCTGCCGCCGCAGGCGGGCCCCCACCGCGCCGAGCAGTCGGCCCTGCTGGCGCTGCTCGTGCATCGGGAACGAACCGATCCCGTTCACCGTGAGCGACTCGCGGCCCTGGCCGATGGTCGGCTGGCCGCTGAAGGCAATCCGGCAGAACGGGCGACGATCCGCCGGCTGGCCCGGGAGTCCGACAAGCAGTCCAGGCTGCCGGAACGGCTGGTCGCCGAACTGGCCCGCACCCGGGTCGATGCCCAGCAGGCGTGGGCGGCCGCCCGGGCGGCCGCCTGCTGGAAGACCCTGGAGCCCTGGCTGGAGAAGATGGTCGCCCTGAAGCGCGAACAGGCCGCCTGCCAAGATCCCGACCTCGATCCCTACGATGCGCTGCTCGACGACTACGAACCGGGCGGCCGCTGGCGGGCCATCGCGGTCCGGTTTGCCAGGCTGCGGGACGAGTTGGTGCCATTCGTGCGGGCGTGCATCGAGTCGCCGGTGCGGCCCGACGACGGGGTGCTGCGGCGGCGCTACCCGCGGGACGCCCAGGAGCGGTTCGTCCGCGGCGTCGCCGCCCGCATCGGTTTCGACTTCGCCCGCGGCCGGCTCGACACCACGGCCCATCCTTTCTGCTCCACGCTCTGGCCCGACTACGGCAGGATCACCACGCGCTGGGACGAACAGTGGCTGCCGACGGCACTCTACGGCGTGCTCCATGAGGCCGGGCACGGCCTCTACGAACAGGGATTGCCGCGCGATTGGCATGGCCTGCCCCCGGGTGAAGCGACCTCGCTCGGCATCCACGAATCGCAGTCGCGGCTTTGGGAGAACCTCGTCGGCCGCTCCCGTGGATTTTGGGAATGGTGCTTTCCGCTGGCGCAGGAGGCGTTTCCCGGGGCGCTTGCCGGGGCCGACGCCAACCAGGTGCACGAGGCGACGCTCGCGGTGCGGCCATCGTTCATCCGCGTCGAGGCGGATGAGGTCACGTACAACCTGCACGTGATGATGCGGTTCGACCTGGAGCGGGCCCTGATCCACGGCGACCTGATGGTGAACGAGCTTCCTGGCGCCTGGAACGAGCGGTTCGCCCACGACTTCGGCATGCGGCCGAAGAACGACGCCGAGGGAGTGCTCCAGGACATCCACTGGAGCGCGGGCCTGATCGGCTACTTTCCCACCTACACGCTCGGCAATCTGTTTGCCGCCCAGTTGATGGCCGCGGCTGAACGTCGGCTTCCCGATCTCGAGGCGCGGATCGGCGTTGGAGATTTCACCGGCCTGCTGGACTGGCTGCGGCAGCACGTCCACGGGTTCGGCCGGACCCTCGATTCCGAGCCGCTCATCGAGCAGGCCACGGGAGAGCCTGCGAGCGAGCGGTTTTTCCTCGACAGCCTGCGCCGTCGCTACGGCCCGGCGCACGGCCTCTGAGCTGGCCTGCCGGGCCGGCGGGCGTGTGGCGGCTCGGCAGACGGCGGTGGTACACTTTGGTGCGGCGGCCCGGGCCGCCTGACGGGTGAGGCGGCATAGACAGTCCGGAGGAGTCAAGGCCATGGCAGACGATCGCGACTCGGTGGACAAAGACGGCACCGATCCCTGGGCGGAGATCGAGTCGGCCGGCGGCACCGGCTTCGACCTCGGCGAATTCTCCTTCGAAGAGAAGGTTGAGCGACCAGCTGACGTGCAGGCTGACGTGCAGGCTGACGTGCAGGCTGACGTGCAGGCTTTTTCCGCCGCGCCAGGCGACGAACAGGCGCAGGGGGCGAGTGAAGCGTCCGGCGAAGAGGAAATGCTGATCGGCGGCGGTGCCTGGGATGACCATGAGCCGGCCGCGGAAACGACTGAACAGGGGGGCGAGCAATCGGCCGATTCGTTCGGCCTCGGCGAGTTCAGCGAGGCCTCGGAATCGGGAACCGAGTCGCCCCAGGCCCCGGTCCCGGCCGTCGTCGCGGCGTCACGACCGGCGTCGACGCGAAAAGTGAAGAAGAGCAGCGGGATCGGTCAAGTGATCGGCATCGTGCTCGGCGGCGTGATGGCGATTCCCGTCACGCTGGGCATCCTGGTCTGGGGATTCGGCAAGGATCCGTTCGGAACCACGAAGCACGTGCCGGAACAGCTCGCGTTCCTTTTGCCGGCCAAGTTCCAACGCGGAGGTGGCGGCGTGGGGAGGAATCGCGGCGAGGATCTGGGGCTGCCGATTCCGAACAAGCAACCCTCGCGGCGACCGGTGAATGAGCCGGCTGCTTCGCAGACCCGGGCGGCCGAGCCGCCAGATGCGCCGCTGGTGAACGAAGATCCCGGTGTCGCCTCTCCCACCACCGATCCGCTGCCTGATCCGCAGGACACGTTCCTCGATCCACTGGCGGCGGCGGTCAAGCCGCCGGAGCCCGTCGCGGCTCCGGCATTCGTCGCCCCCGCACCGCCGCCTCTCGACACGGCGGCCTTGGACGCCGCCGTCGGCGCGGCCGAGGCGGCAGCCGAGGCGTTCCGCAGCGTCAGCGACCCGAACGATCCGGCCCGCATGCCCCTGATGCTCGACTGGTACAAGCGGCTGGCACGGGTGGCCGAGGAGCTCGTGCTCCTCGAGCGGTCGGCGGCCGACACCGGCCGGGCCCTCTCCGGTCCGCCGGAAGGCTTCAAATCGTTGCATGCCGGAATCGCGGCCCACGAGGGGCTGCGTTCGGAACTTGCCCGGCTGGGCAGGATGTGGCTGACGGCGTCGAAGCGAAACGGGGACGGCGTGGTGCTGGCGGTGACGTTCGAGTCGGCCCGCAGAGTGGGGCACTGCTGGTCGTCCCAGGCAATCCTCCAGCTGCCGAAGGGGGCTTCGCGGCGGATCGTGCTCGTGTCGCGGGGTGAGCCGGGCTGCGTGGAAGGTGACCCGATCGTGGTCACCGGCGTCATCCTCGGCGATGGCGTCATCTGGGCCGCCGATGTCCGCGGCGCCGCGGCCGGCGATCCGGTTTCCCCGTTTTGACTCCCCGGCCTCTGACCGCGACCGAAATCGCGGAAGCCGTCGCCGCCCGGCGGTTGACGGCGGCGGACGCTTTAGCCGCCTGCGCCGCGCGGCACGAAGAGACACACGTCGACCTCAACGCCCTCGTGCAGCCTCGGCTTGCGGCGGCCGCCGCGGAGGCGCGGGCCGTAGACGCCGGACGCGCGGGCCGGCTCGCCGGCGTACCGGTGAGCGTGAAGGAGTGCTTCGCCGTCCGCGGGCTCAAAACGACGCTCGGGATTCCCGACAGACGCGACGCGACCGACGCGGCCGACGCGGAGATCGTCACCCGCCTGAGACGGGCCGGCGCGGTGATCGTGGGGAAGGCGAACGTGCCGCAGGCGATGTTTCTCCACGAGACCGACAATCCGGTCTGGGGCCGCACGAATCACCCGACGGCCGCCGACCGCGGGCCGGGAGGATCGAGCGGAGGCGACGCGGCTCTCGTCGCCGCGGGGGTCGTGCCGCTGGCGGTAGGCAACGACCTCGCCGGCAGCCTTCGCCAGCCGGCCAACGCCTGCGGCGTCGCGGCGCTCGTGCCACGGTTCACGGCCCTCGGTGGCGGAGGGGCTTTCGAGACGCTTCCCGGGCTGAAGGTGGTCCGGTCGCGGGCGGGGTTCCTCTCCCGCTCGGTCGCCGACCTCGGACGGGCGGTCGAAGCGTTGGGCGTCGAAGTCGGACCCGTGCCGGGCCGCTTGCGGATCGGCTCCTGGGACGAGGCGGGGCCAGTCGGTGCGTCGGCAGCCGTGCGCCGGGCGACGGCGCTGGCCGTCGCCCGGCTGCAGGCCGCGGGCGCGGAGATCGTGCCGCTCGACGGCAGCCTCGCAGTGGAGGCGGCCTGGCTGCACCTGGCGATCCTCGGTGCCGACGGCGGCGCCGACATCCGCCGGCTGCTCGGTGCCGCGCGGCCGATCCCGGGCGTGGGCCGGCTTCTCCGCCTCGCCCAGCTCTCGGGCGCGTGGCGGCGCGGGCTCGCCACCCTGGCCCGGCTCGTTGGCAGCCGCATCGAGTCGGAGGCGCTCCTGCGGACCGGGCCGCGGACGGCGTGGGAAATGGCGGGCCTCATCGCGGCCCGCGAGGCGCTGCGCGCGCGGTTCACCCGTCTCGTCTCCGGCCTCGATGCGGTCGTCTGCCCCGTGTCGGCGCTGCCGGCGCTGCCTCATGGCAGCGCCGCCCGCCTCGTGCTCGCGGCGATGCCCTGCTTCCTGGCGAATCTGCTCGACCTCGCGGCGGGTGCCGTGCCGGGGACCGTGGTGCGGCCCGACGAGGAGGGCCAGCGACCGCGGTCGGGCGATCCCGTCCTCGTCGCCGCCGCCGCCACGGACCGGGGCAGCCGGGGGCTTCCGGTGGGAGTCCAGGTGATCGCCCCGCCTCGTGTCGGCGAGGCCGTCGTGCTGGCAGCGATGGCGGTGATCGAGAGCGGGTGAGCGATCCGTCGGACGACGGTGCCGCTCCGTCACTTCGCGTCGCCGGGTGTCAGCAGATCCTCGAACGTGCCCACATCGTCGTCGTCGGTTTTCTTCTCGGGCTTGGCCGGTGGTTTGCCGGCCGGCGCAGCGACTGCGGGGGAGCCGCAGCGCGAGCAGCGTCTCATACGCCAGCGGATCGGGCAGATTGATCTTGCCGGGATCCCGGTTGAGTGCGGCACGCTGTTCGGCGGCCATGCGGGCGATGTTCAGGGCTTCGAGAGCGGACGAGAGGAACTGGTTGCCAGCGCTCGACCACGGGCCGTGCTGGTCCTGGAGCACGACGAGCCGGTAGGCGATCTGGCGAAACAGGCCGTCGGCAAGCCGTTCCTTGGCCGACGCCTTGTCGGTGAACAGACCACGGAATCCCGGGACGATCCATACCGGTTCATCGGGCTTTTCCCTGGGTCGGCGGTGTCCCTGCCATGTCACCGGCCGTTCTCTGCGGGCCTCCGGCCCTCCGTTCACTGCATGTCCGCTGCGTTTCGGCATCCATGCCTGCGCTCGCTTCCACAGCCCGGCGACATGGCAGGAACACCCCCTTCTTGGCTCCTGACCCACCAACCTCCCGGAAGGACCCGCATACCAGCGAGCGGCGATCCGCTTCGCCCGCTCGTGCGCACCCTTCCTCGCGGGGGCGAGCAGTTTCGCGAGGTCGGGATCGGCCTCCACCAGCCACTCGACCGTCGCCTGTGCCGCGACGGCCGTGCAGGCGGTCGCGGTATCGAACAGCGCGGGTGGAGCCTCGCCGTCGGTGACCAACGCCACCGGGAAGCCGGTCTTCTCCAGCCCCTTGTTCAACGCGACCTGGACCAGGCCAGGCGACGTCGAAGGTCGAGTCGGGAATCCCCTTGGTCTGGTCGGCGTGGGCCGCGAGTGCCGCGGCGTGCTTCACGGTCGCCGGGTGCTTGCCGAGCCCGGCCTTCACCAGCACGTACAGCGCCATGCCATTGAGCCCGGGCAGATTCGGAGCCCAGGCCGCCGGTCCTCCCGGCTCGCGGACCGTCTTGGGCCGCTCGATCGTCTCCGTGCCGGAGGGATCGGGGACGAGATGTTCCACGGTCTTCGTCGTCGTACCGACCTGCTTGCTTTTGACGACGACCCGCTGCTTGATTTTCGTGAACCTTCCCGTCGGCTGGCCGCTCTCGATGACCGGCACGAGCTTCTCCATCTCGGCGGTCTCGTGCTCCCAGACCGGCTCCTGCACCGTCGTCGACACACGCTTGGCGGGAATCTTCTCGATCTCCGCCACCCTCACGACCATCGTCTGGGCCGGTGGAAAGGCGAGCTTGTGCGGATTGCCGGGAGCGAGGATCCGGGCCACGAGGGCCGCCGCCGGCAGGCCGGCGGTGGAAAACGCCGCTGCGGCGAGCACGACGACGGCCGGGAGCGTGGAAACGGCAAATCGGTACATGAAAGTGAACTCCACGCGGTTCCTGACTTCATACGGGATGCTTCCGGTTCCAGGAATCGGCACCTTCCGGCTGACTGCTCCACGCCGGTCGGAGTTAACGCACTATCCTCGCCCGGCAGGAAGCCGGGCGTTCCCGGCATGGTGAACCTTGGCTTCACCATCGCAGGCGCGTTGGACAGACGGCAGCGTCAGGTGCCGAGCCGGGCGGCGAGGACCCGCGACATCCGGTCGATCGGCAGCACCTCGCAGGCGGCGCCGGCGTCGACGGCGGCCTTCGGCATGCTCCAGACCACGCTCGTCGCCTCATCCTGCGCGATCGTGTGCCAGCCGCGGCCGCGGAGCCTGAGCAGGCCGCGGGCCCCGTCCCGCCCCATGCCGGTGAGCAGCACCGCCGCTCCGGCGTGAGGGCAATGCTCCGCGACGCTCTCGAAGAAGACGTCGACGCTGGGGCGGAAGAACACCTCGCGCGGCTCCTCCCGATATTCGAGCGTGCGCGACTTCGCGAGCACGAGGTGGTCGTTGGTGCCCGCCACGAGCACGTCCCCGGCGACCGGCTGCTGGCCATGCTCGGCGACGCGGACGGGCCGGCCCGTCCGGTCGCCGAGCCACTTGGCCAGGCCCTTCGCGAAGGCCACGTCGACGTGCTGGATGACGACGACGGCCACGTTCCAGTCGTGGGGCAGGGGCAGGAGCAGGTCGGCCACCGCCTTCGGGCCTCCCGTGGAGGCGCCGACGACGAGCAGCCGCGGCGGCTGCGCCGCGGCTACCGCACGGGGCTGCCGTCGGGCATCCGTGGCCGGGCCGACGAGTTTGGCGATGACGCCGATCTTCTCGGCCAGGGCACCGGCCCCGCTGACCTCGCCCCCCGGGCCGAGCATCGGGGTGTCGACCGCGTCGAGCGCGCCGTAGCCCATGGCATCGTAGACGAGGGAGATGTTGCCGCTGACGGTGGCGGTGACGACGAGGATCGCACACGGCGCCGTCGCCATGATCTGCCGCGTGGTCTGCGCGCCGTCGAGGTGCGGCATGAGCAGGTCCATGAGGATCAGATCGGGCCGGTCGCGCTTCGCCATCGCCACCGCCTCGACGCCGTCGCCGGCCGTCCAGGCCACTTCGTGGTCGGGCATGCTGTCAACCACGCGGCGCAGCGCCTCGCAGGCGGCCTTCATGTCGTTGACGATACCGATCCTCATCCTTGCGGCTCCAGCGGCTCGCCGATCAAGTCCACGATCGTATCGACGAACGTCTCATCGTGAAAACTGCTTTTCGTCAGGTAGCGGTTCGCCCCGGCGTCGAGGCCGCGCAGCCGGTCCTCCTCGCGATCCTTGTAGGAGACGATCACGATCGGCACGTCGCGACGGGCCGGGTCGGCCCGCACCAGCCCGACGAGGCCGATGCCGTCCATCCGCGGCATGTCGACGTCGGTGACGACGAGGTCATAGCGGGCGGAGCGGATCGCGTTCCAGCCGTCCATGCCGTCGACGGCCACGTCGACGGCGTAGCCGCGGGCCTGGAGGAGTTGCCGCTCGAGTTCGCGCACGGTGATCGAATCGTCCACCACCAGCACCCGCTTTCGGCGTCGTGCCTGGTCGGCGATCCGTTCGAACTCCACCCGGGTCAGCCGGCGTCCGAGCAGCACGTTGTCGATCGACCGCACCAGGTCCTCGACGTCCACGATCAGCACCGGATCGCCGTTCTCCAGCAGCGAGGCGCTGTTGACGTCGCGGACCTTTCCCAGTCGCGGATCGAGCGGCCGGACCTCCAGGTCGCGCTCGCCGCGGAAGGCATCGACGATCATGCCGAACTGCTGGCCGCGGTCGCTGATCACGACCACCGGCATCGGATCGGCAGGCGGCCCGGCCTCGGTCTCGAGGATCTGTGCGGCGAGCACGAGGCCGATGGAGACGCCATCGCGGTCGAAGTACTGCCGGCCCTCGACGGTGCGGATGTCCGCGTGCGGGCAGTAGAGGATCTGGTCGATCCGCGTCAGTGGGAAGGCGTAGGGCTCGGCGCCGATGTCCACGAGCAGGGCCCGGATCACCGACATCGTGATCGGTAACTGCAGTGTGAACACGGTCTGCCGACCGGGATGCGTCGCCACGCGGACGCTGCCGCCGACCGCCTTGACCATGCTCTGCACGACGTCCAGGCCCACGCCGCGGCCCGAGATCTCCGTCACCTGGTCCTTGGTGGAGAAGCCGGGCAGGAAGAGGAACTCAAGGAGTTCCAGTTCGGAGAGCTGATCGGCGACCTGCCGGGCCACCAGTCCGCGGGCGACCGCCCGGGATCGGAGCCGCTCCGTGTCGATTCCCCGGCCATCGTCGCTGAGCGTGATGTGGAGCATGCCCGCCCGGTGCCGGGCTTCGAGACGGATCGTCCCCTGGGCAGGCTTGCCGGCGGCGGTGCGGTCCGCGGGGGGCTCGATGCCATGATCGACGGCATTGCGGATGAGGTGGGAGAGGGGCGCCTCGAGCTTGTCGAGGATGTCGCGATCGACGCCGGTCTGCTCGCCATGGACCTCGAACCGGACCTGACGGCCGAGCGTGCGTGCCAGGTCACGGACGAGCCGGGGGAAGCCCCGGATTCCGTCGGCCAGCGGCCGCATCCGGCTCACGATCACCTCGTGGTGCAGCCGGTTGGAGAGATCCTCGTTGCGACGTGCGAAGGCTTCGAAGTCCTCGAGGTGCTCGCCCAACCGGGCAAGGCCGGCGGCGGCCCGCTCGCGGATACCCGCCAGCACCGCGGTCAGCGGCGCGGGAATCGCGATCTCCGTCGACTTGAGCTTCTCGTCGAGGCCGCCGATGGCGTCGCACAGATCGGCCTCGGCGCTGCGAAGTTGGAGCAACGTGTCGACGAAGGGACGCAGCTGCCGGGTCTCGACCAGCGCCTCGCCCGCCAGCCCGACGAGACGCGTGAGGCTGTCGGCGGAAACCCTTACGACGCGATCAGCCTGCTCGAGCGGCCGATCCACCGCGCGATCCCGACTTTCGGCAGCCGCAGCCTCGTTCGCGGCGGTCGCGGGGACGACGGGCGCTGGGATGGTGGCCGGAGTCGACGATGGTGGCTCGGATGCGGGGCCGGGCGGCAGCGGGGCGGAAGGCTCCGGCTGCGGTACGGTTGCGGTTGCCGCAGGCTGCGGCGCCGCGGCAGTCGCTTCCTGCAGGAGAGTGAGCCGGGTGACGATCTCGTCGGCCCGAGCTTCCCACGGGCCGTTCGCGGCGAGCGGATTCTCCGCGCAGGCGATGGAGGCCAGAAAGTCGATCGCCTCCAGGAGCAGGTCGGCATGTTCCGGCCGGACGCGAAACCGTCCCTTGCCCGCCGCCACGAATACGTCCTCGAGCGCATGGGCCACGCGGACGGCGGCGTCGAGGCCCACGATGCGGGCGGCGCCCTTGAGCGAATGGGCGGCCCGCATGAGCGATTCGATCGTCTTCGGGGAACGCTCCAGTTCCTCGATCGCCAGCACGCCACCGGAGAGCACGGCCGTCTGCCCCTCCGCCTCGAGGCGAAAGAGATCCAGCATCGAGAGATTGCTCAGGTCTTCGCCCACGGTGCAACCCTTCCTCTGCGGCATGCGCCGCCCCCTCGTCCCGTCATTCAGTCACAGCGGCCCGCAGCGCGTCGAACATCCGCGGCTCGTCGACCAGGGCGACGGTCTTGTCCTGCCAGTCGAAGAGCGCCGACGAACAGCGGGCGCCGGCCTGGCCCACCGTGCTCGGGACGGGACGGAGGGCATCCCGGCAGATCCGTTGCACACCCGCGACCTCATCCACACCGAGCACCCACCGTTCCCCGGTCGCCTCGCCGCCGCGTTCGACAACCAGCAGGCGGGCGGTCGATGCGTCGCCTTCGCCGGAACTGGCCCCGCCCCGCACCGGCCCGCCGGCGAGGCCGAGAAGCCCGTGGAGCGAGCCGCAGAGCTGGATTTGCCCGCGAATGTTGACGAGTCCGGCGAGCACCGTGGCGCCGCGATGGGGGAGGCGATGGAGGGCGCGGACGGGCGTCACCTCGACGAGCACGAGCGTCGACAGCGCCAACCATTCGCCCGCCACGCGGAACACGAGAACGCTGAGGGAGTCGGTGGCCGGTGGGGCGGCCGGCTCCTCGAGGATCGCACGCCAGCCCTCGAGGTAGCCGGGCGGCGCGGACCGCTCGAAGAACGTGCGGGCGGCCTCGGTGAGCACCGGGCAGTTGCGGCAATGGATGACCGTAGCCAACTCCGGACAGGTGCGATCGCCGGACACGCCGACGATCCGCCAGCACTCGGGCATCGGCTGCCGCACGTCTTCGTTGGTCCGGCGCATGCCCGGATCGGGAACGTGAATCATCATGGCCCGGCCTTTCTGGCCAGCACCCGACCGGCCGACTGCCGGTAGGTCTCGGCCATCCGCAGGTCGCCGCGCTGCGTTGCCAGGAGTGCCAGGGCCAGCAACGCCTCCTCATGGGTCGCGTCGAGATAGAGCGTCTTGTGCAGGCAGCCTTCCGCCTTGTCGAGATCGCCGACGGCCTGATGGAGCATGCCGAGGAGGAAAAACAGATCGCCCGAGGGCGGCAGCCGGCTGCGGGCCTGCTCGCAGAACGTGATCGCCTCGGCGGGGCGTCCCGCGTTGGCGATGTCGCCGGCTCTGCGCAGCACGGCCTGCAGGTCGTCGGCCTCGGCGCCGGCGGGCGGCGGCGGAACAGATACACGGGCGGGAGCGTCCGCAGCATCGACAGCCGAGGCCGGCCGCGGAGGTGGGGCGACGGTGGGTGAACCGCGGGGCTGCGACGGGGGCGGAAACGGAGTCTGAGTGGCCGGGGGTCGCGGGCCGCGGCGCAGGGCGAACACGGAGACGGCCCCGGCCGGAAGCCATGGGCCGCGGAGAATCGGCGGTTCCGCAGCACCGAGGACGACGATTCCGTCCGCTGCGAGCAGCCGATCGAGGGTCGCCTCCACCCGGCGCCGGGCATCCTCGGTCAGATAGATGAGGAGGTTGCGACAAAAGATAAGGTCGTAGGCCGGCCTGCCTACGCAGAAATCGGGTTCCACGACGTTGCCCCACGAAAAGGACACGCAGCCGCGGATGCGGTCGGCGACGATGCTTCGGCCCCCACCGGGCGTGAACCAGCGATCGCGGAACGAAAGTTCCGGTGTCCGAAACGCATTGAGGGAGTAGCTGCCACGGGCGGCCCGGGCGAGCGCCGCATGGCTCACGTCGAAGGCGTCGATGACGAACCGGGCCGGATCGAGCCCCGCGTCGAGCAGGGCCATGGCGACGGAGAACGGCTCCTCGCCGCCGGCGCACGGAATGCAGAGAATCCGTACCGGTCCGCGGCCCGGCAGGGCGGCCCGCGTGGCGGCCTCGGCAGCCACGAAATGGAACACCTGCGCATCGCGGAAGAACCAACTCTCCCCGACGACGACCTCCTCGACGAGCAGGTCGCGTTCCGTCTGTGAGCGGGCGACCAGTTCCGCGTAGGCGGTGGCGTCGGTCAGGCCGACGCCGGCCATGCGGGTCTCGGCGGCGCGGCGCAGCGACGGCAGGCCGATCGCTTCCGCGTCAAGACCGAGCCAGTGGCGCAGGATCGGTTCGACGGCGGCCCCGGGATCGGCCGACGTCGGCACCGAGGCGGCAGACACGCGTGGCTTGGCCGTCATGGCGTGGTCTCCGCGGCGGCTCTGGGAAACAGGCCCGCGGCGAACTCCGGGGGGAGCAGCCTGTTCGCGTCGATCACCTGGATCGTCCGGCCGCGGATGCGGAGCAGCCGGCCGAGGAAACCGGCGTCGGGAATCTCCGGCGCCTGGGCGACGATGTCGGCCTGCTCGCTGCCGCAAATCGAGACCACATGCTCCGCCACCAGGCCGAGCAGGGCAGCGGGGTTGGCCGGCGTGTCCGCGGGCTGGTAGCGGACGACGATCACCCGCGTGCTGAGTCGCTCGGCCGGGGGAGCGTCGGCAAGACGCAGCCCGAGGTCGACCAGCGGCACCAGCCGGCCCCGGTAGGTGAAGATGCCACGGACGAAGTCGGGAGTCCGTGGGAGCGGCCGGGCGGGCACGAGTGGCAGCACCTCCACCACCTGTCGCGACTCGATCGCGTAGGTCTGACCGGCGACGGTGAAGGTGAGCAGTTGCATGGCGTGGGCCCCGGTGTTCGGCGATCGTGCCGCGGCAGGCTGGCCCGCCGCGGCTTCAGATCGTGAACCGCGACACCTCCTCCTTGAGGTCGCCGACCGCCTCGCGCAGGTGCACGGTCGCCGCGTTGAAGTCGTCCAGGGACGACGCCGTTCGCGACGCCCCCTCGGCGAGTCTGATCATCGCCTCGCGGATCTGCTCCGCACCCTGCGACTGGGCCCGCATGCCCTCCGTGACCTGGCCGAAGCGGCCGGAGATGCCCTGGACGGCGGCGATGATCTCGACGAGCTTGATCGATACCGCACCGATCTCGCGGACGCCGGTCCGCACCTGCTCGGAGAACTTGTCCATCTCCATCACGCCCGCCGAGACGCTGTACTGCATCTCCTTGACCATCCGTTCGATGTCGAGCGAGGCGACGGCCGTCTGGTCGGCGAGGCGGCGGATCTCGCGGGCCACGACGAGGAATCCAAGCCCGTATTCCCCCGCCTTCTCCGCCTCGATCGCCGCGTTGATCGAGAGCAGGTTCGTCTGGTCGGCGACCTTGGTGATCGTGGTCACGGCGAGGTTGATGTTCGCCGCCCGCTCGCTGATGACGGCGAGCTTGGCACCGAACGAGGACGTGCTGTCGGCCAACTGCCGCATGGTGCCGTCCATCGTCTGCAGGTTGCCCCGGCCGTCGGCGGCCATGCGGCCGGTGTGGCCGGCCATGTCATTGACCTCCGTCATCGTCCGCAGCAGTTCCTGGCTGGTCACGGAGATCTGCTTGACAGCTGCCACCGCCTCGCTCGTCGAGGCACCGTAGTCGGCGATCACCTGCTGCTGCTCGCTGGCCGTCGCCTGAATCGCCGTGGCGGTCGAGATCAGGGCCACGCTCGACCGCTGGATGCGGCCGATCAGCCCGCGCAGGTCTTCCGTCATGCGCCGGATCGCGTCGAGCAGGGCGCCGGTCTCGTCGTCGCTGGTCGCGCGGACGTCGGCCCGCAGGTCGCCGCCGGCGACCTGCTTGGCGACCGTAACGGCGGTGCGGATCGGGGTGGAGATCGTGCGCGCCACAGCCAACGCGGCGAGCGTCACGCCGATGATCGTGGCCAGCGACAGGCCGATGATCGCCGCGCGTTGGAAGCGTACCAGGCCGAATGCCTCGCTGGCATCCTGCTTGGCGTTGAGGCCCCAGCGCAGGCTGGGCAGGTAGCACCAGGCGGCGACCACCTCGCGGCCACGATAGTCAAGGACCGTGCCGTAGCCGCGCTCGCCCGCCGCCGCCCGCTGCCCGCCGCCGCCCTGTGCCTGGCCGAGCGGAATCCGCAGCCGGAACGCCGCATCGGGGGCGTGCCGCAATGGACAGGTGACGAGGACGTGATCCCCGGTCAGTTGGCCGGCGACGAACTCCCCCGTCTGGCCAAGGCCGCTCGAGTCGGCGAGACACTGCCAGATCCAGTCCGGGCCGATGCCGAGGGCGAGCACGCCGGTGACCCGGCCGCCGTCGAGGATCGGGCAGGTGACGAAGGCGAGCTGCCGGCCCGACCGGCCGTAGCCTTGGAAGCCGGTGAGGTCGGATTGCATGAGCGTCCGCGCCCGCTCGCAGCCCGTGGCCAGTTCCGAGTCCGCCAGCCCCCCAGACCGCAGCGTCGAGCCGACGGGAATCGAGTCGTCGAGCGAGCAGAGGACGTGGCCGCGTTCGTCGATGACCAGCAGTTGTGCGTAGGCATAGGCTTTCGCGACGTAGTTGAAGTAGGTGCGGAATTCGCTCCCGGTGTCGGTGAGCCGGTCGCGGACGGTTGCTTCGTCCGCACCGGCCGCCTCGGCGGCGGCGGAGAGTTCACGAACGGCCCGTATGAAGGTCGGGCCGCGGGAGAGCACGGCCGCATCACGGAGACGCTCGGCGGTGTAAGCCTCGATGGCCCCCGCCTTCACGGCGGCGGCCTGGACGAGGTTGTCGCGGACCGACTGCTCGAGCGCCGTCACCGCGATGCGGGCCGTGATCGCGGTCAGGATCGCGCAGGGGATGAGCGCGATGACCAGAAACCAAAACAGAAGCCGCCCGGCGATCGACCGCTGCATGCCGTCCCTGCCCGGGGTCGTCGCGGTCATCGGGACGGCCCTCCGGCCGCAGGCAGGCCGCCGCGGGCCGGGTTCGCCCAGCGGCCGCCCCATGCCTGGTGCAGGTCTGCGACGAAACGTTCCCATTCGGATCGTGAGCGGGAGATGGGGAAGGGAACGGGGCGGACCGCGGCCGCCCGCGCGGCATTGGTGGTCGGCCAGACGATGTCGAACTGCCCGTCCGGCCGGATCTTTCCGATGAACACGGGCCGCCAGGCATGCCGCGTCTCCGGGTCGATGGCGATGATTCCCTCGGCTGCGTCGAGGCTCTGGTGGCGGAAGGCGTTGCGTACCTGGCGCACCTGTTCGGTGCCCGCCTCGCGGACCGCCTGGGCCCAGAGTTTGACGCTGGTGTAGGCCGTCGCGATCACGTCGGAGGTCACCCGCTCGCCGGGATAGCGGGCCTTGAAGCGGCGCACGAAATCCCGGTTCTGCGGCCGGTCGAGCGACTGGAAGTAGCACCAGGCGGCGTAATGGCCCGCCATGTCTCTGGCGACGTCGCCGCGGAGTTCGTCCTCGGCCATCGAGAAGGTGACGAGGGGCGTGCGGTCGGGGCGAATTCCGGCCGCCTGCAGGGAGCGGGCGAGGGCGACCGCGGAATCGCCGACGACGGAACTGAGGATCACGTCCGGCTGGGCAGCCGCGATCTGTCGGACGAGATCGTCAACCTGCAGGCTGCCGAACGGGACGTAGGCTTCGCCGGCCACCTCGGCATCGAAGCCACGGATCTGGTCCGTGGCGATGGCATTGACGCAGCGGGGCCAGATGTAGTCCGAGCCCACGAGAAAGAAGCGGCGGGCGCCGAGTGCGTCGTGACACCACTGCACGGCGGGCGTGATCTGCTGGTTCGGTGCCGCCCCGGTGTAGACGATGTTCGGGGACTGTTCGATGCCCTCGTAAGCCATCGGGTAGACGAGCAGGTGATCGGCGTTCTCGACCACGGGCAGCACGCTCTTGCGACTGGCGCTCGTCCAGCAGCCGAAGATCACCGAAACTCCATGGTCCCGGATGAGCGACTCGGCCTGGCGGGCGAAGGTGGGGCCGTCGGATCCGCCGTCGGCAATGACCCAGCGGACGGGCCGGCCCAGCAGGCCGCCGGTCGCGTTGATCTCCTCCAGAGCCAGCACCTCGGCATCGATCATCGATCGCTCGCTCACCGCCATCGGGCCGGTTTGGGAATGCAGCAACCCGACGACGATCGGGCGGCGGTCGAGCACGAACCACTCGACGATCAGCCAGCCCAGGCCCAGGGCCGCCAGTGCGGCGGTGCCGAAGATCCAGCGGCGCCAGCCAGAACCGCTGGAGGCGGGGGGCACGGCGTCGGGGCTCGGGGAAGCCTCGGCAGTCATGACGGGAAGCAGCTGGTTTCGGTGGTGACAACGAGAACCCGCGGCGGCATGCCGCGGGATACCGCAATCATTGCCTATCTTTCCCGTCCGGGCGACCGAACGGCGCCGGAAAAACAGGAATCCGCCGCCTTTTTTCTCACGATCGCCTCTGATCGGGCAGGGCGGTAGTCATTTTTGCTCGCTTTTTTTTCCTCCGCGGGGTATATCCTCAAGAACGGGTTTTTGATTGTTTTTGTGCTGACGTGTGTGGGGGGCCTCTGGACGGGGGGGCGGTTCGGCCGCACTCGGGCGCAGGGAGGTGGGTCGATGGCTGCCACGGAAAAGTCGCAGACGGGCGAGACGGCAATCCAGCGGATTGCCGGCGTTTCCGCATGGGCGGACCAAGTCCGTCGATCGATCGAATTGGTCGCCGCCCGGAATTCGAGCGTCCTCATCATGGGGCCGAGCGGCACGGGCAAGGAGCTCATCGCCCGGGCGATCCACGCCTGCAGCGCCCGGTCGTCGAAGCCTTTCATTCCCGTCGATTGCGCCGTCACGACAGGGACGCTGTTTGCGAGCCACATGTTCGGCCACGTAAAGGGGTCGTTCACGGGGGCGACTTCCTCGACGCTCGGCTGCTTCCGAGCGGCTGACGGAGGCACGATCTTCCTCGACGAGATCGGGGAAATGGAATTGGAGCTGCAGGCAAAACTGCTCCGCGTCCTGCAGCAGCGGACCGTTGTGCCGGTCGGGAGCCACCAGGAGATCCCGGTCGACGTCCGCATCTTGGCGGCGACAAACCGTGATCTGTCGCGCGAGGTTGCCGCCGGCAGGTTTCGCGAGGATCTCTTCTACCGGCTCAACGTCGTCGCCATCCAGACGCTGCCACTGCGCGATCGGCCGGAAGACATCCCCGTGCTGGCAACGCGGTATCTGGCCGAACTGGCAGCCCGGCACGGCATGCCGCTCTGCGGCCTGTCGCCGGCCGCCATCGGCATCCTCCAGTCCTATCAATGGCCGGGCAACGTGCGTGAACTCGAGAACGTGCTGGAGCGGGCCGTGATGTTCTCATCCGGCGACGAAATCGACTCCGATTCATTGACGGGTTTGATGCACGATGGATTCACCGCGCGGCCTGATACCACCGGGGCGCCGGGGCCGCTGGTCGTGGCGGCGAGTCGCGGTGTGGTCTCGCCGACTGCCGTTCCAGGCGTCTATCGGGTGGAGCCGCACCTGCAACCGGCCCGGCAACCGGCGCCGGCGCGGGCTGAGCCGGAGCGGCCTGGGGGCGGCGACGATCCGCAGGGCTGGCCGACACTGGCCGACGTCGAACGGGTCCACCTCGAAAGAACCTTGGCCGCGACGCTTCAAAACAAGTCGCTCGCAGCGAAGATGCTGGGCATCGACCGCTCGGTGCTGCGACGAAAACTGCAGCGGTACGGCCTCGAGGGCGGGGCAGCGCGCGGCGGCGACGGGGGCTGAAGTCCTCGCCTCAGCCGGCCCGGGCCCGTACCGCGGGCGGGGCAGTTTCTTCCTCCGGCACCCGGAGCCGCAGCGTGGCGGAGGGAGGAGCCCGACGTTCCTGGGCGAATCCGCGGCTGCCGCCTGACAGGAAGGCGTGCAGGTGGGCCACCGTCGGGGAGGAGAACTCGGCTTGGAGCGCTTCGAGCACGTCCCGCCACGGCAGACCCCGACGATAAACCACTCGATAGGCGGCCTTCAACTCGGCGACTTCTTCGGCGGCGTGCCCCGCCCGCCGCAGGCCGACCACGTTGAGGCCGACGATGCAGCCGCTCTGCCCGTCGAGCAGCATGAATGGTGGCACGTCCTGCACAACGCGGGCGTGTCCGCCCACCATCGCCAGACGGCCGATGCGGCAGAACTGGTGGATGGCCACCGCGCCGGAGACGAATGCCCGATCCTCCACGGTGACGTGCCCGCCCAGCAGCGCCGCATTGGCAAAGATGCAGTTGCTTCCCACCATCGAGTCGTGGCCAAAGTGGCTCGATGCCATGGCGTAGTGGTGGCTCCCGAACGTCGTCGCCGTCCCCGGCTTCAGGGCGCGGTGCACGGTGACGTGTTCCCGGAAGCAGTTGTGGTCGCCGATGACGACCCGGCCGACGTCGCGCGGTCGGGCCACATGCTGGGGTGCGCCGCCGATCACGGCATGCTCGCCGAACTCGTTGTGGCACCCGGCCGTCACGCCTGACTTGATCGTGGCCCCACTGGCGACGGAGCAGAAGTCGCCGAGTTCGACGTCCGCCTCGATCGACGCGAACGGCCCGACAGTGACTCCGATGCCGAGCCTTGCCCCAGGGCTGACCGCAGCCAGTGCATGGATGCTCACAGAGGTGCCTTTTCGGGAAGAGGGATCGCGGTTGGACGACACTGCAGCAGGAATATCGGCTTTGTCGTCATCACGATTCAATCCCACTTTGGGTCCGGGGGAGAGTCGCCGTGGACCGTGCCGCTCGCCACGCTCCGGCATTTCCCCCGGCTTGCCAGGTCGGCCTCGGCCGGGGCGAAGAGGGGGCGAAGAGGGTCCGGGAGCCCGAGGCACGAATGGCAGATGCCGGTTCGGGCGGAACGGCTACAATCCGTCGCGAACGGGACCGAACACCCCAAGTTGAAAAACGGCGCGAACACATGCTCACCCGGGAAGAGCGATACGAACAGGCGGAATCCCTGAAGAATGAGGGCCGGCTGATGGACGCCGTCGTCGAACTGGAAAAGCTGGTCGCCGACCATGCCGATTTCGCGCTCGCCCACTCCGCTCTTGCCGCCTGGTGCACGCGGTTGGAACGGCACGAGGATGCGGTGCGTCACGCCCGCCGGGTGTGCGAACTGGAGCCCAAAGACCCCTTCAGTTTTACCGCGCTGAGCGTGGCCTGCATGCGTGGCGGTCGGATAGCGGAGGCGGAAGAGGCGCTGGCCCGCTCCAGGATGCTGCAGGCAGGCGGGTGAGCACTCAGGCAGCAGCGGCTGTCTTCAGGGCTTCCGTCAGTTGTTCAAGTCGTTGCCGATCCGAACTGGAGAGCCGACTGGGAAGCAGCTTCTTTTTTCGGGCTGACTCGAGTGTCCGCCGGGCGGCATCGGCGTCGCCGGCCGCGAATTCGGCGCATGCAAGGTGGAGGAGTTTGACGGCCGTCGGATCCAGCGCCGCCTCCCGGAGGTCTTCAAGAGCCCGCTTCGTGTCTCCGGCGGCGAGGCTGATCAGGCCACGCGTGTCGAGCAGGTCGGGCTGGGGACCGAGTTCCGCGATGGCCGAGTCGACCAGCCTGCGGGCCTCCGCCGCGGTCTCTGGCCTGGCCAAATGGAAGGCCAAGTTGTTGGCGACGATGGCCTGCAACTGCGGCTGACTATCCTTTCGGGCAAGCACATCTCGGTAGATTCTCTCCACTTCCTCTGGCCGACCTTCGATCTCCCGAAGTTCGGCCTGCATCACGGCCAGCATCACGGACCCCGGATCCTCGCGGCGGGCCTTGGTCAGCCAGGCCTCGAGTCGGGCGGCGTGACTTCGAGGATCCTCCTGGTGTCTCACGACGTCGAATGCGGACTGCAGAACCCTCTCGAGAGGGAGTTTTGTCCAGTGGTCCTCCAACAGTTGCAATGCTTCGTCAGGCCGCTTTTGCCGACCGAGAAACCCGACCTTGACGAAGATCGCGTCGGTCGAATCCTCGGGGAGCCGCGAGATGATCCGGTCGGCCGCCTTGGCGAATCCGAGATCCTCCAGCAATTTCGCCAGCCCGACGACCTGGTCACGTGGCACTCCCTCGGCTTCGGCCGCTGGCAGCAACTGTCGGGCCGCTGCCACCGCGGCCTCGCGATCGTTCACGGCCAGGGCGAGCCGGGCCTGCAGAGCGTGGGTTGCCGGGGAATTCGGCAACTGCTTCTGCAGGGGCCGCAGCCAGGTACGGGCGGCGATGATCTCGTCGTGCGCGATCAGTTTCTCGACCAGAAGGGCGATGAAAGCCGGCGGAGCGTTGGGCGCGGAGCAGATCGCCATCAGGCCGCTGCGTGCTTCCTCCCAGCGTCCTGTTTTTTCCAGGAGTTCACTCAACTGCGTTTGCTCGCCCATCGTCAGGGGCCGTTGGTCGGCGATCTTGCCGATCAGATCAATAGCCTCCCGCCAGCAGACGGGCTCGCTTCGGCGGCTGAGCAGTGCGACCTGTACCGCCATGTCCTCCGGGGGCAGTCTGCCCGACCTGTCGAGGTTCTTGCCGACCAACGCGACAGCCTGCTCCAGGGTGCGGAAATTCGCATTCTGCGCCATGATTTCAGCGAGGTTTCGGCGGGCCCAGACCACGGTTGGCCGGCCGTCCGCGGCCGTGTCGACGATCTGCCGCAGCGGCTCACGAGCCTGTGCGACTTGGCCGCGCCGCAAGAAGAACGCCGCCAAATCCCGCTTCGTATCGGCATCTGTCGGGGCCGCGGCGACCGCGTTGCGATAATGGCGTTCCGCCTCCTCGAATCGGCCAAGCATCTCGTTCCCCTGAGCCAGGCAGACGGTACGTTTCGGCTCTTCGAGGGCGTCTGCCGCCCGATCGAGCGTCACCTCGGCTGCCTTGCGTCCCCCGGTTGCGATCTGATAGGCGATCAGGTTCAGCCACGTGTCCACCCGCTCCTGCCCCGCCTCGACAGCCTTTTCGAACCATTTCCCGGCCTGTTCGCGCCGGCCGGCGCGGTCGAGCAG
>JBKDUV010000172.1:0-3506 GCA_046339335.1 Planctomycetia bacterium | reverse complement strand
GGTCTGCGACACCACGCCGAGGATCGCCGTGGACAACTGCGTGCGGATCTGCTCCTGCTGGTTCGTCGGAAAGGCGAACATCCGTGGCCCCGTTGTCGGCGGCCACCTTGAGAATCTTCTCAACCTGCTCGAGCAGGGAGTCGGTCGCCGTGCTCATGCCCGCGGCCTCCCCGCGCGCAGCGCGAAACAACGCCGCCGTACCTGCCCGGACGAGCACCGCGGAGGCCGGCTCACGGCGACCACCTTCACGACCGGTCGGACTCGGCCCCTGACAGCCGCCGACCGTTCTTTCACCATTATGCGCGTCATCGGCCGAAAAGTCTCCTCCGCCCCAGAAAAATTCATCCGCCCGGCCGGTAAACCGCTTCCCACGCCCCTAGTCCACCCGCTTGGCGACACGGAAAACCTCGTCCAGCGTGGTGATTCCCCGCAATGCCTTGGCGACGCCGTCGTCGAACATCATCCGCATCCCCTGGCCGGTCGCCGCCCGGCGGATCTCCTGGGTGGCCGCTCCCTGGAAGGCCAGTTCGCGGAGCTTGTTGGACATCACCATCAGTTCGAAGATGCCCAGGCGCCCCTTGTAGCCGGAGTTCTGGCAGTTGGCACAGCCCCGCCCCTTCATGAAGGCCGCCCCCTTGAGCATCTCCTCCTTGATCCCCGCCGCCTCGATGTGGGTGTCGAGCGGCTGGTGCGGCTGCTTGCACTTCGGGCAGTTCACGCGGACGAGCCGCTGCGCGAGCACGGCGATCACGCTGGAGGCGACCAGGTAGGCCGGCACGCCCATGTCGATCATCCGGGTGACGGCACCGGGGGCGTCGTTGGTGTGCAGGGTGCTGAACACGAGATGGCCGGTCAGCGAGGCCTGGATCGCCATCTGGGCCGTCTCCGTGTCGCGCATCTCGCCGACGAGGATCACGTTGGGCGCCTGGCGGAGCATCGAGCGGATGACGCGGGCGAAGTCGAGGCCGATCGCGTGCCGGATCTCCACCTGGTTGATGCCGGCGAGGTAATACTCGACCGGATCCTCGGCGGTGATGATCTTGGTGTCGGGGCGGTTGAGCTCGTTGAGCGCGGCATAGAGCGTGGTGGTCTTGCCCGACCCCGTCGGGCCGGTCACGAGGATGATGCCGTTGGGCCGCCGGATCAGGTTCTTGAACTGCCGGAATTCGTTTTCGGCGAGGCCCAGCTGGCGGATACCGACGCGGATGTTGTCCTTGTCCAGGATTCGCATCACCACCGACTGGCCATGGTTCGTCGGCAGCACGCTGACCCGCAGGTCGTAGTCCTTGCCGTCGGCCGTGAGCTTGATCCGGCCGTCCTGCGGCCGCCGCCGCTCCGCGATGTCGAGCTTGGAGAGGATCTTGATCCGCGACAGGATCGCCCCCAGGAGCCGGCGCGGCGGGTTGTCCCGTTGGACGAGCCGGCCGTCGATGCGGTAGCGAATCCGCACCCGGTCCTCGAACGGCTCGATGTGGATGTCGCTGGCCCGCAACTGCACCGCCTCGGTGATGATCAGGTTCACGAGCTTCACGACCGGCGCGTCGGAGAGGTCGTCCGGATTCTGGGCCGCCGCCTGCTCGACGGCCGTCTCCGTGAAGTCGATCGCGGTGTCGGTGAACTCCTGGAGCATCGAGTCGGCGCTCTCGCCGTCGGACAGGCCGTAGTGCCGGTTGATCGCCTCCACGATCTGCTCGCGAACCGCGATCGCCATCTCGATGTCGCGATTGAGGATGAAGCGGAGCTTGTCCTGCGTCTCGATGTCGGTCGGGTCGCAGGTGGCGACGCGCAGCGAATTTCCCGAGGCGGCGACCGGAAAGATCGTGTTCTCCCGGGCGACGCTCTCGGGGAGGAGGTCGATCACCTCCTGGGGCACCGGGGTCGCCGCCAGGTCGACGAACCGCAGCCGGTTCGCCTTGGCGACCGCCTTCATGATCCGCTCGGCGGGAGCGTAGCCGAGCCGGACGAGCTCCTCGTGAAGCGGCCGCTTCGCCGAGCGGGCGACCCGCATGGCTTCGGCGAGCTGTTCCGGCGAGACGATCCCCTCGGTCAGGAGGAGCGTTGCAAGGGCGTCGGGAGGCATTGGGGCGGGGAAGCCGGCTCAGCGGGAGGTTTCGAGGAAGGTATCGGCATGCTCGTAGCCGGGGGCGCACGTGCAGAGAAAGACGAGTTCGGCGGCGCCGGTGTTGCGAATCGTGTGCCGGGCACCGGGAGGAATCGCGATCGCGTCACCGGGACCGACCGGCCGCGTCTCCTGCCCGAGTGTCATGGCCGCGGTGCCCTCGAGGATGTAGTAGATCTCCTCGGTGGCGGCATGGTGATGCGGAGTCGTGGCGCCGCCGGGGGGCAGCCGGGCCTCGGCCAGGCTCTGGCGGCGGATCGAGGAATTGCGATGGGCGAGCAGCTCACGGATCGTCGAGCCATCGGCCGTGACGAACGGACGCGCATCCCGCTGATTGACGATGTCCATCGAGTGTCCCCACACTGTCGTCGCGGCCGCCCACCACGGTTCTCGTCGGACCGGGTCGACCGATCCGTCGCCGTCGCGGTGACTTCCCGCAGGATACCAGAATCGTGGGAAAGCGGCACGTGACGCCCGCGCCGGTTTCGGCCCCCGGACGGCCGTCCCCATGGCGAACCTGGCTCGCGATCGGGGCCACCGGGTTCGGCGGGCCGGCGGGGCAACTGGCGATCCTGCACCGGGAGGTCGTCGAGCGGCACCGCTGGCTGGACGAGGACGAGTTCCTGGCCGCAACGCAGGTCTGCATGCTGCTGCCCGGACCGGAGGCCCAGCAGTTGGCAACATACGCCGGCTGGCGCATCGGCGGCCTGCCCGGGGGCATCCTCGCGGGCACGTTGTTCGTGCTTCCCGGGGCGCTGCTCGTCAGCGGCCTCGCCTGGCTGCACGCCGCGGGATCCGCGGTGCCACTCGTGGCCGCCGCCTTCGCCGGGACGCGACCGGCGGTCGTGGCGCTGGTCGCCTTGGCGACGTGGCGCATCGGCAGGCGGGCGCTGACCGGCCCCACGGCGGGCCTGATCGCCCTGCTCGCCGCGTTGGCCTTCGCCGCCGGCGCCCCGCTGCCGGTCCTGGTGCTCCTGGCCGCCGTCTGGGGCTGGCTCGCTCCGACATCCCTGGCGCCCCGCACGCCGGTCGCGGGAGCAACTCCCACGCCCGCGGCCCGGCCGCGTGCCGCTGACATCCGCCGCGGCGCGACGATCGCCATCGGCTTCGCCGCGATCTGGGTTCTCGCCTACGCGGCCATCTGTGGACTGGGCAGTGCCGGCGGCAGAGGTCCGGCGCTTGCGGAACTGTTCACCCGGACGACGCTCTTGTCGTTCGGGGGCGCCTACACCGTCGTGCCGTGGGCGCTCGACGAGGGCGTCGCCCGTGGCTGGCTCGGGCCGGTCGAACGCGCCGACGCCTTGGCGGCAGGAGAGGCCACGCCGGGCCCCCTGATCCTCGTGGTCACGTTCATCGGCTTCCTCGCCGGATGGAAGTCCGGGGCCGG
>JBKDUV010000171.1:0-8963 GCA_046339335.1 Planctomycetia bacterium | reverse complement strand
GCATGTTGCCGGTGAGCGATTGGAAGCAGCCGCCGCAGCTCTGCCCGTCGACGGCGGCCATGCCATCGGCGCCCTTCTGCTTCACGATCCGCTCGTAGCGGTCGCGGACGTCGACCGGAATCTCGTGCTCGACCGTCTCCAACTCACCACGGACTCGGGCCACCTCGGCGGCGAGTCTGCCCGCTTCGGCATCGACGGCGGCCTTGGCCTCGGCAAGCAGTCGGCGGGCGGCCTCGACCTCCTTCTCGGCGGCCGGAACGGTCGGCTTGAGGGCGTCGATCCGCTCGAGCGACTCGAGGATCTCGTCCTCGAGCAGCTGCGACGCCTTGGCTTCGGCGGCGAGTTGCTCCTTGAGCGCCTGATACTCCCGATTGGTCTTGCAGGCGTTGAGCTTGGCTTCGAGGTCGCGGTGCTTCGCCTCGGCCGACTTGAGGTGCAGCTGCTTCTGGTCGGCCGACATGCGAGCCTTCTTGACCTCGTCCTGGGCCGCAGCCTTGCGGGCCTCCGCCGCCTCCAATTGCCGCGTGCACGCGGCGACCCGGCGCGGTCCGCTGGCCTGCTGCTCGCGCAGGTCACCGAGTTGGCGGTGGATGCGGTGCAGCGTGCGAAGGGTGACGGCGGAAACAGCGGCGGCCATGCGAAGGACCCGGAGGATTGCCCACAGCGGGGAAGTCTACACGACTCGCAGCCCGGGCGTCGAAGGCCGGCCGTTGCGCAGGGGAATCCGCCGGATTGGCGGGATGACCGCGGCGGGCGGAGCCCCGATCGGCGGCACCGATCGGAGCTCGCGACCGCGATATGGGGCGCGGCACACGTCGGCGGTCAGTTGACCGCGCCGGCCGCACCTTCGAGGAAGGTTTCCAACTGCCGAGACCGGACGGGATGCTGGAGCTTCTTCACCGCCTTGGCCTCGATCTGCCGGACCCGCTCACGGGTCACACGGAAGATCCGCCCCACCTCCTCCAAGGTGTAGGTGTAGCCGTCGGTGAGGCCGTAGCGGAGCCGGATGATCTCCCGCTCCCGGTAGGTGAGCGTCTTCAGCAGCGTGTCGATGCGGTCGCGCAGGAGGCCATGGGTCGTCGACTGCGTCGGGCTGGCCACGCTGGCATCCTCGACGAACTCGCTGAAGCTCGCGTCCTCGCTCTCGCCGACCGGCCGGTCGAGGCTCATCGGCTGCCTGCCCATGTCGAGCACGCGGCGGGCTTCCTCCACCGGCACGCCGGCCGCGTTGGCGATCTCCTCTGCCGCCGGCTCGCGGCCGAGCTCGTGGAGCAGTTTCTTCGCCGTCGTCCGCAGCTTGGAGAGGACGTCGATCATGTGCACCGGGATGCGGATCGTTCGCGCCTGGTCGGCGATCGCCCGCGTGATCGCCTGCCGGATCCACCACGTGGCGTATGTCGAAAACTTGAAACCGCGCCGGTATTCGTACTTGTCCACCGCCCGCATCAGGCCGGTATTGCCCTCCTGGATGAGGTCGAGGAAGGACAGGCCACGGTTGCGATACTTCTTGGCGATCGAGACCACGAGCCGGAGGTTCGATGCCGAGAGGTTCCGCTTCGCGGCCTCGTACTCGGTCCGGAGTTTTTCCAGCATTTGCACCCGGGTCCGCAGCGACCGCGGGCTCTCCAGGGTGGTGAGCATCAGGTCGCGCAGTTCCCGTCGCATGTCCTCGCGGTCGGTCGTGGCGATGTCCCCCGCCTTCATCAGCCGCAGGTCCTGCTGGAGCCGGTCCATGCGGGCCGACATGCCGCGCAGGATCTTCACCAAGGGCTGCACGCGCCGGGTGCGGAGGCTGAGTTCCTCGACCAGCACGAGCGTCTTGGCCCGGGTGCGTCGGAAGCGAAGCCGGGCGGCCCTGGCGTCGGCCGCCGACGTCCTCCGGCTGACGAGCAGCCGGAAGTCGGTGCGGCTCGCCTCCATCAGATGATCGAGCGTCCGCAGGTTGTGCGGCATGCGTGACTGAATTTGCTCCTTGGTGAGCCGCTCGGTGAGCGAGACCTTGATGGTGCGATCGAACGGCAACTGTCCCTCATGCACGCGGCGCAGCGTGTCGACCGTCGTCCGCATCGAATAGGCGCTGCCGAGCACGGCCCGCCGGAACCGCTTCCGCGTGACTTCGATCCGCTTCGCAAGCGAGATCTCCTCGCGTCGGGTAAGCAGCGGAATCTCGGCCATCTGGGCGAGGTACATGCGGATCGGGTCGTTGCCGGCATTGGCCGGCGGCGTCGTGATCGCCTCGTCACGCCGGGGCTTGGCCTGGGCCGCTGCCGGTGCTGCCGCGGAGAGAGGCACGGGGGCCGCCTCGGCGTCCGGCTCGGGCGGCGCATCGACGAGTTCGATCCCGCGTTCCTCGAGCGCCACCAGCAGGGCGTCGATCTTCTCAGGGTCAACGGCCTCGTCGGGTAGATAGGCGTTGACCTGGTCGAACGTCAGGTACCCCTGCGACCGGCCGGCCGCGATCAGTTCCGACAGGTCACACGCGGACGGTGGCTGGGATGCAGTCGCCGGCAGGGAAGCGGCCGGTGGAAGGGATCCGGCCAGCCGGTTGACGACCGCATGGTTCTCGTTGTTGGCACCGCGGGAAACGCTCGACATCGTTTGGTTCTCCTTCACCATCGTACCGTCAGCTCGCACACCACCCCCCGGCTCGCCGGGACTGACGCCCCTGGCAGGCCGATTGCAGCGACGAGACGGGCACCCTCACCCAGCCTTGGGCTCGGACATGCCCTGGACGACACGCCGCTCCGCGACGAGCCGTTCCAGAAGTTCTGCTTCCGACCGGGAATCCAGCCGGGATGTTTTCAGGGCCCGGGCGCTCGCGTGCGCCTGCCGCTGTGCGGAGCGGCGGCGCAGGGCATCCTCGAGGTGCCGGAGCCGGTCGTCGGCGGTGACCGGGCCGCGGGACGCCGCCGATTCGTCGGCAGCGACGAGCAGGCTCTGCAGAGCCGGGTCGCCGATCTCCAGCAGCAGTTCCGGCAGGGCGACCGGTCGGCCCTCCCGGTGAAGCCGCTCGGCGGCCGCGAGCACCGTGCGTGCTTCGGCGGTTTCCAGTTCCGAACCGCCGGACTGACGGACGATCAGACCGATGCTGCCGGGCACCCCGACCAAGACCTCGATCACTTCCCGATCCCATGCCGGGAGCCGAGGGAGAGTTGCGGTGCGCGGCTCGGCGGCTTCATCGTCCACCGTTGCTGCCGGGCCGGCCGAGCGACGCAGGTCGACGACCCGATTCCGCAGGACGTCTCGCGCTATTCCGAACCGGCGTGACAACCGGCCGATCACCTGATCCTCGCGGAGCCGACGCTGCGACGGGGAGAGGGGCGAGCGCGGCGACACGCGGGCCACCGCCCGGAGCACGCTTTCGAGCGCCGCCAGGGCGGCGTCGTCCCCGGCATCAGGAGCGAGCGAGGCGAGCGCCTCTTCCATGCGGTAGTCGAGCGGATCGATCGCCGCCGCCACGATCGCCTCGAAAGCATCGCTGCCCCGTTCGAGGACGAATTCACAGGGATCGACGCCGGCGGGCAGCCGCGCGATCCGGACGTCGATCGGTTCCGCGAGGAGCACGTCGAGGATCTCGTTGGCACGCCTGCGGCCGGCGTCGTCTCCGTCGAGGAGCACCACGATCCGGTCGGCGTACCGGCGAATCAACTTGGCATGCCGTTCGCCGAGTGCCGTGCCGAGCACGGCGACCACGTCGCCGATGCCCGCCTGGCGGGCGGCAAGGCAATCGGTGTAGCCCTCGACCACTACGGCCCGACGAGATGCGGTCATCGCCTGGCGGGCGGTGTCGAGACCGTAGAGCATGCAACTCTTGGAAAAGAGGGGCGTCTCCGGTGAATTGATGTACTTCGCCGGATCGTCGGATCCGGGGAGAACGCGGCCGCCGAAGGCGACGCAGCGCCCCTGGGGATCACGGATCGGGAACATGGCCCGGCCGCGAAATCGGTCGTAATGGCCACTGCGCTCCTGCCGCTCGACGGCGAGTCCGGCGCGGACGAGGTCGGCCGTCGGGATGCCGGCCGCTGCGGCCTGGCGGATGAGCCAGTCCCACGACTGGGGCGCGAAGCCGAGTTCGAAGCGGTCGATTGTCCGCCGCTCGAGACCACGGCCGGCGAGATATTCGCGGGCCGGGCCGGCTTCGGGAGCGGAGAGCAGGCAGGAGTGAAACCGCTCCGCGGCCCAGGTGCAGACGCGGATCAGGGCGGCCTTGTCGTCGGTGGGCAGGCCAACACGGCTGCGTGGGAGTTCGACGCCGGCCCGATCGGCCAGTTGCTCGAGGGCCTCGCGAAACTCGAGTTTCTCCATCCGCATGAGAAAATTGAAGACGTCGCCGCCGACGTCGCAGACCCAGCAGCGGAAGGTCTGCCGCTCCGGGTTGACCTGCAGGCTCGGACGCGAGTCTTCGTGCCACGGACAGAGGCCGACGAGACCACGGCCGGCCCGCCTCAGCGAGATGTAACCTCCCACCAAATCGACGATGTCGACGGCGTCGCGAACCCGCTCTTTGAGGTCATCGCGGGACGGCGATGGAGCGTGCTGCTGGGCCAAGGCAAAACCTGTCACTTGGGAAGAACACGAATCTCCGCCGGAATCTAAATTCTGGCGCAAAGTGGGTCAACGCCAAGAATTGACGGCGCATCCTGCCTGAATTGCCCGACTTGGCCATGCCGCGTGTCAGGACATCAGCCGATCGACGCTGTCAAGCAGCCTGTCCATCGGGAACGGCTTGCGGATGTAGTCGTCCACGCCCAGCATCTCGGCGTAGGCCTTGTGGCGGGCGCCCTCGTTCGCCGTGATCATGATCACGCGGACCGGGTCGGGCTTGGTCCGCCGCAACCGTTCGAGCACGATGAAGCCGCTACGTTTGGGCATCATCATGTCGAGGACCACCAGGTCCGGGGCGTCCCGTTCTGCCATCACGGCCCCCTGGTTGCCGTCACGGGCCACGAGAACCGAGTAGCCCCTTGACTCCAACACGGTCCGCATCGACTCCACGATCTCGGGGTCGTCGTCGACGAGGAGAATGCGCTTGCCCGTTGTCGGCTCACTGACCGCGGTAGCGGAATCCGTAGCCTTGTTAATTTTTTTTCGGGCGGGCATGAGCGGGATCCCACAGATCTTAGAAGGGGATGGAAACCGCGGACGTGCACGTGCATCAGTCCCAAACTCGCTTTCGAGTCTACCCGCCTGCCCCGGTTCAATCCATACCGGACGTCATACCGGACGCCATACCGGACCCCGATCGTGGGCGGGAGCGGGGGATGACAGACAGGCATGCGGCTGCCATCAGTAGCCCGAGCGCGGCACCGCAACAGACGTCGCTTGGATAGTGAGCAGATGCGACGATCCGTTGCAGCCCTGACAAGGCGGCGATGGCGGCAAAGAACCAGCCGCCGTGGGGGTAGCGCCAGGCCAGTGCCGCAGCGAGGCCGGCGGCTGTCGCAGCATGCCCGGAAGGAAAACTGGCCAGATCTGAGGAACCGGGATCTGCCAGAGCGAGCGCCCCATCGCCAAACGTCGCCATGACGCCGGGCAGGTCAACGAAGTCGGCGGCCCGCGGTCTGACCCGGGCGACCATCGCCTTGATGACGTTGGCCGCGATGCCCCCCGCGTAGGCAGCGGACACCATCCGGACAAAGTTGCTCCAGTCCCTGCCGCCGGCGCGTCCCCCGGGGCGGAGTGAGGGATCGATCGCGACGACGGCAATGAGGAATACCGCCACGCCGGTGCCATGGGCGAATGCCTCGCTGAAGTTGAGGAGCCGCGTGATCTCTCTAGGCGGACGATGCGTGCGCATCCAGGTGGCGACCGGGACGTCGATCGCGAGCGCTGCGATGCCGAGGCAGGCAAGCACCGCGGCCCCGCCGATCAGTCGGCGGGGGAGTTGGCGGACGGATGGCGAATCGATCGAGCCGGCCATTGCCGGAGTGTCGCAAAGCCGCGGCGGCTGGTCGAGAGGAAATCCTGGTCGCGAGGAAATCCGGGAAGGGACATGCCTCAGTGCCACAGGCCGCGGTCGAGTAACCGGTAGTTGATCGCCTCGCTGACGTGCTGACAGGCGATTGTGTCGGCGGCGTCGAGATCGGCGATCGTTCTGGCAACACGCAGGACTTTGTCGTGGGCCCGGGCCGAGAGGCCGAGGTCTGCCACGGCGGCCCGAAGCAACTCGGCCGCTGGAGGATCGAGGCGGCAAAATTCCCGCACTTCGCGACTGTTCATCCGGGCATTGGAACGGGTGCCCCGGCCGTCGAAGCGACGGGCCTGGCGGAGACGGGCCGCAAGGACCGCCTCGCGCATCTGTGAACTCGAGGTGCCCGCCCGGCTGGCGGACAGTTCACGGAAGGGAACGGCCGGCACCTCGAGGTGGATGTCGATCCGGTCGAGCAGCGGTCCTGATACCTTGCCCATGTACTTTTCAACCTGGGGCACCGAGCATTGGCACTCGCGACGCGGATCGCCCCGGTAGCCGCACGGACAGGGATTGAGCGCCGCGACGAGCATGAAGTCGGCCGGAAAAGACGTGGTGCACTTGGCGCGGCTGATCGTGATTCGGGCGTCTTCGAGCGGCTGGCGGAGTACTTCCAGCGTCCGGCGGTTGAACTCCGGAAGTTCGTCGAGAAAAAGCACGCCGTTGTGCGCCAGGGAAATCTCTCCGGGCATCGGCACCGACCGGCCGCCGATGAGTCCCGCCTCGCTGATCGTGTGGTGCGGCGCGCGGAAGGGACGGGTCGCCAGGAGCGGCTGCCCGGGCTGCAAGAGCCCGAGCGCACTGTAAATTCGCGTCGTCTCGATCGACTCGGCCGCGGAGAGCTGGGGGAGAATCGTCGGCACCCGCTTTGCGAGCATCGTCTTGCCCCCTCCCGGAGGACCGACCATGAGGCAGTTGTGTTGGCCGGCGGCAGCCACGCAGAGTGCCCGCTTCGCAGCCTCCTGGCCGCGCACGTCGGCGAAGTCGACGTCGTAGGTCGCGAACCGGTCGAACCATTCATCGACGCGGGGTGGCGCCGGCGGGATCGTGATGTCGCCGGCAAAGAACTGCACCGCTTCCGTCAGCGACGAGACGGGAATGACCTCGATTCCCTCGACGACGGCGGCCTCCGTGGCACTTGCCGCGGGCACGACCACGCCCTTGAGCGGCCTGCCGGCCGCCGACGGATGCCGGGCCTGCATCGCCGCCGCCATGGCAATCGAGAGCGCGCCCCGGGCCGGCCGCGTCGAGCCCTCGAGCGAAAGTTCGCCGACAACGGCGTAGTCGAGCAGCCGATCGGAAGAAAATTGTCCGCTGCCGGCGAGGATGCCGAGCGTGATCGGCAGGTCGAAGGTCGCGGCCTGCTTGGGGAGTGCGGCCGGCGCGAGATTGACGACGATCCGGTCGTTCGGCCGGTTGAAGCCCGAGTTCACCATCGCCCGCGCGACCCTGTGGGTGCTCTCCCGGATCGCGGCATCGGGCATGCCGACCAGCACCGTCGTCGGCAAAGCCCCGCCCGAGACGTCCACCTCCACGTCAACGGGAACTGCGTCGATGCCGAACAGGGAAAATGTCTGCAGGCGGGCGAGCATGGCAGGGTGTCCTTTCGTGGCGGGGTGGCAGAGGGCGTCTCTCGGTATCGTCAGCGACTAGGTATAAACATCTGTACAGTAGTTGTCAACGGGCATGGCGACGACCGCCGGATCGGGTAGGCTTTCGAGCATGAATACACTTCTTGCGACACGCGTTCGGCCGCAGGCGATCGGTCGGCTCTTGGTTGTCTGTGCGATCGCCGGAACCGCATTGCCGGTGGCGGCCCCCGCGGCCGCCGACGAGGGAATGTGGCTCTTCAACCAGCCCCCCCGCGCCATCCTGGAAAAGGAACATGCCGCGACGCTTTCGCCCGCCTGGCTCGAGCACCTCCAGCAGGCGTCGGTTCGCTTCAGTTCGGGCGGTTCCGGCTCGTTTGTCTCGGCCGAGGGTCTCGTCCTCACCAACCACCACGTCGGTGCCGATGCGATCGCCAAGCTGGGGAATGAACAGCACGACTACATGCGCGACGGCTTCGCCGCGGCGACGCGTGACGACGAACTCAAGTGCCACGACCTCGAGCTCAACGTGCTGGTGTCGATCGAGGACGTGACCGACCGGGTGCAGCAGGCGGTGAAGCGGGACATGGACGCCGAAGCGGCGGCCGCGGCCCGCCGCCGGGTGACCGCGGACATCGAGAAGGAGTCGCTGGCCGCGACGGGACTGCGGAGCGACGTCGTGACGCTCTACCAGGGTGGCGCCTATCATCTCTACAGGTCACGCAAGTACACCGACGTGCGGCTCGTGTTCGCCCCCGAGAAGCAGATCGCCTTCTTCGGCGGCGACGCCGACAACTTCGAGTTCCCGCGGTACAACCTCGACGCCTGCTTTTTTCGCGCCTACGAGAACGGCAAGCCGGCGCGGGTGCCGCACCATCTGCGCTGGGGGACGAAGCCGGTGGCCGCAGGGGATCTGGTCTTCGTGGCGGGGCATCCGGGGCGGACCGATCGCGCGAACACGTTCGCGGAACTGCGCGCCATGCGCGACCGCACCGTGCCCGCGTTCAACCAGACGCTCGAGCGTCTGGAGACAACGCTCGCCTCGTATGCGGCGGAGGGGCCCGAGGAGGCGCGGCAGGCAAACGACGAACTCTTTGGCGTCCAGAACAACCGCAAGCGGCAGCGGGGCGTGCTCGCCGGCCTGCTTGACCCGGCGGTCCTGGGGGCCAAGCAGCGGACCGAGACCGCCTCCCGCACCCGCTACGAGGGCGGGCTCGACAGCCGTCCTTCCGCCTACGTGCGGATCGAGGAGGCGGAGGCCGGGCTGGCGAAGGTCGCGACCCGTTATCGGATGCTCGAGGGAGGACAGGGGTTTCACTCGGCGTTCTTCGCCAACGCCCGTACGCTGCTCCGGGCGGCGGAGGAGCGGGGCAAGCCGAACGGCGAGCGGCTCCGGGAACATCGCG
>JBKDUV010000170.1:0-5810 GCA_046339335.1 Planctomycetia bacterium | reverse complement strand
CTGCCAGAGGGCGCGGCGGGTGCAGATCCGGGCGCCGGACAGCAGGGCGACGTCGAAGTCGTCCCGCACGTGCTCGGCGAGCATCGCCAGGAGGATCGACTTCCCCGTGCCCGGCTGCCCGACGACGATCGAGATCCCCTCGGCCCGGCGGATGGCCCGTTCCGTGTCGTGCAGCGCCGCGTCGATGACCTTCGCCGGGTGGTAGAACTGGGTCCGCGGGGCGGCCATGAACGGTCGGGACGAGGGATGCCGACGGTGGGAGTGCATCGCGGGGGTGGTCTCCTGGAGCGGCACCATCCGCTGCGGACGGCTGTCTCTGGTTTCGACCGCCGGGCGTGGCTTCCTCCACCTCGTGCCCGGGCCGTAGACTCTGCGGGTGGCGAAGACGGGGCCGCCCGCGACGGGTGGCGCCGCTTCTGCCGTCCGTGGCATCGCAGCCGGCGTGGCTGCGTCGTCTGCAGCGACGATCTCCCGGTCAGTTATCCCGCACCCCGAGCCTCGCGCAGCGACATGTTCCACGTGAAGATCTGCGGCGTCACGACGCCGGCCGACGCGGTCGTCGTCGCCGCGGCGGGCGCCGACGCGATCGGGCTCAACTTCGTTCCCGGCTCGCCGCGCTGCCTCGACCGCGACCGCGGCCGTGCCGTCGCGGCGGCCGTGCCGGCCGGCGTGGTGCGCGTGGGTGTCTTCGCCGGCGCGGCGCCGGCCGACATACTCGCGGTGGCCCGCGACCTGCGGCTCGATGCGATCCAGTTGCACGGCTGCCTGTCCGTGGCCGAGGCGGCCGGGCTGCCGGTCGACGAGCCGGGGGTCTGCGCCGCCCTCGCCGGCATCGGCCTGATCAGGGCCGTGCGGCTCGGGGCCGACGGGCTCGCCGGCGCCCGGCGTTGGCTCGCCGCCGCCGCCGAGCGCGGGCGGGTGCCCGATCTCGTGCTCGTCGATGCCAGCCCGCCGCGCGGGGCCGGGGCCGGCAGCCTCGGTGGCACCGGTGCCCGCGTCGACTGGGACGCGCTCGTCGCCGCCGGGCCGCTGCCCGTGCAGCACGCCCTTGCGGGGGGTCTTACGCCCGAGAACGTCGCGGCAGCCATCGGTCGGACCGGCGTCTGCGCCGTGGACGTCGCCAGCGGTGTCGAATCAGGCCCGGGCGTGAAGGATTCGGCACTGGTGCGGGCCTTCGTTGCGGCCGCCCGCGGGGCCTTCGCGGGGAACCGGGGCACGAACACGCACCCTTTGCCATCGGACCCGCGGGCCTAGTATAAGACAACGTTGGCGACCCCCGTTCCGGCCGCCCTTTCGTCTCTCTTCCCAGGAGGTTCCCGTGGCCCACGTCGAAACGCGTCTCCCCTACAAGGTCGCCGATCTCTCGCAAGCCGAGTGGGGCCGCAAGGAGATCATGCTGGCCGAGAACGAGATGCCCGGCCTGATGGCGCTTCGGCAGAAGTATGGCCGTACCAAGCCGCTCACCGGGGCCCGGATCGCCGGCTGCCTCCACATGACGATCCAGACGGCCGTGCTCATCGAGACGCTCAAGGAACTGGGCGCCGAGGTCACCTGGAGCAGCTGCAACATCTTCTCCACCCAGGACCACGCCGCCGCCGCCATCGCCAAGGCCGGTATTCCGGTCTACGCCTGGAAGGGGATGACGAACGACGAGTTCGACTGGTGCATCGAGCAGACGCTGTTCTTTCCCGACGGCGAGCCGCTCAACATGATCCTCGACGACGGCGGCGACCTGACGGCCATGGTCCACACCAAGTACCCCGAACTGCTCGGCGGCATCCGCGGGCTGTCGGAGGAGACGACCACGGGCGTCCACCGGCTGTACCAGATGCACGAGAACGGCGAGCTCAAGCTCCCCGCGATCAATGTCAACGACTCCTGCACGAAGAGCAAGTTCGACAACCTCTACGGCTGCCGCGAGAGCCTGGCGGACGGGATCAAGCGGGCCACCGACGTGATGGTGGCCGGCAAGGTGGTCGTGGTCGCCGGCTACGGCGACGTGGGCAAGGGCTGTGCCCATGCGATGAAGGCCCTCGGGGCCCGCGTGATCGTCACCGAGGTCGACCCGATCAACGCCCTGCAGGCGGTGATGGAGGGCTACGAGGTGACCACGATGGAGGAGGCCGCCCCGCGGGGCCAGATATTCGTCACGGCCACGGGCTGCCGGGACGTCGTTCTCGGCCGGCACATCGAGAAGATGCCGAACGACGCCATCATCTGCAACATCGGCCACTTCGACCTGGAGATCGACGTCGCCTGGCTGGAGAACACGAAGGGCATCAAGAAGGTGGAGATCAAGCCGCAGGTCGACCGCTACACGCTCCCCTCGGGCAACAGCGTGATCGTGCTGGCGGAGGGGCGGCTGGTGAACCTGGGCTGTGCGACGGGCCATCCGTCGTTCGTGATGAGCACAAGCTTCACCAATCAGGTGCTGGCCCAGATCGCCCTCTGGACGGAGACCGACAAGTACGACGTCGGCGTCCACATGCTTCCCAAGAAGCTCGACGAGGAAGTGGCCCGGCTGCACCTCGACAAGCTGGGCGTCAAGCTCACGAAGCTGACGTCGGCGCAGGCCGAGTACCTGCACGTGCCGGTCGAGGGTCCGTTCAAGCCCCCGTACTATCGCTACTGAGCCGCCTCCGGCGGCTCAGTGCGGGGCTGCGAAGCCATCCCTGGCCTTCGCAGCCCCTGGTCGGTCGCGGGCAACCGGCCGGTTGCCTGTGACCGACGCGTCGCCGTCGTGGCGACGCATGGCGAGCCTGGTATCGACCGGGCGCCGCGGGGTCAGGCCTATGACCGGCGTGGGTCGGGGTCGCCCAGCCCCGTCGCCGGACGTTCGCGGATGCCATCGTGGCATCCGCTCTCTCGATGCCGCCTACGCTGCGCCATCCTGGCTGCGCTTGTCGGCACACGCCGGCTCTCAGGGCATGGGCGACCCCTCCTTGACGGGGACTCACGAACCCGGGCTTTGGGCCGTTTCACGGGAAACGAAATCGTGAGGCTCCGTGGTCGCGACACGGAGACGGAGCCGGGCTGGCGGCTGCTCGACGAGCGTTGGAGATTTCGCCTCCACCGGGAGAGGCGCGAGCTGCCATCGAACGTCGAGGCGAAATATCCCAGCGAGGAGACAGCCGCCAGCCCGGCGGCGGCAGCGTACGAGACCTCGAAGGGCAGTCCGCCGGGCACCTTTCTGCTACCATCGCGGGCTCGAAATCGTCACCCGACACCCGTCCCGAGGAAGCCTCCCCATGCCCTCCGTCGCGCCACTCCGCGGCCTCCGCTACGACCCCACGCACGTCGGTGCCCTGTCGCAGGTCATCGCGCCCCCCTACGACGTCATCGACGCCGCCCTCCAGACCCGGCTCTACGAGCAGCACCCCGCCAATGTCATCCGCCTCGAACTCAATCGCGAGGAGCCGGGGGACAACGACCGCAGCAACAAATACACCCGGGCCGCCCGCTTCCTGCGCGACTGGCGCGAGCAGGGGGTGATCATGCAGGAGCCGGCCGCCGTCCTCTACGTCTACCACCAGGAGTTCGAGGTCGAGGGGACGCGGCACGTCCGCCGTGGCGTCATGGCCCGCGTCCGCCTGGAACGGTTCGGCACCGGCAACATTCACCCCCACGAGGAGACCATGTCCGGCCCCAAGCAGGACCGGCTGCTCCTCACCCGGGCCTGCCGGGCCAACCTCAGCCAGGTGTTCGGCCTCTACCCCGATCCTGCCGGCGAGGTGCAAAAGATCCTCGATGCCGCCGTCGCCGGTCAGCCTCCGGTCGAGGCGACCGACCACCTCGGCGTCAGGAGCTGGATGTGGCCGGTCGCCGACGAGACGGTGGCGGCCAAGGTCGCCGGGCTGATGGGGCCGAAGCCGGTGTTCATCGCCGACGGCCACCACCGCTACGAGACCGCCTGCAATTACCGGGACGAGGTGGCGGCGGCCTGGGTGGCCGAGCATGGCGGGGCCCCGCTCCCCAGCGACCACCCTGCCAACTTCGTGCTCATGATGCTCGTGGGGATGAGCGACCCGGGGCTCGTCGTCCTCCCCACCCACCGGCTGTTCGTCGAGCCGGCGGTCGCCAACGCGGCGGAACTGGCGGCCAAGCTCGGGAACTGCTTCACGACCCGGGCCGTCGGCCAGGGGCCCGAGGCCGCCCGGCACGTCTGGTCGGCGATCGACCTGGAGGGCAACCAGGGGGTGCTCGGGCTCTACACCGCCGGAGACAAGGTCTGGACGCTGGCCACGATCACTCCCGCCGGCCGGGCCCGGATGGATGCGATCGCCGCCGACCATGGCCCGGCCTGGCGGAGCCTCGGCGTGTCGATCCTCCACCGGCTCGTGATCGGCGAGCTGCTCGGGGCCAAGCAGATCCCGACCCCAGGCTACGTGCACCTCGTCCGCGAGGTCGAGGAGGGGCTCGCCACGGGCAGGTACCCGCTCGCCGCCCTCGTCATGCCCGCCAGCGTCGAGGACATCCGCAAGGTGAGCGAGACGGGGGAGCGGATGCCGGCGAAGAGCACCTACTTCTATCCCAAGCTCGCCAGCGGCCTGGTGTTCAATCCGCTCGACTGACACGGTTCGGCGGCGGCTGTTGATGGGGGGGCGGGTTTGCGAGCGGAGTGCCGCCTCGTCCGGAGGTTCAGTGAGTTCCACGTGAAACCCGGCGCTCCGCACGGCCTGGGCAGGCTGTGGCTTTTGGGTAGACGCTGACATTTCACGTGAAACGGCGGCGCGGACCTTGCGCGCTGAGTCGGTTCTGGCGGGCCGACGGGCGTAGCGTGACGGTTCTTCCTGCGCACGCCGATATTCCGTGGGCACCGCTCGTGCGTGTGCGAACGACGGAAGGGATTCTGCGCGTGGGAAGGATTCTCTGCGTGGCCAACCAAAAGGGAGGCGTCGGCAATACGACCACCGCGTCGAACCTCGCGGCCGGCCTGGCCCGCGGCGGGATGCGGACGCTGCTGGTCGATCTCGATCCGCAGTGCAACGCCACGACCGGCTTCGGGATCGCCCCCGCCGCCACCCACCCGCTCGTCTCCGAGTTGCCGCTCCGCGAGTCGCTCGTCGAGACGGCGGTGCCGGGCCTCGCCGTCCTGCCCGGCAGCCGGAGCGTCCGCGACGTCGAGCGGATCGCCGCCCAGGCCCGGGCCGGAGCGGCGGTGCTCGAGGGGCACCTCGCCCGCGGGCTCGCGGCCTGGGACTACTGCCTCATCGACTGCCCCCCGTCGGTCGGCGAACTGACGCGGACGGCGCTGGCCGGGGCCACCGAGGTGCTGATGCCGATCCAGTGCGAGTACTTCGCGCTCGAGGGGCTGACGCAGATGATCGAGGTGATCCGCGACGTGATGGCGGAGCGGCCGGGCCGGCTCTCCTTCAGTGGCATCGTGCTCACGATGCACGACGCGGCGCTCGAACTCACCGCCGAGGTCGAGGCGGAGGTCCGCGACTTCTTCGGCGAGATCGTCTTCGAGACGGTCGTCCCGCGCGACGTGGCGGTGGCGGAGGCCCCGAGCCACGGCCGCAGTGTCATCGATTACGCGCCGCGCTCACCGGGAGCGCGGGCTTACACGGAGCTCTGCATGGAGGTGCGCGACTGTGAGTAGGGAACGACGACTGGGACGCGGACTGGAAGCCCTGCTCGGCCGGGCGGGACTGGAGCCGCAAGCGGCCGCACCGGCGGTCCAGGGGACGGCGGCGCTGGCGGGCCAGCCGGCCGCGCGGCCCACGGCCGGCGGCCTCGGCTCGGGCGCCGCCCGGCTGTTTCTCCACGCGCCCGAGGAGCTGGAGAAGTCGGCCGCCGACCTGCCGGCC
>JBKDUV010000169.1:0-7881 GCA_046339335.1 Planctomycetia bacterium | reverse complement strand
GCCACCCAGGTCTACACTGCCGAGGGGGAATCGGCAGCGGCGGAATCTTTGGGACACATCTCGGGGACGCGAACCGTTCGCCGCCACTACATTGATTCGCGATCGATCAAGTCGGGTAGGCTTCCGCCGGAACCGCCTGCGGCTTAGGGAAAAGCTGGCATGACTCTTACCGTGACCGGCACGGGATCGCTGTAGTTCAACCCATCGAAAGCCCGCACGGTAAAGGTCCACTGCCCGAGGTCGCTGTCTAGGGGGATCGAAAACGAAATTGTTTGTGCCTGTGGAGTCCATGCTATCACTAGATTCTTTACGCTAAGAGTCTGGGACTGTACGCGGGAGGCAAGCACTATGCCGCTGGGAACTGACGTTTGGAACGTCAGCGTTTTGTAAGTTGTGCCACCTTGCACAAAATCGACTGTCGCAGGGTTCGCGGTTGGCTTGACTTTTGGGTTCCAGCCTTCGACCGATCGCACGTTCGACCACGTAAACATTCGGTCAAGTCTCGGTGTAATGCTGTCGTAGTATTGTTGGGTAAAGAAGGAGAAGTTTGAATTTGGCTCTCCTGGAGTCGAAGTATTTCCGCTCCAACGACGATCATACGTCCAGTCCGCCTTAGGCACGAAAAAGAATGTTTGTTCTGTAAATCCTGGCGATGCTCCCCAAGCGGGCTCTACCTCGATCGATTGCGGAGTTTTTTGAATATATCCCCCCAACATGGAGTTGTCGGCAATCCATGTGTGTATGACTTTCCTCACCATGATCGCTTTTTTAATTTGCGTGTCCGCTGCTCGTCCGACTGGACCGTAGTATCCCGGCTGTAGCTGCGCGGTGGCAGTGACCGGAACATATCCCTGCCCTGCCAATGCGTGGTTGTGATCCCAAATCCATTTTGGATCGCTGATTATGGTAGCCGCATTCAATGCGGGAACGGCGGTTTGGGTGATAATGCGCTTTCGAAAGCGATCAAACCGTGCAGTTGACGTTATCTCAGGCACGTCTGCCAGAGGGTGGTAAGTCACATCGGAATCGGAATAGATACCAACCGAGGCTACACTGATTCGAATTGTTTCGCCAGCAAGGGTTTGAGATGTGAAATCGCGCTGCGAAGTGCTGGAGGCTGGATCCGCTGGATAGTGAATTTCGAAATCTTCTGCGGCGTTTGGCCGGTGCAAGATCGGGAAATCGCCTGGACCGGCGTTTTCCGCATACTCTTCGCCGACGGGTAAACTGTATCTTGGTATTTCATCTCCGTACCATGGTAATAGACCTTGAAGCCATTTTGGGTGTCCAGAAGGTTTACTAGCGGAATCCTTGCTGTCTACTCGATGCGACCGCCCGATGATGCGTTTCGTCTCTGAACTAAAAGTTGGCGCAGAAGGCTGGAATCGCATCTCATGCCATCGGTACTGTGCTTGAGACGGCACGTCCATGCCCACGCCCGGAAACGTGGATGCCGTAACAAGTGTAGAAATGGCCGCATCATCGCCGTTGTCGCAAGCCTCCTCAAAAGCTGAAAAATTAAACGTAGGATGTCCAGGATACTCTCCGGTGATCCATGGAACTACTGGTAATTCTGCGTTGCGATCACCGCTAAACTCTGCCCCTGTGCGGTGAACCACTGGAGGCACACCATCCGGCAATGGGATCGCGCCTCCAGCGCCGTCATCAATCCACTGCCTGCGCCATGTTTGCACGATGAAGGTTCTCAACTGCACCTTTTTCAATCGTGTCATCATTCTTCGATCTTTAACGCCACCCGCCGAATCCACCCAAAGATAGCGCCGCCGAATATAGCTGTTTTCGGCGTCGCGATCTTGCAAAAGTTGATAAGTGCGAACCTCCATGACATTTTCAAGAGCACCGAAGAAATCTCGCTGTATGCGAACCCAATACCGCCCGCGATACCCCATTGCGGGTTTTGGAGACTGATAAGTGCTCATTGGATGGAATTCGGACACAAGGGTTGGCCACATACTGCTCTGTAAATTTGGTCCGGACAGCGTTGACACGCCAATCAGATCGTCGCGCCGAATTCGCGCTGTAATCGAATGCATCTGGTTAAAATTAAAAGAGGAATTGCTTCCCGTTAGGACGTAGCGCACAACGATAGACGACGGGTTGAGAATGTCCGGCGTTTCTGCCGGCGTAAAGCGCGTTGAAGGGTAGTATCTGCGAATCGCCGTTCCTGACTCCCATTCCGCTTTGGACCGATTCATGGCCCATTCGTTTTGGCTCAAACCTACATGCTTTGCGAAATTGAGATTGTTTAAGGCATACAAGCTGTACCAGTTCTGCGTGAAGTTCCCCCCGATGTGACCATGTGCTCCAGCCACGTCTCTGCTGCATGATGGATCGTCTTCATAAAGGTGCCCGATAGGATCGGCTAGTGCGGGGCGTGTCCACGGCTCTTCCCTGATAAATGGAGGATCTATGCGAGGGTCATCGGGATCGTAATCAGACGTGAATGAGGACGATGTGTGCGACAAGTTATTGTGCGGCCTCGGCAGACTCAGCGTTCCAAACTTTATTCCCCGTGCCGAAAACGGCACGCGAATGTGCTGTCGATTCGTTTTGGAAAATTCGTTCCCAAGAGGGGATACGTCGAGATTGTCTTTTGCTAGATTTGGCGCAATGCGGCTCATATCACCTCCACGTCGGCACTCAAGGTTGTTTGCAGTATTATCGCGCGATCACCGTCATGTATGGCTAAGACTTGGTCGCCAACATCCAGCCACGGGAACATTCCTAACTTGTCCTCCGCGATCACTGGTCGCTGATCGAAGCCGCCGCTAGTGTTGACGTAGGCTGCGGGGCTCCAGCGTCCGCCGTGAGGCGCGGCGTATGCTCCAAGAAACACCCCCGCAGTGCTGGTTTTGTCCGTGATCGTTACTAGCATGGCTCCCCATTGCGGTGTGGATTGCGAGGGTATCCTCGGCCACATCGGAAGCGATTCGTCCCGCAAATCAACAATTGTGCGACCGCTCTGGTAGGTGACTTGCGCCACCTCGGATCCCAGGGGGACCGAGAAATACCCACCCATCTCAATTCGCTCGGTGCGTCTCGAAGCGCGGAAGTAGCCTTTGACCGTTCTTTCGGCTGCTTTCACGCATCGTTCGTAAGTCACTGCCTGAGTGTCAAGCATCGCCTGCGCGGCCGAATGTCCGATCCCAACCAAGGTTCGCAAAACAATCGGTGGCATCACCAGCGAGGAAAAATGAAACATTGCTCCAGCCCCACCCATGGGCGGTCTGTAGAACGCGGGCTGTGTCAATCCCAAGTTCGCCACGGAATTTTCGGGGAACTGGCGAAACGGCGAAATATAGTTGCTTCGCATTAGGAATCCATCTTGGCCTATTCTTGGGACTACCCACGTCCATTCCAAATCCTCGTACCGCTGGATTACATACCGTTTTGCCGGTGTGCCAACATCTAGCGCGGCCTGGAGATTCGCTTGCGGTTCGCCTGCTAGTTCGATTCGCCACCTACCAGGATATGCCTCAAGATCGGCCCATATCACAGTCCCAGTCATCGCGCCAAGTGTACGCAATCGATTGATAAGATGGCTGTTACGGGTGTACTGGTGGAAACCAATAGATGCCGCTTGGCGCGTCGCTTCGGGAACCGAGGAATGCAGCGTGAACTCACCGAGTTTATACTCGCCGACATAAAAGTCCGTGGTCGGGTCGATCGTTTCGGCAACGTGGTATTCAAGGAGCAAATCGGAATCCTGCTCAAGATTCGTCACTCCCTGATTTTCGTAGATCGATTCGGCGTCGGTCACAGATGACCAAGTCGAAGGCGGGTTACGAATGTCCGCGAAATTGATAGAGCCGACCACAAACTCGACTTGCACCATGTTGAGCGCCACAAACTTCGCGCGCCGTGGTACGAGTGGAAAGAGTCGGATTTCGGTGTCCGGCCCGCCGTCGCTGGCGCGAGTGGTGTCCTTGATGACGCACTCCAGGGTCGATCCGATCTCACGTTTAAGGATTTTTTTGGCGTCGGCTACCGAGACGCACACATGCACTTCGTGCAGGCCGAACCGTTTCAAGATCACTCGGTTGAGCAGCGACTTCCCGCGAGCGACGAACACGCCGTACTCTTTTTTTGCGCCCTCGGATTCCCTGATAATGATCCGTTGCTGCGCGGGTGGCGGTGGCGCTTCAGGCATAGACCAGTCCCCTAGATCCAAAATTCGGGTTCGGTCGCACTTGCTTGAGAACCTCGCTGATGCGGTACTCAGGTGCGATTGGTGGCTTGCCCGTCCGCAGCCACTCCTTGGCTTCTCGCACTCCTGCGCGGGCGGCTGCGTCGATCGTGAGCAGATTCACTCCGCACCGACAGTTGTAGTCCCATGGTGGGGTGAAGTAGTCCCATACGGGATCGTCCCGACGAAACACGTTCGTCCCATCGAGCCCGAGGGACTCCATCTCTAGGTGATCGTGGCGGACTCGCGTGTCTCGGATCGCGTCGTAGGCTTGGTAGGGAAACGCGGCTGCGACGATCGGGTTTGATGCCAAGGTCTCCCTTCCATCGCGGAATGCTGCTTGGAGGTTGGTTCTGTAGACGTTCTCCAAGTGGGCTCGTCCGATGGGGGAGCCATCGAGAGCCTCACTGACGGCCTTCTCGAATCCCTTGCGGCTCGTCCCCTCGTCCACGTCGTAGACCAGGACGTTTCGGATGCGGTCGATGGTGTCGGTCGAAATCGGAGCCGTGATGAAGAACGCTCGCTCCTGCGCGTATTTATCCACCGCCTCCCATTGCTGGCGGGTCATGATGTTTCGCTCGGCAAGTCGCTTGGCTGCTATCTCAATGAGCGGGAACCGCAATGCGTCGTCTGACTCGTCGAAGAACGTGAAACGCGGGAATGGTGGTTTCGGTGGCTTTTGGGGCGGTGTTTGCCGGATGGTGGTTTCGAACTCTTTCGCCAGCCATGGCGGGAAGTTGCGGTAGAGGTAATCCATCCCCGCCGTCCAGGAGTACAGGAACGAGTCGCGGATGTGGCGGTAGACAAAGGTGCGGAATCGCCCGAGTGGTGTTGGTAGCCACGCCAGGATTTGCGGGATCGGGAAGGATCGCTTCTTCCAGAGCGCGTCCATGATCCGCGTTCGGACGGTCTGTGCGGCTCCCTCGGAGGCGATCAGGCTGCGTCCGACGATTCGGTCGAGTATGCTGCCCTTCTTGGTTTGGCGGGGTGCGGTGGACAGCAAGATGTTGCCAGTAGACGGATCGAACGTGCCTCGGTTGCCGGTGGCGGATTTCGCCTGCATGGGCTCAAAGATTATGTAGCTATTTGCATTGTCGCCGCCCTCGTTTTCGTTTCGGTACACTATGCCGTCATAGCCTGCTGACTTTAAGGCTTTGGAGATGTTCTCTTGCTGACGCTGGAACTTTCTCCGGTAGTTCTCGCCAGAGTCGGCGGTTTCTGGCCGATAAGGCGAATCTTCGACGGTTATTCCGAGCTTAGCTAGTTCCGGCTTCAACTCGTCGAATCCCCATCTGCCTAAGTCTCGCAAGCGTAATGGACTCGCTATTTTCAAATACATAGGCTTGATTTGCCCGCCTTCTTGGTGAGTAAAATCGCTGGCCTGGGCTGCGGTCCCGAAGTGCGAGCCAAGGTCATTGCCTCCGGTGGTGTCGAATGTGTCGAAGGTTGCCCCAGTCCCATGGTAAACCACCAGCGGCTTCCCGTTCTCATCCACCACCTTGCTGTCCCCGAACCACGCCTTGAACTGCGGAGTCTCGGTGACGTGAGGCTTGGCGGGTTTCGAGGGTGTGCGACGAGCCGCGACCGATTGCGCGGACTCGACCAACTCCCAACGATGATTCTCATTGAGGCGGTAGGTCTTGCCGTTTTGGGTCTTTGTTTGGCCGGGTTGCATCGCCATCGTCGTTGGTGTCGTCGGATTCATCGTCTTCGTCCTCGTCATCCGTGTCTAATCCCGCGTCCGCGTATTTGGGATCAAATCCGCCCATTTTGTTTTCCCGCAGAAAATCATCCATGGACTTCGATCGTTCGTTCTCCTCTGCCCAAAACTCTTCTGCGCTTGGCCCGCTCGGCTTGGAATCTGGTGCTTGACTCATATCAATCCTCCCATATTTGTGTTCCACCTAATGCACCTCGGCGAATATGCTCTGGGACATTAGGATCATTGTTGATAGTGTCGATCGCAAACTGTGCTAACTCTTGGCGATCGTATTGTAGAGCTTCCTCTGGCATACCAGGAAGCAGCATCGGCGGATTTCCGTTCTTGAGAATCACGCTAGTTACATCGGGATCGTGACCATGCCTCGCGATGAACGCAGCGTGATGTTTTGCGCCAAGGGCGTAAGAGTCCGCAAACACCTTTGCGTCCACCATGCGCCCGTCGTTTTGGTCCTGGGCTCGTTTCACCACACCCCGACCAGGATCAGCCCAGGACACCTTTGGATCGGAATGTACGAACACGAACGCGACACGCAGCCCGCGTTTTCTTGCTTCCTGGAGAATCCAAGGGTTTTCGGTAGCATTTTGATCGCCCGCCGAATCCCAGACAACATTGGCGCGGTTTTTCAGTTCCAACGCTTGCGGGACATTCTTGAGCGCGAACCCCTTGCCCGCGCCGCACCCACCGACCGTCACAAGTATTTCCTGCCCGCGTTCCATCGTGTCTAAGTGATGTAAGAATGCTTTCTTGCAGATAGCGTTCGCGGTCTGGTGTAACGCAGTGTTGAGGGTTGCTCGGTTCTTTGATCGCTTGTCTAGGTTCTGCTCCAGGTCAGTGCTTTGCCAGTACGGCGACAACTTCTTGCAGGCATCGGTTTCGAAAACAGGTGCGTCCCCTTCCTTGAGCGATGCTGTAAACAGGATGTGGGCCTTTTCAGCCATGCCGTCTGGGTCTTGCTCGAACTCGTCCGCGAAATGCGACTCTGCGGCTTTTGCCTTTCCGGTCAAATTGGGAAGACGGCGAATTTCCTTCGGTGGCGGTGGAACCTCGAATGCGGGGACACCTACGCGGGCCTGATCCGCAACGCCATCGTGATTTGGATCATCCTCAACGCCGCTCTTAACGAGCTTGGGCGACGCCTTCGGCGGCTGTGATGGCTGCGACGGTGGCTTGGCTTGTTGCTGTGATTGCGATACATGCTTTTTGATAAAGTCTTCCCGAGAAAGATCCTGACGAAAATCGCTCTTCATTCCGCTTACGCGAAACCCGGATTGCGTCTTTTGGATCCTACGATCCGATTTCATGTCTAAATGAATCTGGCCTGAGTCAATCTTAGCAAAAGCTGCTTCGTCCAGCTTCATGTCTTCCGCTCCTGGCATCTTCATGCCCGTAGACGGATCAAACTTCGGCTGCGACTGCTTGGCGTAGCTGTCGTCAAAAGTTTTTCTGTCTACCGTTCGCCCACCCGGCGATTGCGGTTGAGCCCTTTGTTGCGTTTGTTGCGGCGTTTGCTGTGCGGCCTGACGAGGATTAGCATCGGGCTTGTCCTTGAGCGTCCATCGATGGTGCTCGTTAAGGATGTAGGTCTTCCCGTTTTTGGTAATTGTCTTTCCGGGTTGGAGTGGCATAGTTAATCCTTCGGAGGGGGGTTACGCATCAAGAAATCGAGAGCTTCCATCGCGGTCTCTTCTTCCGCTGCTTGGTCTTCTTCATCCGTGTACTGCATTTCGTCGTCGATGGTCTTTGGGAGCATGTCGGACAACGCCTGAGAGTCGGCATCCTCTTCAGTGTATCCAGACGCTACGAGCCGCTCGGCTAGTTCGACCGTTTGCGCAGTCTTGACGAGCGCCCAATCGTGCAGAACGTGTTCCTGTCGCATCTCTTCAAGCCAATCTGGGTTCACTCGCTCGAGTGTGTCGATGAAGAGTGAAAGGAAGGGATGCTTGTTGAGCGA
>JBKDUV010000168.1:0-21929 GCA_046339335.1 Planctomycetia bacterium | reverse complement strand
CCCCCAAGCCAGCGACTCGATGCCGAGGTTGGTCCGGACGTTCGCCGGCGCGAACACCGCCGGCAAAGGGACCGTGCCGGAGGCGATTCCGCCCGCGCGGGAAAATTCGCGGATCGTCGATCCGGCCTCGTCGGCCACGAGGAGGCTGTCGGTCGCGGGCCGAAAGGCGATGCCCTCGGCATCCGCTCCGACCGCTGCGGCCACGGAGCCGGTCACGGCGGCCGACCGGATGCGGCCGGTCGATCCGTCGACGTCGATCGCCAGCGTCCAGATCGCCGGCGGTCCGGCGTCCCCCACGGCGTGATAGGTGCCGCCCGTGCTGCGGGTGATGCCGCTGTGCTGCGCGGCAGCGCTGCTGCCGGTCGCGATCGCGACGGTCCCCTGCCCTGGATCACCGACCAACGGCGGCGCGGCGCAGGCCGGCACGGCGGCGCAGGCCGTGCAGACCGCGGCGCAGGCCGTGTGGACCAGGGCAAGGCCGCCGTGAATGCTGGGGCGGTGCTTCATCCCTCGGCTCTTCGTGCCCGACCGCGGACGACAGGCGGTCAGCCCGCCGGCTGGACGATCGGCAGGGGAGCATCGACAGGCGCGTCCGTCGCACCGGCCAGGTCCCGGATCTCCTGCGAGATCTTCATCGAGCAGTACTTCGGCCCGCACATGCTGCAGAAGTGGGCGCTCTTGAAGGTCTCCTGCGGAAGCGTCTCGTCGTGGTAGCGACGGGCCGTCTCCGGATCGAGCGCCAGCCGGAACTGCTCGTTCCAGTCGAAGCTGAACCGGGCCCGTGACAAGGCGTCGTCGCGAACGCGGGCATGCTTCCGGTGCCGGGCCAGGTCGGCGGCGTGGGCGGCGATCTTGTAGGCGATCACCCCCTGCTTGACGTCCTCGGCATCGGGAAGCCCGAGATGCTCCTTGGGTGTGACGTAGCAGAGCATGGCGGCGCCGCTCCAGCCGGCCAGCGCCGCACCGATGGCACTGGTGATGTGGTCGTAGCCGGGAGCGATGTCGGTGACGAGCGGTCCGAGCACGTAGAACGGCGCCTCGTCGCACTCCTCCATCTGCCGCTTGACGTTCATGTCGATCTGGTCCATCGGCACGTGCCCCGGCCCCTCGACCATCACCTGACAGCCCTTCTTCCAGGCCCGCCGGGTCAGCTCACCAAGCACGTGGAGCTCGGCGAACTGGGCGGCGTCGCTGGCATCGGCGATCGAGCCCGGCCGGAGGCCGTCCCCGAGGCTCCAGGTGACGTCGTACTCCCGAAAGATGTCGCACAGGTCCTCGAAGTGCGTGTACAGCGGATTCTGCCGGCGGTGCGTCATCATCCAGCGGGCGATGAGCGCGCCGCCACGGCTGACGATGCCGGTGATGCGGTTCATCGTCAGATGGAGATGCTCCTGGAGCAGCCCGGCGTGGACCGTCATGTAGTCCACCCCCTGGCTGGCCTGCTTCTCGCACATGTCGAGAAAGTGCTGCGGCTTCATGTCGTCGATGTCGCCGCCGAGTTCCTCGAGCATCTGGTAGATCGGCACGGTGCCGATCGGCACCGGTGAGGCGTCGATGATCGCCTGCCGGATCGTGTCGATGTCCTTTCCCGTGGACAGGTCCATGACGGTGTCGGCCCCGTGGTGAACCGCCATGTGGAGCTTGTCGAGCTCGGTCTGCAGGTCGCTCGTCACGGCCGAATTGCCGATGTTGGCGTTGATTTTGGTGAGGGCGGCGATCCCGATCCCCATCGGTTCGAGCCGCTTGCCGAGGTGGACGCGGTTGGCGGGGATCACCATCCGGCCACGGGCGACCTCGGCGCGAACGAGCTCCTCGGGCAGGTCCTCGCGGCCGGCGACGAACCGCATCTCGGGGGTGATCTCGTTGCTGCGGGCACGTTCGAGTTGGGTCATGGGAATCTCCGCGACGGCAGGATGCGTGAACGAAAAAAAGAGCGTAGCAGATCGGCGGTTCGTCGGCCGCCCCGCCGCGGCGCCGCCCGGTCAGAGCGTCTTCAAATATTCGAGCACGGCCCGCTTCTCCTCCTCCGCCAGCGCGGAGGGAAAATCGTGCCCGGCGGCAGTCTTGCCCGGGCGCCTCGTGTCGAAGAAGCCGCGGCGGGCCGCCGGCAGCAGCGGCTCCGCCGGGAGCGCGTCGAGCGGCTCCACGTCCAGGCCGACCCGCTCTCGATCGTACCCCGTCGCCGTCCGCCGCCACACGGCCGGCCGGTCTTCGGGATGGAGCAGGTGCCAGAGCGTCGGCACGGAGCCGTTGTGCAGGTAGGGGGCCGTCGCCCAGATGCCGTCCAGCGGCGGGGCGACATAGCCGGCCCCGGCGCCGCGGGCCTCGATATCGATGCCGGCCTCCCGCAGCCCGGCGGCATCCGCGCCGAAATGACCGAACCAGCTGGCGTTGAGGTCGCCACGCTCCCGGGCCGAGAGGGCGACAAGTCGCGTGCGGTCGGTGCCGACCTCGTCGAGCGGGACGAGTCGCTCCGGATACTCGGCCTTCGACCCGTAGGACCCATGGCACTCCGCGCAGTGCCGGGCAAACACGTCCTCGCCCCGCGCCGCAAGTCCACTGTCGATCGGCCCCGGCCAGCGGGGTGGCCGCAGGGACGCGATCCAGGCCTCGATGTGGCGGAAATCCTCCTCCCACCCGTGAAACTTCTCCGGCCCGTTGTCCTTGACGAGCAGGAATTGCATCAGCATCCGGTGCCCCTTGGGGGCGAATCCGTCGGCATACAAAGTCCGCCGCTTCCGATAATGCCACCAGGCCGGGGCGTCCATGTCGTGGTGCACGAGGTCGAACCGTGGCGGCCGGGGCACGATGGCGAGATTCGCGTCTCGGTGCCGCATCAGGGCGATGCCGAAGATCACCGCGTTGGTGGTGCCGTTGGTCGTGCCCAGCGGAAGCACCAGCGACCCGACGTCCATGTGGCCGAACGCCTTCCGCTTCCGGGTCTTGACGAGGCGGACCTCCTCGGTGAGCGTCTCCAACGCGAAGGTCGAGTTCGGCAGCCCCGGGATCACCGTGCCGCCGACCTGCCCCTGATGGCAGGCGAGGCAGCTCATGTGCCAGCCGCCATCGGGACCGACCGCGTACTGGAGCGTGCGGGATGGGTCATCGGGGTGCGGCTGAAGACCGTAGCGGTCCATCGCCATCCGGCGCCGCTCGGGGACCGGCGCCCGCTCCGCCCGGGACCGCAGCGGCTCCTCCCAGGCAGTCCAGAGGTCGTCAAACACCTCCTGGTCGAAGTCGGCCGGCAGATAGGCACGCTGCAGAAGCAGCGCCCGCCCGCGCTGCGGATCGGGATCGGCTGCCGCAGTCCCGCACGCCAGGGCCAAAGTGGCGAGAGCCAACCGCCATACCCGCCGGGCAGGACGCTCGATTCGGCTGGCATTCATGGCATACTGGCCTCGTGGTCGTTGCACGCCAGCAGTATAGGCTCGCCCTCCCGGCAGACCGCCCGCGGACGCACACCCCCCGCCCCGTCCCATGCCCGCCGCCAACCCGATCCTGATTCCGGAACTCCGGGCGATGCTCGCCGAGGGAGACGTGGCGGGCCTGCGCGAGGTCGCGGCGGAACTCCATCCAGCCACGGTGGCCGAGTTCACCGAGGGCCTCGACGACGGCGAGCTGTGGCGGACGCTCGAGGCCGCCACGGTGGAGCGGCAGGCCGAGATCTTTCCCTACTACCCGCTCGCCCGGCAGGTGGAGCTGGTGAAGGCCGGCGACCGGGAGCATCTCGGCCCGCTCCTCGAGCACATGGCCCCGGACAACCGGGCCGACCTGCTGCGCGCCCTCGATCCGGAACTGGTCGAGGAGCTCCTGCCCCTCGTCGCCAAGGCCGAGCGGCACGACATCCGCATGCTCCTCTCCTGCCCGGAGGGCTCGGCGGGCGCGCTGATGACGACCGAGTACGCATCGCTTCCCGCCGACGTCACCGCGGGCGAGGCGATCGCCCGGCTCCGGTCACAGGCCCCGGACAGCGAGTCGATCTACTACATCTACGTGCTCGACGCCGACCGCCGCCTGCTCGGATTCGTCTCGCTCCGCGACCTGATCTTGGCCCGGCCCACGGCCCTGGTCGCCAACCTCATGCAGCGTGATCCGATCAGCGTCCATGTCGAGGAATCGCGGGATCAGGTCGTGGAGAAACTGGCCCGCTTCGACTTCATCGCCATCCCGGTGGTGGACGAGCACGACCGGCTGGTGGGAATCGTCACGCACGACGACGTGCTCGATGCCGTCCGCCAGGAGGCGACCGACGAGGCCCAGCGGATCGCGGCCATCACCCCGCTCGGTGCCGGCTACCTGGAGGCGGCGCTCGTCTCGATGACCTGGAAGCGGGGCGTCTGGCTGGCGATTCTCTTCGCCACGGCCGCGGTCACGGCGATGGTGCTGGCCAAGTGGCGATCCACGCACGCCTGGCTGGTGGCCTTCATTCCCCTCGTCATCGCCAGCGGCGGCAATTCGGGCAACCAGTCGGCCACGCTGGTGATCACGGCCCTGTCCACGGGCGACTGCACGCTCGGCGATTGGCCGCGGATCCTGCGCCGGGAGCTGGTCCTCGGCATCCTCCTCGGCGGCCTGCTGGCGATTCCCGGCTACTGCCTGGCACTGGTCTACGCCCCGACGGCGGCGGCGGCGGTCGTGATCCCGCTGACCGTCCTCGGCGTGGTGCTCATGGGGACGCTCGTCGGCTCCACGCTTCCGCTCCTGTTCCGCTCGCTGGGGCTCGACCCGGCGCTGATGAGCAACCCGTTCGTGTCCGCGATCGTGGACGTCGTCGGCCTGGTGCTTTATATGGGCGTCGCGTTCGCAGTGCTGGGCGGCTGACCGGCGATGATGACGCATACACCCCTCCTGCCCAAGGAGGTTCCCACGATGGTGTTTTCCCGACTCCTCGGCGCCGGCCCCGGACCGGCCGTCAGATCGCACCGGCCCCGCCGATCGACCGGCCCACGGCGCCGGCCACCCGGCGGCAGACCTCCATCATCCGGGCGAAGGCTGGAAGATCGAGCGTCTGGCCGCCGTCGCTCGCCGCCGACCGCGGGTCGGGATGAACCTCGACGATCAGGCCGTCGGCGCCGGCGGCGACGCTCGCAGCCGCCATGCTCTCGACGAGGTTCGCATGCCCCGTGCCGTGCGAAGGATCGACGACGACGGGCAGGTGGGTGCGGGCATGCAGCCAGGGCACCGTCGCCAGCGGCAGCGTGAACCGTGTGTGGGTCTCGAACGTGCGGATGCCGCGCTCGCAGAGCATCACCTGCCGATTGCCGGCGTCGAGGATGTACTCCGCCGCCAGAAGCAGTTCCTCGACCGTCGCCGCCGGCCCGCGCTTGAGGAGCACCGGCACCTGCGTCCGCCCCGCCGCCTCGAGGAGGCGGTAGTTCTGCATGTTGCGGGCCCCGATCTGGAGCACGTCGGCAACCCGCGAGACGAGCGGCACGTCCTCGGGCGACACGACCTCCGTGACGATCGCCAGCCCGGTCTCGGCGCGGGCCTCAGCGAGCAGCTCGAGCCCCTGCTCCTTCAAGCCCTGAAAGCTGTAGGGGCTCGTCCGCGGCTTGAACGCGCCGCCCCGGAGCGCGGTCGCGCCCGCCGCCTTCACGCCCCGGGCCGCGGCCACGATCTGCTCCCGGCTCTCCACCGAGCAGGGCCCGGCGATCACGCCCACGCTGTTCCCTCCTACCACGAGCGACCCGGCCCTGACGACGGTCGGCTCGGCCTGGACCTCGCGGCTGGCCACCTTGTAGGGGGCGAGGATCGGCAGCACCGCGGCCACGCCGGGAAGCGTCTCCATTCCTTCGGTGGCGGCCCCGCGCTCGTCGCCGACGACGGCCACGACTGTTCGTTCGGTGCCCACGATCACGTGCGGCCGCAAGCCCCGGGATTCGACCCTGCCGACGACGTGGTCGAGTTGTTGCCGTGTGGCATCCGCCTGCATGACGATGATCATGGTCCGCCTTTCTCGCCCCGGGCCTCCGCGGCCGCCTTGGTGGTGATTTCGATCGACTCCGTGTCAGCCTGCTTGCGGATCACGTACACCAGTCGGCCGGCGGGATCGGCCTTGGCGAGGATCGTCCGCAGGATCTCCGCGGCCGGCTTGTCCCGCTCCTCGAGGGCGAACGACTGGTTCTTGGTGATGCCCTCGAGCTGCAGGTCGGGCCCGCGGATTTCCATCGGCACGCCGATCTCGTCGGCGATCATCTGGATCGACTTCTCCAGGGTCTCCTTGGCGAAGACGAGCGTGATCCGCGTCTCCAGCCGCCCCGCCGCCCCGCCCCCCCCCGCGACCACCCCGCCGCCGGCCGGCACGGCCCTGGCATCCCCCTGGACGAGCGCCAGTTCCGCTGCCAGCGCCAGGTTGTGCGCAGCATGCCGCGGCAGGTACGCATTGACCACCGCGCCGCGGCCCTCCGCCCCGGCCCGCAGGTTCGCTGCCAGGATGCGCAGCATCGCCGGGAGCCGGAGCACGAGCGTCCGACCATAGGGGGCGGGATCGAGCGCCGCGCAGTACTGCTCGACGGCGTCGGGAATCCGGCCGACCGCAGCGGCGAACCGGGGTGCGAGCTTGACGGCCGGCAGTTCGGCGGTCGCGACCGCGTCGAGTTCCACGTACACCGAGTCACCGAAATGCACCGACAGGGCCGCCGCCCGGACAGGATCGCGGAAGAACGAGGCCAGCGGGGCAACGAGATTCGCCAGCGGTCCGGACAGCATGCTCCGGCCGTCGTGGACGAGATAATGCGGGGAGCCGAAGAGCGTGACGTGGCGGGTCGCATCGAGCATCCCGACGAGCGTCTCGGAGTCGCTCGGCAGGCTGACGATCGGACCGCCGGCCGCACGGTTGGCCTGCCACTCGCCGATGATCGCACGCAGGACGGGCTCCGGCGCGACGACGAGCGTCCGCCCCCTTTCTTCGGACGGAATCCAGAAGCACCACGGCTGCCCCTTGAACGCCTCCTGACCTTCGATCGACAGCGGCTCCGTCTTGCCCCAGGCTGCCTCCCGAGCCGCCTCGTCGACCGGCAGGCTGCGACCGGGAACGAGACGGAACACGTACCCGGCGGCGATGTCGTCGGGGCCACCGGCCTGCCACCCGGCCTGCAACGCCTCGATGCCCTCGGTCGGCACGCCGCACAGCGCCTCGGCCGTCGCGGCCGCAGTTGATGCAACCGGCCCGAGCGACTTCACGAACAGCCTGCCCTCGGGCGTCGCGGCAATCGCGGCCGGTCGGGCGACGAGGATGAGTTGCGATCCCGGCGGCAGGTAGGCGAGTGTCGGTGGCGGACCCGCCGTCGGCGATGCCCAGGGCAGTGAATCGTCGTCGACGACGACCTGACGAACCGCGGCGGTCGTCGCCTGTTCCGGCTCCCCGGCCGCCTGCGGTTCGGTCGTGACCGTCGGTCGCGGGTCGACCTGCGGCGGATCGCTCGGCGGACGCGCGCCGCGAGGCCGGTCCGGGTTGGCCGGTTCCGCCGGGGTCCGTGGCCCGGCGGGGCGGCGGTCGTTCCGCGCAATCGCTCGTTCCGGCGACCGGTCCGGGCGGAACACCTGCGGCCCCACGACGAGAAGGCCGAGCAGGAGCACGACCGCCGGCACGGCCACGGCCGCGATCTGCATCTGCCGGACACGCCGCGCCGGCCTCTGCACCACGGTTCGCGTTGAGACCGCGGATGCCGCACCGACGTCGATGCCGAGCGACGTCACCGGGTCTGATGCGGCGTCCGTCGCATGCTCGGTCGGCGGAACGACCTGCCCGACGTCCTGCGGCGCGGCGGCGACGACAGCCGGCGCCGGCTCGGGTTCGGCGACCGCCTCCTCTTCCGGCGTCAGGCCACAGCAGGCCACGATCGCGTCGGCGGCATCTGCGGCCGTCTGATAGCGGGCATCCGGATCGCGGGTCGTCATGTAGGAAACCAGCGTGGCGATCTCCGCCGGCACGCCCGAGTCCGGCCCGATCGGTTCGAGTCCCGTGAAGGCGGCTTTCTTCAGCGTGGCCTGCGGATCTCCCTCCCAGCACGGCGGCCGACCGACGAGGAGCGCGTGCAGCACGCAGCCGAGCGCGTAGACATCGGACCGCTCGTCGCACGGCTGGTCCGGGAGCAGAAGCTCGGGAGCCACGAACGCCGCCCGGCTCCCCAGCGCCGCGATCTCCTCGTCGGTTCCGATGGCGGGCCGCAGCAGCAACGCGTCGCGAACACCGACGAGCGGATACTGCAGCAGGCGAACCGGCCCGGTGCGCTCCCCGGCGCCCCGTGCCGCGGGCCCGCGGACGAGCGTGTCGAGCGAGATCGCGCCATGCACGGATCCGGCCGCATGCAGTTCGGCCACCGCCCGGCAGGCCCGGGCCACGACCGTCGCCGCCTCCCGCGGCGGCAGCGGACCCAGCCGCTCCAGTTCGTCCGCGATGGGCCGGCCCGGCACCGACTCGCAGACGATGAACCGGCTGCCGGCCGCCTGTTCGAGGGCCCAGGTTCGGGTCAGAAACGGATGGGTCGCCTGATGGGCGGCGGTCGTCCGGCGGACGACCTCGGTCCAGACCTCGACGCTCCGACAGCGTTTCGCATTCAGGAGCATCAGGCTGACCTCGCGGCCCGTCGGATCGTGCCGGGCCGCGAACAGCAGCGCGTCGCCATGGCGGTCGCGCCGGTCGAGCAGCCGATAGTCGCCGAGAAAGAACGGTCCGGGCTCGTCTGCGGCCAGGCGGCGGGCCTGCCAGCGGGTCAGGGCGCCGCGGCGCACGAGCCAGTTCGCGATCGCCGGAACGTTGGTGATCTCCGCGCTGGGAACGGTCGCGTCATGGGCGTGCCGCAGGGCGGCGAACGTCTCGCCGTCCACGAGCCCGCTGCGGGACACGCGGCTCCAGAATGCGTCGTGGGTGGGAACGGGCATGGGGGGCTCCGACCGGATCATGGTAGCGTCCCGCGGGCCGGGCTGTCCCGCGGCCGCGCGTGTGACGCGGGGAACCGCCCCGATACGATGTCGCGGTCCGGGGCGCGGCTGCCGCCGGGAGCACCACCGGAGCGCGGCGATGCGGGCCAGCGAGGCGACCCAGATCTACTTCGACCGGGCGGCAGACCAACTCGACCTGTCGACCGACATGCGCAGGCTCCTGCTCACCGCCAAGCGGGAGGTGCAGGTGCAGATCCCGATCGAGCGCGATTCCGGCGAACTTGCCACCTTCATCGGCTATCGCGTGCAGCACAACGATGCCCGCGGCCCGATGAAGGGGGGCCTCCGTTACCACCCGCAGGTCGATCTCGACGAGGTCCGCGGGCTGGCTGCGCTGATGACGTGGAAGACCGCCGTCGTCGACATTCCCTACGGCGGCGCGAAGGGGGGCGTGGCGATCGACCCCGCCCGATTCTCGCAGCGGGAACTGGAGCGGATCACCCGCCGGTTCGTCGACGCCATCCACGATCTGTTCGGGCCTGACGTCGACATCCCCGCGCCCGACATGGGCACGACGGGCGACGTCATGGCCTGGAGCATGAACCAATACGGACAGTACCACGGCTTCTCACCCGCCTGCGTGACGGGCAAGCCGGTCGAATACCACGGCATTGCCGGCCGCGAGGAGGCGACCGGTCGCGGCGTCGGCAGCCTGACGCTCAAGCTGCTCAGCCGGCTCGGTCGGCGCATTCCCGGCACGCGGGTGGCGATCCAGGGCTTCGGCAACGTCGGCAGCCACACGGCCAAGTTCCTCCACGACGCGGAGTGTCGCATCGTCGCTGTCAGCGACGCGGGGGGCGGCTTCCTCCGCACCGAGGGCTTCGACGTCCTCGAACTGCTCCGCCATGCCCACGCCCACGGCGGCCGACTCGACGGCTTCAAGGGGGGCGATCCGCTCACGAACGCCGACCTGCTCGCCTGCGACTGCGACGTCCTCGTGCCCGCGGCGCTCGGCGGCGTGATCACCGCCGCCAACGCCGGGAGCATCAAAGCCCCGATCGTGGTCGAAGGGGCCAACGCCCCCACGGAGCCCGACGCCGACGCGATCCTCGATTCGCGCGGGATCGTCGTCCTTCCAGACATCCTGGCCAACGCCGGCGGCGTGACGGCGAGCTGGTTCGAATGGGTGCAGAACCGGCAGCACTACCAGTGGGGCATCAACCGGGTGCGGCAGGAGCTCGACCGGATCCTCGGCGAGGCCTTCGAACAGGTCTGGCAGCTCTCCTCGGGACGTCGCGTGCCGCTGCGGACGGCGGCCTACATGGTGGGCGTCGGCCGCGTGGCCCGGGCCACGGTCCTCGGCGGCATCGCCTGACGGGAAGAAAAGAGGTCCGTCCGGGAACTTCCTGGGCAGGAGCCCTGAAGGGGGTGTACCTGCCATGTCGCCGGGCTGTGGAGGCAAGCGCAGGCATGGATGCCGAAGCGCAGCGGACATGCAGTGGACGGAGGGCCGGAGGCCTGCAGAGAACGGCCGCTGACATGGCGGGAACACCCGCGGCCAACGGGGTGCTGGCGGCCCCGAACCGTCGGTCACGACGCCCTGCGTGAACAACAGGCTGCCTGAACCGACGTCAGTGCCGCGCGGGCCTGTACCACGTGCCGCGGAGCCAGTCGGTGAGAATCCCGATCTGATCCGCCGTGAGCAGTTTTTCGAAGGCCGGCATGCGGTCGTTGTCGGCACCGTAGAACCGCTCGTGATTCGGGTTGGCGATGATGCCCGCCACCCATTCGCGCCCCCCCCAGCCGGTCAGGTCGGGGGCCGAGCCGAGGTCGGTCTTGTTGTCGCCGAAGTGATGGCAGCTGCCGCAGCGGTCGTCGGCGGCGATCAGGGCCCGCCCTCTCTCCAGCACCGCCGGTGCGACGGCCGCCTCCCCCTGCCCCGCCTCCGCGACCAGGGCCGCCACGACGGCGTCGATCTCGTCCGGCTTCCATCGTTCCGGGTCGGCCATCTCGTCGCGGACGTAGCCCACCATGTCGCCGTCCCTGTGGGCCGTGTTCCCGAAGTACTCGGGGCCGGCCACGCGTTTCGCGTCGAACAGGCCGCGGAGCCAGGCCGCCGTGCCGAAGCCGTGCAGGTTTGGCGCCGATGCGGCGGCGAACCGCTCCGCGGCATCCGCGGCGGCAGGGTCGACGTGGGCATGGCAGCTCGCACAGTCCCGCCCCTCGGCGAGGCCGAAGAGCTTCGGGCCGCGGATCAGAGGATCGTTGCGGACGAGCGTCAGGCCGCCGGTCGGAGGAATGCGCTCGGGCCGGCCGGCGAGTTCGACGGCCCGCTCCGCCTCGACCTCGGCCTGCCGTGACGCGGCGAGGAAGGCACGCGAGTTGCGCCACGCCTCCAGTCTGGCCAGCTTCTTGCTCATGGCCGCGATCTTCGCCGCGTCGTGCCCGAGGGCGGCGGCGATCTTCTTCTCGTCGCCGCCGGTCTCGTCATGAAGTTTCTCGGCGTCGGCGAGCGACGTCTTGTCGATCCACAGCGAGCAATAGTCCTCGTTGAGGGCCAGTGCCGTCAGCAGACCCGCACCGGCCACGATTCCCAGCGTGAAGGCGACGTTGAAGCGGTGGCCGAGCCGCCAGTTGCCGATGATCGGCATCAGGAACATGACCGTCATGATCATTCCCGGCACGACGATCGCCCCGAAAAATTCCCCCGTCGCTCCCCAGCCCTCGAAGACCTTGAGGAACTGGAACAGAAAGAGGAAGTACCACTCCGGCCGGGCGGCCGCATACGACTCCGCCGGGTCCGCGGGAGCGCCCAGTTCCGCTCCGACGTGCCCCCAGTCGACCGTGCCGCCGGCGAGCATCGTCCGCACCGCCGGCGCGAGGATCACGCCGAGCACGACGGCCAGCACCGCCAGCATCGCCACGGCGACCTTGAGCTCCTGGTCGGGCCTGAACATGGCGTCGGGCCGCGTGATCGGCTGCCGGGCGTGGAGGCCATGCTTGCGGAACAGGGCGAGGTGGACGACGAGGAACAGGACGAGGGCCCCGGGGAGGAAGCCGGCGTGCAGGGCGAAGAAGCGGGTCAGCGTGTGGTGGCCGTACTCGGGGCCGCCGACGACCAGCGACTGGAGCCCCGGACCGATGCCCGGGACGATGCCGGCCAGGTTCGTGGCCACGATCGTCGCCCAGTATCCCTTCTGGTCCCAGGGCAGGAGGTAGCCCGTGAGCGCCATCCCGAGCACGATGAGCATCAGCACGAGGCCGAGCCAGAAGTTCACCTCGCGCGGCGCCTTGTAGGCGCCGTCGATGACGACCTGCAGGAGGTGCAGCGCGAGCAGGACCACCATCGCCTGGGCCATGACGTGGTGGATGCCGCGCAGGAGCCAGCCACCGGTCATCTCGTGCTGGATGTAGTAGACGCTCTCCCATGCGGTCTGCGCGCTGGGGGCGTAGTTCGCCCAGAGGAACAGGCCGGTGATCAGCTGCGTCATGAAGGCGAAGACGAGCGTGCTGCCCCACACGTACCGCCAGCGGGCACCACCGGGCACCCTCTCGAAGAGGGCCTCGTGGACGAGCCCGCGCCAGCCGGTGCGGTCGTCGAGAAAGTCGGCGAGGCGACCGAGCGGCCCCTTGCCCCGACTCCGGCCGGGCTTCCGTGCCGTGGTCATGACTGTGCCACCTTGGCCGCGATGCCGGCCCGAAACTTCTCCCAGCGGACGGCGACACCCCCCCGGTCGTCCACCCGGCACTCCAGTTCGTCCATCGCCCGCGGGCTCGGGCTCGGCGGTTTGATGCCGCCGGCGAACGTGAACTCGCTGTTGTGGCAGGGGCAGCGGAAACAGCCCCCGCCCGGTGCCATGTCGACCGAGCAGCCGGCATGCGGACAGGTGGCGGAGAGGGCCTGAACGGCGTCGCTCCCCCGCTCGCGCCGCAGCCAGACCGCGCCGATCGGCTCCGCGGCGTATCCGGTCCAGGCGTCCTTGCGGTCGGCGATGACGGCGAAGCGGCGCGGGAGGCCGTCGGCTGGAATGGCGGCGAGTTCGGTCACGGGGATGAATCGGCCGCCCGTGCCGCTCCGCCGCAACGGGTCGAGGAACGCCCACAGTCCGACGGCCAGCGGCGCGAGCGTCGCGAGGCCGCCGCAGACGACCGCCAGCGCCTTCGCCAGGAAGCCACGGCGATCGGGTACAGCGTGCTCTTTCATCGTCCCCTCTGCCTGCACATGAGGAACTGAAACTCGTGCCCTGCGCGTCCGTCAGCCCCCGGCCGCCCGGGCCTGCCACGCCTCGTCGACCGCGACCGCGATCCGCTGCCGCGCGGCCTCGAACGGCCCGTCGAGTATCGCACCGGCGGCGGCCTTGTGGCCACCGCCGCCGAACCGGGCCGCCAGGGCATTGCAGTCCACGGGGCCGCGACTGCGGAAGCTGGTCTTGATCCGGCCGTCGGGCTGTTCGATGAGGATCACGGCGACCTCCGTACCCTTGACCGCCAGCGTCAGGTTGACGAGGTCCTCCGTGTCGCTCGGCTGCGCCTGCACGGCACGGATGTCGGCCAGGCGGACGGTCGACTCGATCACCCGGCCGTCGTGCCGCGTCGTCGCTCCGGCGAGCGTGCGGCCGACGAGGTTCAGTCGGGCGAGCGAATCCTGCTCGAACAGTTCCCGATAGATCGCCGTCGGACTGGCCCCGGCATCGACCAGCCGGGCCGCGATCCGGAACGACTCGCCGGTCGCCGACGGGAACCGGAACCCGCCGGTGTCGGTCGAGAGCCCGGCGTAGAGGGGCGTGGCGATCCGCTCGGTGAGGGACACCCGCAGCCGGAGCCCGATCTCGTAGACGATCCGGGCCGTGGCCTCGGCCGACGTGTCCTTGAACCAGCGGTCGGAGAGCTCGTCCTCGCTGACGTGGTGGTCGATGACCAGCACCCTGTCCCGCATTCCTCGGGCCACGTCGGCCATCGCGCCGAGCTGGGCGAAGGCGCTGGTATCGAGCACGACGAGCAGGTCGCGGTCGGTGAGGTCGGCCGGCTTCACCCCCTCCGCGAGCGACTCGATGCACCGCTCCGGGTCGATCCACTTCAGGTTCGCGGGGGTCGCCTGGGCGTTGACGATCCGCACGTGCTTGCCGATGGCCCCGAGGATGCCGGCCAGGCCGAGTTCGCTGCCGAGGGCGTCGCAGTCGGGCCGCACGTGGCTCGTGAGCACGAATCGCTCCGCGGCACGGAGGGTGTCGAGCAATGTAGACCAGTCAAGTCGCATGGTCGCTCCCGGGGGTCGCGCCGCCCGCCGCGATCTGTGCGGCGGCGGCGACGTCGGCCGTCATCTGAGTCGTCAGGGCCTGGACGGAATCGAAGCGGCGAGTGTCGCGCAGCCGCGCGAGGAAGTCAACGTCGAGCCGGCGGCCGTAGAGATCGCCCGCGAACCCGATCAGGTGCACCTCGACCGAGAGAGCGGTCTCGCCGAACGAGGCGTTTGGTCCGATGTGAACCGCGGCCGGCCAGGCCGGCGCGCCGGCGACGCCGGCCCACGCCGCATAGACCCCCGCACGGGGAACGATCGTGCCGACCGCGGCGAGATTCGCCGTGGGAAAACCGAGCCCCGTGCCGCGGCGGGCGCCGGTCACGACCAGGCCCGAGAGCCGCAGCGGCGCGGTCAGCAGCCGATTGGCGGCGGCGATCTCGCCTGCCGAGACCAGCCCGCGGATCCGGGAACTCGACACGGCCGTGCCGTCGACGACCACGGGCGGCACGACCTCGAACTCGATCCCGTCGGCGGCCGCCCAGGCTGCCAGCCGACCGACGTCTCCCCGGCGCCCGGCGCCGAAGCGGAAGTCGGCCCCCTCGACGAGGGCCACCCCACGCAGCCGGCCGCGGAGCACGTCGGCGTAGAAGGCTTCCGCCTCCAGTTCGACCAGGCCGCGGTCGGCGGGCTGCACGAGCACGGCGTCGATGCCGAGGTCGAGGAGCAGGGCCGCCCGCCGCGCGGGCGTCGACAGCGGCACGGGCGCCGCGTCGGGGCGGACGATGGCGGCCGGATGCGGATCGAAGGTCAGGACCACCGCGGGCACGCCGTGTCGATCGGCTGCGGCCCGCAGGCGGCGAACGATCTCGGCATGGCCGACGTGGACGCCGTCGAAGTTGCCCACCGCCAACGCCGCCGCGGCCCCGGGCAGCCAGCGGTCGCTGCGGCAATGCACGGCGGGCTCGGCGGGCAACGGCATGCGGTCCTTGCGGTCGCGAGGAGGAAGAACTGTCGACTTCCGCAAGTGTAGCGTGTGCAAGGTATGATTCCCCCGCCGCAACGTGAAGCCCCCATGAACCAGCCGACCGAAGACAAGCAGATCTACCTGCTGGCCGACCTGGCCTGCCGGCTGGCGGCCATCGACATCGGCTCAAACAGCGTCCGCCTCCTGATCGCCGAGGCCCTGCGCGGTGCCGCCTACCGGATCCTCGACGAGGAGCGGGTGCCGACGCGGCTCGGACGGAGCGTGTCTTCTCAGGGACGTCTCGACGACGAGTCGATGGAGCAGACGATCGCCGCGTTGCGGACGTTCAAGGAGATCGCCGCCGGCTATCAGGTCACGAGCCTGCGGACGATTGCCACCTGCGCCGTCCGCGAGTCGCGGAACGGGCCCGAATTCTGCCGGCGAGTCCGCGAGCAGGTCGGCCTCGACGTCGAGGTGATCTCCGGCGAACGGGAGGCGCGGCTGGCGTTCGCCAGCGTCCAGCACGCCTTCGACCTCAACGGCAAGAACGTGGTCGTGGCCGACATCGGCGGCGGCAGCACCGAGATCGTGTTCGCCACGGGGAACCTCATCGAGTCGATCTTTTCGACGCCGCTCGGGGCCGTCCGGCTCACCGAGCAGTTCGGCCTCGGCGAGGGGGCCGAGGGGCCCGACTTCCTGCGCGGCTGCGAACGGCTGGAGGCGGAGGTCGTGTCCGTCCTCAAGAAGCGGACCGCCCGCCCCCTGTTCGCGCCCCACTTCCTCGTCGGCTGCGGGGGCACGTTCACCACGCTCGCCGAACTGATGATGGCTGCCAAGCGAGAGGTGGACGTGCCGGTGGCCGGCTACCGCGTGACCCAGGCGGAGGTCCGTCACCTGCTCGACAGGCTGCGGAAACTGCCGCTGCGGGCCCGGCGCGGCCTGCCCGGCATGACGCCCGACCGGGCCGACATCATCATCGCCGGCCTCGCGATCGTCGACGCCCTGATGCGCCGGTTCCGCGTCAACATGCTCCTCATCCACACGCGTGGCGTCCGCGACGGGCTCGTTCGCGAGATGATCGACGAGGCGGCCCTCGGCGGGACAGCGGCCGATGATCCCGCGCTCCGCGAGGCGGCGATCGAGCGGCTCGCCGCCGCCTGTTCCGGAGAACTCGAGCACGGCCGCAAGGTGGCCGCGCTGGCAGGACGGATCTACGAGCAACTGTCGCAGCCCCTCGAACTCCCGGCGGCCGATCGGCTGCTGCTGGAGACCGCCGCCCGGCTCCAGGACGTGGGCTACGTCATCAACTACGACCAGCATCACAAGCACAGCTACCACCTGATCCGCAACAGCCGGCTGCCGGGCATTCGCGGCCACGACCTGGAACTCGTCGCCAACGTCGCCCGTTACCATCGCGGCGCCCTCCCCAAACGGAAGCACGAGAATCTCGCCCGTCTCCCGGCGGAAGAGCAGCAGCGGGTGCAGCGGATGGCCGCCATTCTCCGCCTGGCCGGGGGCCTCGACCGGAGCCGCTCGCAGCAGGTTCGCGACGTGATCGTGCGGGTCGACGACGGCACCGTGCGGCTTGACGTGGTGGCCGATGCGGAGCCGCTCGTCGACATCTGGGGCGCGGAACGGCGGACGGAACTCTTCGAGAAGGTGTTGGGGTTGCCGCTTGCCATCCGCTGGGCGGCGGCCCGCGCGGGCCGATCCCGCAACGGCCGCGGCCCCGCCGCGGAGCGGCCACGGCGCCGCCCCGATCCCGACTGACGGACGAGGACGGCGCAATCGGCGCCACCGCTTTCTTCCTCCCGCCCCGCGCCGAGCCGACGGCCGGGCCGGCAGGCGGCCGATGGAAGAAACATGCGTTGCATGCTCACGTCCATCTTCGTCTGCGTCTGCCTGGCGGCCTCCCTCGCCGCTGGCCCGGCGCTGGCCGCCGGATGGCGTTGGTCCGGGCCACGGGCCCCGTCCTCGGTCGGCACGCCGCGCCGCCAGGCGGCCTTCGTCCCCGGCAGTTCGCCCTACGTCACCGGGCTGCGGGAGCGGCCCAAGTACTTCGTGCCGCCGACGAATCCGCGAACGCCCACCGGGAAGATGTACGGCATGCCGCCGGGGGTCGAACCGGGCGACTGGCCGCGGTCCGCTCCTTTCGGCTTCGGCGGGTATCGCTTCCCAGCCGTTGGCGCGCAGGCGTACCGCTGACCGCCGGCCGATCGCGTTCCGGGAAGCCCGTCGCGCCGGCCGGGAACGGATCGTGGCCGATCTCATCGAAGTGACCGAAGCGGGGCTCTACTGTCCACGGGGCGACTTTCACGTCGATCCGTGGCGCCGGGTGTCGCGCGCCGTGATCACCCACGCCCACGCCGACCATGCCCGCTGGGGCTGCGATCGCTATCTCTGCGCGGCGCCGGGCAAGACCGTCCTGCGCACCAGGCTCGGGGCCGGCGTCACGATCGACGCGCTGCGGTACGGCGAGTCGATCACGATCAACGGCGTGCGCGTGTCGCTTCATCCGGCCGGCCATGTCCTCGGTTCGGCACAGGTCCGCATCGAGCATGGCGGCGTGACCTGGGTCATCAGCGGCGACTACAAGCTGCAGGCCGATCCGACCTGCGCGTCGTTCGCGCCGGTGGAGTGCGACGTGTTCGTCAGTGAATCGACATTCGGCCTGCCGGTCTACCGCTGGCAGGAGCCGGCCGCGGTCGCCGCCGAGATCGACGGCTGGTGGCGGTCGAACCGCGACGCGGGCCGGACGAGCGTGATCCTCGCCTACGCGCTCGGCAAGGCGCAGCGGCTGGCCGCGATGGTCGATCCCACGATCGGCCCGATCGTGGGGCATGGCGCCGTGATGAAACTCGTCGAGGCCTACCGGGCCGCGGGCGTCCGCCTGCCGGCGATCGACCGCGTGCCGCCACGGGCGCGACGGGTGGGAGACGGGCGGGCGCTGGTGATCGCGCCGCCGAGCGTGCTCGGCGGCTCGTGGCTCCGGCTCTTCGGCGAGTCGAGCGTGGCCGTGGCCTCGGGCTGGATGCTGCTGCGGGGCATTCGCCGCCGGCGCGGCTGCGACCGGGGCTTCATCCTCTCCGACCATGCCGACTTCCCCGGTCTCGTTGCGGCCGTCGAGGCGTCGCGGGCCCGGCGCGTGCTCGTCACGCACGGCTTCGCCGACGCCTTTGCCAGGTTTCTCTGCGAACGCGGCATCGAGGCATCCGTCCTGCCGACGCGGTTCGTCGGCGAGGCGCCGCCCGACGAGGCACCAGACGAGCCGCAGCCGGACGAGGCGGATGCCGACGGCACGTCCACGGAGCATGTGGCAGATCCGGGTTGAACGGGGGACCCACGACGGGCGCATCGCGCGGCGGCCAGGCTGACGGCCGCGGCAGGCATGCCGTACGGCCTGGCCGTTCGGTGTACGCTGATCCGGCTGGCGGCACGTCGTCGCCGATGGTGGCCCGCCCTGCCCTGCCGATGCACCGCTTCACCGAACTCTACTGGCGGCTCGATGCCACCTCGCGGACCACCGAGAAGGTCGAGGCCCTGCGCACGTACTTCGCATCCGCGCCCCCCGACGACGCCGCCTGCTCGCTGGCGGTGCTCTGCGGCGGCCGACAGGTGCGGTCCGTTTCGACGGGCCAGCTGCGGGCCTGGGTGGCCGAGGTGACCGGGCTCCCTGCCTGGCTCGTGGAAGAGTGCTACGCGCACGTCGGCGACCTCGCCGAGACGCTGGCCCTCATCCTCCCCGACCGGGCGGCCTCCGGCAGCGCTGGGATCGGCCTCGCGGAGCTCATGCGCACGAGCGTGCACGACCTGCGGTCTGCCGACGAGTCCCGCAAGAAGGAGGTCGTGCTCGGGGTCTGGGAACGCCTCGCGCCGCGAGAGCGGATCGTCTGGCACAAGTTCGTCACCGGAGGCTGCCGCGTCGGCGTGTCGCGGACGCTCGTGGCCCGCGCGCTCGCGGAACTGGCCGGCGTCGAGCCGGCGGTGATGGCCCATCGCCTCGTCGGTGATCCCGTCGCCGACGGCGCCGCATTCCAGCGGCTTCTCGCCGCCTCCCCCTGCCCCGCAGACGACCGCCGGCCGTATCCGTTCTTTCTCGCCGCCGCCCTCGACCGCACCGCGGCCGCCGAGGTGGCCACCGACCTCGGCCCGGTGGCCGACTGGCAGGCCGAATGGAAGTGGGACGGCATGCGAGCCCAGATCGTCCGGCGTGCCGCCGACCTGTCCGTCTGGAGCCGGGGGGAGGAGCCGGTGCACGACGTGTTCCCGGAGATCGTCCGGGCGGCCGCGGTGCTCCCCGTGGGCACCGTCGTCGATGGCGAACTGCTGGCGGTCCGCGACGGACGGCTGCTCGGCTTCGCGGCGCTCTCGAGGCGCAGCGGCCGGCGCCGGGTCACGAAGTCGATCCTCGCGGAGATCCCCTGCGCCTTCGTCGCCTACGACGTCCTCGAGGCCGAGGGGGTCGATCTGCGGCAGCGTCCGCTGGCTGACCGCCGGAGCATCCTCGAGCGGCTGGTGCCAGACTGCTTCACGACCTTCCTCGAGGGCGGCGGCACGGTCGCCGCCGAGCGGATCTTTCGCTCGCCGTGCGTCGTCGGCACGTCGTGGGAGGCGCTCGCCGCCCGCCGCAGCGAGGCCCGCGACCGTGGCGTCGAGGGGCTGATGCTCAAGCGGCTGGCGAGCGGGTACGGCGTGGGCCGGACCCGCGGCGACTGGTGGAAGTGGAAGATCGAGCCACTGGAGATCGACGCCGTCCTGCTCTACGCCCAGGCCGGCCACGGCCGCCGCGCGGGCCTGCACAGCGACTACACGCTCGGCGTCTGGCACGATGGCAAGCTGGTCACGATCGCCAAGGCCTATTCGGGCTTGTCCGACGCGGAGATCGTCGATGTGGACCGGATCGTGCGGGCGACGACGCTGGAGAAGCACGGACCGGTGCGGATCTGCCGCCCGACGCTCGTGTTCCAACTCGCGTTCGAGGGCGTGGCCCACTCAACCCGGCACAAGTCTGGCGTGGCGGTCCGCTTTCCGCGGATCATCCGCTGGCGAAAGGACAAGGATCCCGCCGACGCCGGCCAGCTCGCCGACCTGCGCCGGATGATCGCCAGCGGCGAACCGGACCGCTGAACCGGTCCGCAGACCGCGGCGGCGGCCCTTGCCCAGCCTGCCTGACCGGCACCGTCGCACCTGCAGAGGCGGTACAAGCCGGGCCGCTTGCGCCGCCGGATGACAGGGTGGAAACGATGCTCATGCCCCTTGCGGGATATGCCGAAGATTCCGGGGCTACCGTGGGGGGGCCGCATGCACCACCACGGCCGCGATCGGAAGGGGGGAATCGATGTCGGGCCGGATGAGCACCAGGGGCGCCTCGATCATGACCGGCCTGGCGTGGGCGGGCCTGGCATGGACCCTGGCCACCGCCAGCCGTGCCGCCGCGGACGACGCCGTGCCGCCGGAGACCTTCACCCGTGCCGAAGCCGTCTTCCTGCAACGCGACAACCAGTCGACCGATCAGGTGCTCGCGGCGATCGGCGGCAACGCCGTGCTGACCACCGGACAGCTGCAGTTTCCGGTCCAGCCCGGACTACGGCTCTTTCATGGCGACGTCGATGGCGACGGCTACGGATGGGAGGCCGGATACCTCGGCGTCTGGAACATGTTTGCCCAGGCCCAGGCACGCGGGGCGGACGACATCGAGGCACCCGATCCGCTCGCTTCGCTCGTGCCCGATTTCAACGACCGCTCGCTGGCCCGCGCCACCTATGCCTCGACGCTCAACACGATCGAGTTCAACCTGTTCAACCGCTCGTTCGCCGACGGCTGCTGCCGCACCGCCGCCGCACCCTGGCACCGCTGCTTCAGCAGCCGCACCTGGGACTGGCTGGCGGGGTTCCGCTGGGCCGGCATCGAGGAGTCCGCGGGCATCGCCTTCGCCGGCGGCAAGACGCCCGTCCCCAGTTCGTACTCGCTGCGGAGTTCGACCAATCTCTTCGGCCTCCAGGCGGGTGGCCGGGGCCGCGTCGAGTGGAGCCGCTGGGCGGTCGAAGGCTGGGCCAAGGCCGCGGTCGCCGGTTCGGCCATGTCGCAGTCCCAATCACCGATCGTCAACGCGGTCACGCCCGATCCCCCGCTGCGGCCGGCGCAGAACGCGACGGAGGCCGGTGTCGGCTTCATCGGCGACATGCACGCGAGCCTCGTCTACCGGCTCACCGACTCGTGGGGACTGCGGGCCGGCTACAACCTGATCTGGATCACGGGCGCGGCACTCGCCCCCAACCAGTTCGATTTCGGCGGCTCGAGCACCAGCGGCAGCGGACTCAACGGCGGCAGCGGGATGTTTCTCCACGGCGCGAGCCTCGGCGTCGAGGCCCGCTGGTAGCCCGCGTTTTCCAGCCGCTACGTCGTCGACGCCAGTTCGACGTCGAAGACGAGCGTCGCATCGCCGGGAATCGTCTCATTGCCTTCCGGCCCATAGGCGACTTCTGGGGGCGTGATCAGCTGCCGCTTGCCGCCGACCCGCATCCCGCCGACACCCTCCGTCCAGCCGGGGATCACCCGGTCGAGCCGGAAGGGAACATCCTTGAAATCGTTGAACACGGTGCCGTCGATGAACCGGCCGGTGTAGTTCACCGTGACGGAAGCGGACGGCGTAGACGGGGCCGCACCGGTGCCCACGACGAAGTCCCGGTACCGCAGGCCCGTGGACGTGGTCCGGAACCCCAGCGACCGAACGGCCGGCGGAGCGACGACCCGCAGCGCCCCGGCGAAGGAGCCGAAGCCTCCCGTCACGCTGCCCCGCGGCGAAACCTGCTTCACACCCCCGCCGTCCGCCCTGCCCTGGGT
>JBKDUV010000167.1:0-12057 GCA_046339335.1 Planctomycetia bacterium | reverse complement strand
GATCACGCTCGAGCCGCTGCCCGGGCCGCTGCGGACGACCACTCCGCCGCCGGAATCCCGCCCCGCCACCGCCCGGCGGGGCAGCTGCCTCCGCTGCGGCTCCGGGCGGGGACTGGCGACCGCCGGGCCGGCCGAGCCGAGCCACGCGGCGAGGGCGTCGGCGACTTCCTGGGCCGACTGCGGCCGGCCATCGGGATGCTTCTGCAGCATCCGGAAGTAGAGGTCGGCGATCGCGATCGGCACGTCGGGCCGCTGCTCGATGAGGTTCGGCGGCGGCTTGTGGAGGTGCGCCTGGAGACGCTCCGCGATCTTGCCCGAGGCGAAGGGCGGCCGGCCGATGAGCAGGTAGAAGAGCGTGCAGCCGAGCGAGTAGATGTCGCTGCGGCGGTCGGCCTTGTGGCTGTCGGTGGCCTGCTCGGGGGCGAGGTAGTCGGCCGTCCCGAGCACTTTCTCGTCGTGCTCGCGGGTGAGCGATCCGTCGTCGTCACCGCCGGCAAGCGCGAGCCCGAGGTCGAGAACTTTGACCGTTCCCCGGGTGTCAAGCATCAGGTTCGCGGGCTTGCTGTCGCGGTGGATCAGCCCCTCCTCGTGGGCATGTTGGAGGCCGAGTGCCGCCTGGCGGACGAAGTCGGCCGCCTCGCGGACGTCGAGGGGACCGTCGAGCTTCACCTTGGCATGGAGATCCTCTCCATCGACGTATACCATGGCGATGAAGTGGATCGAACCAGAGGTGTCGAGGTCGAACGTGCGGACGATGTTCGGGTGGCTGAGCCGGGCCGACTGCCGGGCCTCACGTTCGAAACGGGCGAGGTAGGACGACTGCTCGACCCGCTTCACGGGGAGCACCTTGATCGCCACCTTGCTCTGCAGGGTCGTGTGTTCCGCCAGGTAGACGGTGCTCATTCCGCCCGCACCGAGCAGCCGCAGCAGCCGGTACTTGCCGAGGACGAATCCCTTGTGGCGTCCCTTGAGCAGCTGGTCCACCTGCCAGCGGGTGAGCAGGCCACCGTCGATGAGCGCACCGACCAGTTCCTCCGGCAGCGGCCCCGATCGCTCCGGCCAGCGGGCGAAGGCCGCCTGGAGCCGCTCCTCCGGTACGAGGCCGCTCTTGCGGATGACGGCCAGAAAATCATCGATGGAGCGGACGGTCTCAGCCACGATACGAACGGTCCCTCGGCGGTGCACGGCGGACGTTGCCACGCCTCGCCGACTCCCTCTAGCATACCGTGGTTTCTGGCGCGCGAACGCCCGTCCTCGTCCGGACGGGCGGCCAAGGAAGCCCATGGAACTCGTGCTCTACACCCGGCGTGGCTGCCATCTCTGCGAGGAGGCGGAGGATGTGCTCGTGCTCCTCGGCATCGATGCCCGCCACGTGGACGTCGATGCCGAGGCGGCCGTGCGCGACCGGTATGGCCTGCGGGTGCCCGTCCTGGAACTGGCCGGACGCCCGCTCGTGGAGGGCCGGTTCCGGGCGGACGAACTCGCCGTCCGGCTGCGGGACGCTACAGCCCGAGATTGACGCCGCGCCGGCCGAGGGCGTTGACGAGACCGGCCGCCGACTCGAAGAGTTCCGCGTCCCACCCGGCCTGCCGCGCCGCGGCGACGTTGTCCGGCAGGTCGTCGCAGAAGAAGATCCGCCCCGGCTCGACCCCGACCCGGCTGGCTGCCGCGGCGTAGATTTCCCGCTCGGGCTTCATCAAGCCCACTTCGTGACTGAGGACGATCGGGGCGAAATTGCCCGGCAGGATCGCAAAACCGGCATCGACGAGGTGCCGCCAATGCGGATCGCAGGTGTTCGACAGGATGCCGATCGGGCAGCTCGCCCGCTCCAGTGCGGCGATCACGGGCACCATCGGAACGTTGAGCGCGAACATGTCGCTGGCGGCCGCGGCCAGTTCGCCCACGTCGGACGTCGTCCCCGTGCGGGCGGAGAATTCCGCATGGAACCCGCGCCAGTCGATCGTGCCCCGCTCCAGGGCCGCCTGCAGCCCCCCGTCCATCACCACCGCGTGGATCTGGTCGGGATCGACGCCGCAGACGGCACTCATCTGGCGGAAGGCCCGTGGCCGGTCGAACGAGAACAGGACGTTGCCGAGGTCGAAGAAGAAGAAGGCGGGCTGGTGCATGCAGGGAGGATCGTGGCCGATGCGGGCTCAGCGTGGGACGGGCAAGGATTCGATCGGCACTGCCGGACCGGGCGCGATCACGGCCCCCGGCGGAAGTTGCTCGGGCGGGATCGGGCTCCCGTACACGGGGCCAGCCGGCAAGGCCGCGGGGGAAGAAGCCGCCGGGTTCGCCCCGCCGGCCTCGGGGGGCTGGTAGTAGGGCTCCGGCTGCGGCAGCGGAGCGACGCCGAGTTTGGCGAGGAGCCGGGCGAGCATCCGCTGCTCGAGCAACGGGTCGCGGCCGAGCGGAATCCATCCCAGGGTCGCCGTCGGAGTCGCAACCGGCCGGGGCTGGTCGCCGATCTGCTCGCCGAGCGTGGGGAGCGGCGTGCCATATCGGTAGAGCGAATCGTCGTTGCGGAACGACGCCCCGCCGGCCGTGGCCCGCATCGGCCGGGCCACGTGCTCGAGTTCCTTCTGCACCACGACGTCGATCCGCCAGCCGGCGGGATCCGCGGCCAGCCGCAGCGTGCCGACGCGACGGATCGACTGCATCGTCGCCTCGAGCCGCTCGCGAAAGCCGACCGAATCGGGACGCCAGGGCTCGAGGAGCGGGTCGCCGGTCTGCGGAAAGGTGTCGATCCGGCCTTCCGTGGGCACGCCGTTGTTGAAGAGCACCCGCTGTTCCTGCCGGACCTTGAAGAAATCGTCGGCCACGTCGACCAGCTGCTTCCAGACGAACTCGGCGTCGAGCGGCGGGATGACGACGTTGTTGCGTGGGGGAGGAGGTGCGGCCAGGGGAGGCGGCCCGGGCACGCCGACGATGGTTCCCTCCGGCAACGGCGCGAACGGATTCGGCTGCTGCCCCGGCGCCGGCAGCGGCTCACCACCGGACGCACCGCCGAAAGCGAGCAGCAGGGGGAGCACGGCGGGCTTGAGAAAGCGATGCATCGATGTGGCACGAGGGGCAGGACCGGAACGACCCCGGGAATTCGCAGCGGGATGGTCGTGAATCGATCGCCCCGGCTCAAGGCCATTTTTGCCGGGTGAAAATGCCCCTCGGGCCGTCGCACCGCCGCTCAGCGGTCGAGGGGGCGGATCCAGACGTTGCGGAACCGGGCCGGGCTGTCGTGATCCTGGAGGAAGAGCGGTCCCCTGCCGGTCTCGAGGAGCCGCTTCTCGACCGCCCGCAGGTGATCCGTGACGCCGTGCAGGTAGGGGTGATACGGCGACCTGGGTTCGGTGAAGGCGATCCCGTTCTGCACGAGCCGTCCATTGAGCCAGGCGGTCACGCGACCGGCGGACGTGATTCGCCCCGTCGCGTCGCGGCGGGGCGCGATGAAGCGGATGTCGAAGACCTGCCATTCCCCTGCCGGCCGCGCGGCATTCACGATCGGCCGGCCGTAGCGATACAACGCCCCCTGATCCTGGTCGCCCGGCTCCTGCGCGGCCGCAGAGTCGAAGATCTGCACTTCGTAGTGGCCGTGCAGGTAGATGCCGCTGTTGCCGCGGGCCGCTCCAGCGACCGCGAATTCGACGTGTATGTCGGCATCGCGAAACAGGGCGTGCGACACCACGTGGTTCGACCGCGCGCCATTCGAGCGGACCTCGAGGCCGCCGTCACGAACCGGCCAGTCGATGGGGCCGCCGGCCATGTTCGTGAACGCCGAATTCTCTCCACGGTCGTCGATGAGCAGGATGGCGCCCCGAGGAGGCTTGACCGGCAGCGGAGTCTGCAGGGGATGAAAGGCGGGATGATCGGGTCCGGCCGGCGGGCGTCCGAGGAGGGTCCGATCGGCGAAGTCAGCGAACCGCTCCCAGTCGAAGTCGACGAGGTCGTGGCGGCCCGTCCGCACGTGGTAGCCGATCGTCCGGCCCAGCGGCGTGTCCAGAGTCGGCCAGGCGCTCGTGCCCAGGCCTTCGAGGCCGTGGAGTTTCCAGGCCGGCTCGGCGGCGACCGCCCCGAGGAACTCGCCGCGGGGGTCCGCCCAGCGATCCTCGACGGCGCTGGCCACGTACAGCGGCCGCGGCGCCGTCATCGCCAGGAGGACGTGCTGATCGAAGGGCATGTCCGACTCGCGGTCGGCGAACCGGGCGAACGCGGGGCAGAACCAGTGGGGGAACCGGCGGGCGATGGCGGCGACCGACTCGCCGAAGTCGCGGCGTGACAGGGCCGCGCCGGCGCAGCCCGAATCATTGGACACGACCATCGCGAACCGCTCGTCGCAGGCGCCGGCCCAGAGTGCCGCCTTGCCGAGCCGGGAATGGCCGACCACGATCACCCGGTCGCGATCGACCTCGGGAAGCGTCCGCAGCCAGTCGAGGATCCGCGACAGGCCCCACGCCCAGGCGCCGATCGCGCCCGGCTCGTCGTCGGGCAGGTCGCCCGTGACGGGGCGGCCGAGGGCCGGCAGCACGCTCGCCCCGCGGCCGTCCGGCCGGTCGGGATAGAAATCACAGCAGCAGGCCGTGGCCATGCCATAGCCGCGCTCGAGCATCCGCTCCACCGGCCAGCGATGGGCGGAGATGCCGCGTGATCCTTCGCCGGCCCGATTGCCGACGATGCCTGCACCGGGCGCGTCCGCCAGCCATGCCGCGCAGAGGCGAATGCCAGGGTCGGGGTGCTCGGCCTGGTTGCCATGGAAGTTCAGGCCGAGAAACAACGCGACGGGACGATCCGATCGGGGCAGGTAAAGGAGCACGTCCACCAGGTTCGCCGCGTCCCCCATCCGCAGCCTGGCCTGGACGCGGACGGCGGGGAGGTCGCCCGCCAGCGTCACGGGGGTGCGTTCGACGGGACCGACGGCGGTCACCGCCACCGGGGGCAGCCGGCGGCCGAAGAGATTTTTTTCGAGCAGGGCGAACTGATGGGGCCGGACGACGTCGCGCCACTCGGCCACGGACGCGGCCTCGGTTCCGGCGGGGCCCGCGAGCACGTCGGGGAGCACGTACGTGCCGACGGCCGACTCGTCGTAGTTGGCCGGCGGTTCGGCAGCCCGGCCGCTCGCCCCGGTCACGACCGCGAGGATGGCAAGGGCCACCGGGCGAAGGTGGGGCGCGAGGTGCATTCGAGCGGCGTCGTGCATGGGACGTTCGGACCGGGCCGGCGAGAACTCACGGTGCCGGCTGCACGTCGCAGGCGACTCGCAGCCCGAAGTAGGGACGCTGCAACTGCGGGCCGATCATGGTCTCGTTCCGCCCCCGGTAGGCGGCCTGGCAGCGCCGCGGGATGTCGCTGTAGGCGCCGCCGCGGAAGACCCGATGCGTTCCCTCGGGCCGCACCGGGTCGTCGGTCGGAAGGTGATGGGGGAATTGTTCCACGTCGTAGGCGTCGAGGCAGGGCTGGTAGAGATTGCCGTGCATGTCGTGCAGGCCCCACGGGTTGGCCGGATACCGCTCGACTGGCGTCGGCCTGCCGATCTTGCTTTCGATGAAGTTCATCTTCGTCGCGTCGCGGTTGTTGCCATACCAGAACTTGGTGGCCGTGCCGGCCCGGCAGGCATACTCCCACTCGGCCTCGGTCGGCAGGCGGTACGTGCGGCCGGCCCGCTGCTCCTCGGGCAGCGCGTTCAGTTTTCGGCAGAACTCCTGGGCGGCCCTCCAGCAGATCGAGTCCACGGGCAGCACGGCCCCGTCGCCTTCCTTGTGGATGGAAGGGTTCTTTCCGGTCACCGTCTCATACTGCGCTTGCGTGACGAGCGTGGCCCCGAGGTGAAAGGGCTTCGTGATCCGCACCGGGTGCGGCTGGTTGTAGTGCCACTCCTTGTCTCCCATCGTGAACTCGCCCGCGGGGATCGCCACCAGCCGCATGCCGACGGAGTTGGTGAATCCCGGCGCGGCCGCGGGCCGAGGCGGGGGGGCCGCGGGCTGGGCATGCGTTGCCGGGCCGCCGGCTGCCAGCAGGGTAAGAAAGAACGCCGCAAGGATGGGGCGGGCCATGAAATCGGTTCCGTGCCAGGAGTGTATCGAGGATACCGGGGTGCGGCCGGTACCCTCAATGGGACGCCTGGCGGGCGACCGCAGCGACGGGGCCGGCGGCTCGAAAAAACCGGCCTGCAGCCTGCCGATACCGAGGGTAGCCTTGCCGCCCGTGGCCCGTCCCCGTCGTGTTGCCGCCCGTGGCCCGTCCCCGTCGTGAAAGCGTCATGAGTCCCCTGCCCCGCCCGTTGCTCCCGCGCGGTTTCAGCCTCCTGGAACTGCTCGTCGTCATCGCGATCATGGCCGTCTTGATCGGCCTTCTTCTGCCCGCCGTGCAGGGGGCCAGGCAGGCGGCGGCCCGCACGGCTTGCCGGAGTGACCTCAGGCAGATCGGGGTCGCTTTGCACGCGCACCTGGAGGTCAAGAAGGCGTTTCCGTTCGCCTCTGGGCGGCCCCGGCCGGGCACGATCAAGCACCAGGAGTGCCGGCACATCGAGGGGGTCGAATACATCCGCCCCCAGTCCTGGGCGATCACGCTCCTCCCCTTCGTGGAGGAGGCGGCGATCGCCGCGCTCTACGACGAGTACTGCCTCGCCTGTCCGCCCGAGGAACAGAATCCCTCCGTGGTCGCCGCGTCGATCCGCATCTTCAACGCCCGGTCGGCCATGCCCGGCGGCCTCGACTTCGCCGCGCTCATCGGGCCCGGTCCGGCGAATCCGGACCTCGGGCTGCGGGCCGATCGCTGGTGTTACGCGCAGCCCCCCGCACCGTCCGAGTTCACCGGCCTGCTGGTGCCCGAGGGCCTGGGGTGGATCGAAGGAGGCGCCGGATACCGCGTGGCGATCGCAGCCCGGCCGGTGCGGGACGTCAACGTGACCGACGGCCTCTCGCACACGCTGGCGCTGGCCGAGTGCGGCGACTACTCGACCGACGGCGGGCTGACCTGGTCCACGTCCCGTTATTCCTGGCCGTTCATGGTGGACGTGGGCCGCTACGTCGGGGCGGGCTGCGCGTCGGCCGAACCTGCGGTCGGCCGCTCCCTCAGGCCACGGTCGCGGCGTGCGGACGGGCTCGTCCAGTCCCTTGCCGGCGACGGAAGCGTGCGGTCGATCGACGAGTCCATCGACGCCGCGGTCTTCGCCGCGCTCGTCAGCCGTGCCGGTGGCGACGACCCCTGACGGCCTCAGCAGCCGAGCCGCCGGGCGAGTTCGGCGAAGCGGCGTTCGTGCCGGCCGTTCGACGTGTGCATGTGCTCCCCTTGGGAGATGACCCGGAGGCGGTCGTCACGGTCGAGTCCTTGCCCGCGGAGGATGCGCTCGAACGGGGACCGGTTGGGGGCGTAGACGACGAGCAGTTTGTGTTCGTCGAACTGCACCTCCAAAGACTGCTCCGGGTGCATCACGGCGATCCCGGCGCAGCCGTCGTGGAGAAGCAGGTCCTCGAAGTCCCAGAGCACGCTCTCCAGCACGAGCCGCTCGATTCCCGTGCGCGGGAACTCGCGCAGTCCGGCGGCCTCTTCGTGCGTCGATTCCAAGACTACGTCACAGGTGTCGCCGAGCGGGTCGAGGAGCGCCATGAAGGTCTCGAAGAGCGTCTCGGCCGATGCGGCCGAGACGAGCGCGGGCAACCGGTGCCCGCCGGCCGGGTCGACGTAGGAGTCGTGGCGATAGCCGGCCCGGGGCACGACGTCGAGCCTCCAGCCAGGTCGAATCGCTTCGGTCAGGAGAAACCGGCCGTACTGGGCGCGGGCGAGATGCGCGTCGAGCGCGGCACCGTCGGGGGGCGGAGTCTGGTCCTCGGGGATCGAGATCGCCTTCAGGGGGGGCGCGAGACGGGTCGTCGAGGCCGGATTGTCGGAAAAACGCATGATGGGCTGCCAGGAGATGGGAGGCCGTCCCGACGGTTGCAGGGGCGGAACACCACAAACCTAGGACACGGTTTCGCACCGTGCGGCCGCGCCGACGGATTCGCCGGAATCCGTGGCGGAAGCGTGGCCGGGTGCCGGCCCGTTGCCGTGCTCCGGCCCGCGGCCCCATAATCGCCCCCCTCGACCACGGCCCCGAAACACGGCCCCGGCACACGTCGCCACAACACGGCCCCAAAACACGTCTCCAGACAAGGAATCGGCCCTATGGACGGGAAAATCGTCGCCACCGGAATCACCTTCGACGACGTGCTGCTGGTGCCGCGTCATTCCGCCGTGGTCCCGGCGGAGACGGACGTGTCCACCCGGCTCACCCGCGGCATCGCGCTCAACATCCCGATCGTCAGTTCCCCGATGGACACGGTCACGGAGAGCGAGATGGCGATCGCGCTGGCCCAGGAGGGGGGCCTGGGAGTGATCCACAAGAACCTCTCCATCGACCGCCAGGCCGAGGAGGTGGACAAGGTCAAGCGCAGCGCCAACGGGATCATCGTCGATCCGGTGACGCTGCCGCCGTCGGCCACCGTCGCCCGGGCCCGTGAGGTGATGGATCAGTACAACATCTCGGGCGTGCCGATCACGGCCGAGGATCGCCGGCTCGTGGGGATCATCACGCGTCGCGACCTGCGGTTCCTGGAGAGCGGCACGACGCCGATCGCCGAGATCATGACGAAAGCGGGCCTCGTCACGGCCACCGGCGCCGTCTCGCTCGACGAGGCCGAGAAGATCCTCATGGCCAACACGGTGGAGAAACTTCTCCTCGTGGACGCGGCCGGGCTGCTGACCGGCCTGATCACGATCAAGGACATCGACATGATGAAGCGGTTCCCCAACGCCTGCAAGGACCGGCAGGGACGGCTCCGCGTCGGGGCGGCGGTGGGCGTGTTCGACTACGAACGGGCCGAGAACCTGATCGCCAAGGGGGTGGACATGCTGGTCGTCGACAGCGCCCACGGCCATTCGGCGAACGTCATCGAGACCGTCGCGGCAATCAAGAAGCGCTGGGAGATCGAGGTAGTTGCGGGAAACGTGGCAACCCGGGAGGGATGTCGTGATCTCATCAAGGCGGGCGCGGATGGAGTCAAAGTTGGGATCGGTCCCGGGTCGATCTGTACCACACGGGTCATCTCCGGCGTCGGCGTTCCCCAGATCACGGCGGTCTGGGAGGCGGCGACGGAGGCGGCCGGTGCCGGCGTGCCGGTGATCGCTGACGGAGGGATTCGCTACTCGGGAGACATCACCAAGGCGATCGCCGCCGGGGCCAATGCCTGCATGATCGGGGGGCTGCTGGCCGGGGTCGCGGAGAGTCCTGGGCAGACCGTCCTCTACCAGGGACGGACGTTCAAGGCCTACCGCGGCATGGGATCGCTGGGAGCGATGGTCCAGGGATCGAGCGAACGTTACCGGCAGAAGGCGACGGGGCGCGGCGGTGACAAATTGGTTCCGGAGGGAGTCGAGGGCCGGGTCCCCTTCAAGGGGTCGTTGAGCGGATTCGTGTACCAGCTCGTCGGCGGCCTGCGGGCCGGGATGGGCTACTGCGGCACGAGGACGATCGAGGAACTCCGGCGCGACGCCCGCTTCATCCAAGTGACCGCCGCCAGCGTCCGCGAGAGCCATCCCCATGACATCGTCATCACGCAGGAAGCCCCGAACTACACGGCCGAGCACAGCAAGTCGGCGGAGTGATCCCCGGCCGCTCCTGGCGGCCGCCCTGCTCTGCGGCCTGCTGGCGGCCGCCGCGGAGGCCCGCGACTGGCGGACGTTCGCCCGCTCGCTCCCGGAAGCGGCCGACACCCGTCTCGCACCGACCTTTCCCGCCACGGAGCCGGCCGCGCTCCTTGCGGTGCCTGCAGCCCCGGCCGTCTTCGCGGCCGCAGGGGCGGACGTCGGTACGCCCGCAGGGGCGGCAGCGGATGCCGAAGCGACCGTTGGCGACGTGGTGCAGGAAGACTCCACGACGGAAATCGTCCTGCAGCCGCTGGCGGCCGCGGCGACCGTCGCCGAGACCGCCCCTGCGGACGCGGGACGGAACGCCGATGCCTGCACAGACGACGCGACGGAATGCCGGGATGCGTTGCGAAGATTGCGGGCCGATGCGCTGTCGGGCATCGACCTCGACATCCGCGTCTCAGGCCGGGCCGGCAACGACTACCCGTGCGAGTGCCGGCTCGAAGGGGAGACCTTCCGGCAGCGGGCCTTCGCCACGACGACTTTCACGTGGAAGGCCGCCGGCTACTGCCACAAGCCGCTCTACTTCGAGGACTGGCAGTTGGAGCGGTACGGTCATTCGCGGGGCGTTTTCGATCCGATCGTCTCCGCCGCCCACTTCTTCGTGTCGCTCCCGGTGCTGCCTTACAAGATGGGGGTCGAACTGCCATGGGAGTGCGTCTACCCCTTGGGCCACTACCGGCCCGGGAGCTGCGCGCCGTGGACGATTCCCGCCGTGCCGATCAGCGGTCGCGGCATGGCCGCGCAGGCGGCCACGGTCACGGGTTTGGTGTTTCTCTTCCCGTGAGCGGCAGGCGGGCGTCGCGCCGGCGTCAGAGCTTGCGCAGCGTCGCGATGTAGGCGTACCGCCGGGCGACCGACTCGATCGTGACGTCGGCCCGGCCGCTCTTCCCGAGGTCGACCAGGGCCGCATGCACCTCGGGCCGGTAGTGGACGTGGAACAGCGACAACCACCGCTTCAGGCCGGCTGCGAAGGCCCGGGGCAGGTCCTGCTGGTCCCAGAAGTCGACGATCAGCAGCCGGCCACCGGGCTTGAGGTTGGCGAGCGACGCCTCGATCGCACCCGGCCAGGTTGGCACCATCGACAGGCAGTAGGAGAAGAAGATCGTGTCGAACGGCTCGTCGCGACCGAAGATCGTGCCGGCGTCGAGCCGTTCGGCCAGACCCTGCCGCAGTCGGATCGGCTCCAGGCCCGCGGCCGGAACCCCGGCCCGGGCGATGCTCCGGGCCGCCGTGTCGAGCATCTCCTGCGACGCGTCGAGGCCGCAGAGCAGCCCCGGCTGCGGCCGCCGGGCGAGCTTGACCAGGTTGCGGGCCGTTCCGCAGCCCACTTCCAGCGTGGCGCTGCCGGGATGGGTCGCCACCTTGGCGAGCATCCGGTCGCGGCCGAGGAGGTAGTAGGCCCGCGTCAGGTCGTAGACGTGCCGGGTGAGCCGGTACATCCGGTCCATCGCGGCCGCCTGGTCGGCCGAACTGCCTGCACTCATGACGCCGCCGATTCCGTCATCTCGTACAGGTGGAACATGCCGTAGATCGCCGACCTGTCCTGCAGGTGGAGTTGTCGCGACCGTTCCTCCGCATAGCGGAACCGCTGCATGAGCGGGGCCGGGAGCGCCGCCTCGATGGGGGATTTTTCTCCGGCCGTGCGGAAGATCACGCGTGTATTCGGCCCGCCGACGCGGGCGATCTCCCCCCACAGTTCGGCGATCACGTGGGGCGGCATCCAATCCTGGCTGTCGAGGAAAATGAAGCCGTTGAGTGCCCCGGGCTTCTCGGTTCTCAGGTGGTCGGCCAGCGAGGCCACGTGCGTCTCCACCCGATCGACGAGCGACCTGATCTTCTCGTAGTTTTCCCGCTTCAGGTAGTCGGGCACCGCCCTGCGGTTTTCATGGTCGTACCGCCGGCCGAAGGCCTGCCAGGCGAAGTAGTTGTCGTCGAGGGGAAAGCCACAGGCCAGCCGCTTGACCCGTTCCCGATACATGTCGAACAGTTTGCCGCCGTCACCCCCCTGCTCCTCGAGCATGGCGGCGTGCTGGCTGGGCGGGATGCCCAGGCTGTAGACGGCGACAGGCTGGCGGCCCATCCAGCGGACGAGTCGGTTGCGAAACAGGGCGGCATAGGTTTCCTCGAAGACCCGCTCCTGCTCGGCGAGCGTGCGGGCCGCGAGCAGGCGGGCCGGGTCGCGGCGCATGCCCTTGGCCAGGCCGTGCACGACGCGGAAGAACTGTCCGAGCTTGGCCTTTTCATACAAGCCGCGCTTGAAGTAGCCGATTCGCCGCGGGCCGACCTTCCGCCCCGGCCAGTCGCTCGATTCCCAGAAGGCCCGCGTCTGCGGGTCGAGCGCGTCGCGGAGGTGACGCCTGTAATTCAGCAGGTTGTCCT
>JBKDUV010000166.1:0-4206 GCA_046339335.1 Planctomycetia bacterium | reverse complement strand
GTATCAGATCGCCTCGCTGCCGCGTTCGCCCGTGCGGATACGGACGCACTCGTCCATCGGCAGCACGAAGATCTTGCCGTCGCCGATTTCCCCCTGCGTTCCCGACCGTCCCCCCTTCACGATCGCCGCGATCGTCGGCTCGACGAAGTCGTCGTTGACCGCGATCTGCAACTGCACCTTGCGCAAGAGGTTGACCGCGATCTCGTGTCCGCGGTAGGTCTCGGCGTGTCCGCGCTGCCTGCCGAAACCCTGCACGTCGAGGACGGTGAGCCGAAACACCTCCACCTCGGAGAGCGCCTGCTTGACGCTCTCCAGTTTGTTGGGCTGGATGATCGCGATGATGAGCTTCATCGGAATGGTTCCGGGGATGGTGGCTGCCGCCCTGGGCTCGCCGCGGATTGTAACCGCCGGCCGCTCAGGCCTCGGGGATCTCCCCGAGGCTCATCAGCAGTTCGGCCATTTCACCGGCGGCATGGGTCTGCCCCTGGCCGCGGGCCACCTCGATGCCTTCGCGGAGGGCCCGGCGGGCGTCGTCGGCGCGGCCGCGCTGGACGAGGTGGCGGGCGGCCATGTGGAAGGCCGGCACGTAGGGGGGCGTTTCCCGGGACAGCGTCTGGAGTATGTCCAGACCCGTGGCCCATTCGTCGCCGCCGAGAAGTTCCAGGGCGAGGCTGTACCGCAGGAAGACGTCGTCGGGATCATCCCGCAACAGGGCCTCGATCTTCTCGCGACGTGACCCGCTCATGGTGCGTCCTTCTCCGTGCCATCGAGTTCATATCGGACCAGCCGCCGCTCGGGGGTGCCGACCAGCACGGCGGTCGTGCGGTCGCCGAGGCTGACGAGATCCGCGGCCGCGGTGAACCGCGCCGCCGGGGTGCCGCGGATCGCCTGCCTGCCGGCGTCGAAGGTGGCGTCGAGGCGGAACAGTCCCGGCATCGGCCCGTCCGCGACCACCCACAGGCTCCCGTCGCCGCGGCTGAACGCGGCCGCGCGTATGCCGCGCAGGCCGGTGTCGAGCGTGAGCAGCTGTCGGCCCGTGCTGGAGTAATAGGTGATCGTGTCGTCACCGCCCGGGACGGTGTCGCCGGCCCCGCGCTGGCCCGACGTGATGATCACGAGTTCGTCCGCCGGGCCGGCCGCGGCGGCGACGGGATGGGTGTCGGCGTTGAGTTTCGGGCAGCCCCGGTCGGATGCCGGTCCGAGGCGGACGCCGGCGATCGGCGCCCGGAGTACCGCCGGCAACGGCGCGGGCAGGCCCACCACCGTCAGCCAATCGCGGGAGCGGCCCAGCGTCAGCCGGGGCGCTGCCGCCGGCCGTTCCGCCGCCCTTCCCAACGGGATCGTCTGCAGCGGCGCCGCCGGGTCGGCCGCCCCGTCCACCGGCACGCGCCACGTCCGCACCGACCAGGCGTCGCCGTCGACGCAGAGTCCGGCGAGCGTGTTCGAATCGAGGCAGGCGATGGCGACGGGCCGCGGCTCTGCGGAGGACGCGGCGAGTGCCGGTCGCCGCGTCTCCGGCATCCGCGGATCGACGGCGATCACCGCGGCCGAGGCGCCGTCGAGGCAGAAGACGATCTGCCCGCTGGCCGGCGCCGCCACGGCCGTCAGCGTCGGGACGTCGGCGACGATCGTCGTCCCGACCGGCTCGGTCGCCGCGGCGAACCCCGCGGCCAGTGCGACGAGGCAGGCCAAGCGGTCCCACGCACTGCCGCGGGGTCCGAACCGGCCGCAGGTTCGCAAGGTGGTCGCATGCGCGGGGCCGGGAGTCACGTGCGCGGGGACGGGCATCGGCGGCTCAGTTCGCCGCCGCGGGCAGGCCGTGGGCCGTTTCCCAGGCGGTGATCTCGGAGGCGTGCCGCAGCGAAAGGCCGATGTCGTCGAGGCCCTCGAGCAGGCACTGGCGGCGGAACGGATCGACGGTGAACGACAGGGAGAACCCGGCGTCGTCGCGGATCGTGCAGCCGCGCAGGTCGACGGTGAGCCGGTACTGACCGCCTTGGCCGGCCGCCTCGCGGCCGCGGCGAAAGAGTTCCTCGACGTCGGCCTCGTCGAGCCGCACCGGCACCATGCCGTTTTGGAAGCAGTGGTTGAAGAAGATGTCAGCGAACGTCGGCGCCACGACCGCACGGAACCCGTAGTCGGCGAGGGCCCAGGGTGCATGCTCGCGGCTCGAGCCGCAGCCGAAGTTGCGTCGGGCGAGAAGGATGCTCGCCCCGGCCGCCGCGGGCCTGTTGAGCTCGAACTCCGGATTCGGACCGCCATCGGGAAGGAATCGCCAGTCGAAGAACAGGAACTGCCCGAAGCCGGTCCGCTCGATCCGCTTGAGGAACTGCTTGGGGATGATCTGGTCGGTGTCGACGTTCGCCCGGTCGAGGGCCGCGACCACGCCGGTATGTTCGGTGAACGATCGCATCAGCGGTACTCCAAGCCGCGGATGTCGACGAAGTGGCCGGCCACCGCGGCGGCCGCCGCCATGGCGGGAGAAACGAGATGCGTTCGCCCCCCCTTCCCCTGCCGGCCCTCGAAGTTGCGGTTGCTGGTCGAGGCGCACCGTTGCCCCGGCGACAGCGTGTCGGGATTCATCCCCAGGCACATGCTGCAGCCCGCCTCCCGCCAGTCAAAGCCGGCGTCGCGGAACACCCGGTCGAGCCCCTCCTGCTCCGCCTGCCGCTTCACCCGTCCGCTCCCGGGAACGACCATCGCCTGGACGCGGCCGGCGACCCGGTAGCCGCGCACGACGCGGGCCGCGGCCCGCAGGTCCTCGATGCGGCTGTTGGTGCAGGAACCGATGAACACCCGGTCGAGCGGGATGTCGATGATCGGCGTGCCTCCGGACAGGCCCATGTATTCCAGCGCCCGCGAGGCACTGCCGCGATCGTCGGGATCGGTGAACGAGTCGGGATCGGGCACGCGGGCGTCCACCCCGGCAACCTGGGCGGGATTCGTGCCCCACGTGACCTGCGGGACGACGGCCGTGCCGTCGTAGATCTCGATGCGGTCGTAGGTCGCCACTGGATCGGTGGGCAGCCGTTCCCAGGCGGCCACCGCCCGGTCGAAATCCTTGGGTGCGAGGTCGCGGCCACGCAGGTAGTCGAAGGTGGTCGCGTCGGGCGCGATCATCCCGGCCCGGGCCCCGGCTTCGATCGACATGTTGCAAACCGTCATCCGCTCTTCCATGCCCAGGCCGCGGATGCAGGGACCGGTGTATTCGATGACGTGGCCGGTGCCCCCTTCCGTGGAAAGCCGGCCGATGATGTGGAGGACGAGATCCTTGGCGGTGACGCCGGGAAACAGCCTGCCCTCGACCCGCACCTCGAGCGACCGCGGCTTCGCCTGTCGCAGCGTCTGCGTGGCCAGCACGTGCTCGACCTCGCTGGTGCCGATGCCGAAGGCCAGCGCGCCGAGGGCGCCGTGCGTCGCCGTGTGGCTGTCGCCGCAGACGATCGTCATGCCGGGCTGCGTGATGCCGAGCTCGGGGCCGATGACGTGGACGATGCCCTGGTCGGCGTCGTCGAGATCGAAGAGACGGATGCCGAACTCGCGGCAGTTGGCCCGCAGCGTGTCGATCTGCTGCCGGGAGACCGGGTCGGCGATCGGCAGCCGACGGTCGCTCGTCGGCACGTTGTGGTCGGGGGTCGCGAACGTCGCCTCGGGGCGACGCACCCGCCGGCCGGCGAGCCGCAGGCCCTCGAAGGCCTGGGGGCTGGTCACCTCGTGGACGAGATGCCTGTCGATGTACAGGATCGGCAATTCGCCCGGGGGCGTGCAGACGACATGGTCGTCCCAGATCTTGTCGAGGAGCGTGCGCGGCGCGGGCATCGGCGGCTGTCTGGTCGGCGTTTCGGGGAAAAACCCCAATGTAGCCGCCGCCGGCGCCGGTCGCCAGCGGTGCCCGAACCGGGCGTCAGCCGGCCCGCTTCATCACCGTCCGCGATGCCAGGTCGTCGAGTTGCTGCTTCGACATCATGGACCATGCCGCCCGGGGAGCCGATCGACCCGCGACGAGGATGCGGCTCGCGGCGGTGGTGAGCCGCTGGAGGAAGACCCAGCAGCGTTCCAACTGCCGCTCGTCCGTGTCGCTGGAAACGAGCACGAGGTCGAAGGGAGCGAGGTGGTTGCAGACCCGGGCAATCGCGGTGTCGACGTTGCCGGGCACGAGCTGGACGCGGGCCAGCGGATGAAGCGTGCGATGTGCCTCCTTGAGCG
>JBKDUV010000165.1:0-17612 GCA_046339335.1 Planctomycetia bacterium | reverse complement strand
CTGGTGGTACCCCCACGAGCCGTCGGCGTTGGCGAGATCGGCCCAGTACTCCTGCGCCTTCTTCCAGGTGTCGTCGCGGACGCGGACGCCGACCCGCGCGGCCTCGTGGAGGGCGAGGACGGCGAACTGGGAGTTGGACGGATCGCCTCCCCCCCGCTGCCGGTGACCGTAGTTCCAGGCGCCCGCGTTCGGGCCGCCGCGGATCTGCATCCGCTCCAGCCACTCGACGTTCCGCTGGATGATCTTCCGGTCGGCGTCGGGCGACACGATCGCCAGCGCCATCGTCTGCAAGGAGACCGAATACGTGTCTTCCGACTCCTGCCCGCGGAGCCACTTGAGCCCACGTTGCATGTTGAGGTTGTCGGCGGCGACGCCCGCGTTGGCCAGGGCGAGCATCGCCAGCGCCGTCGGCCCGGAAGCATTTCCGAACCGCGCATTGTCCCAGGATCCGTTCGGTCCCTGCTGCTTGAGCAGCCAGTCGCGGGCCTTGTCGATCGACCGCTGGACCTGCTCGGGCCGGAGCGGCTTGGGTGCGGGGGCCTGGGCGACGAGCAGTCCTGCGGGCAGGAGGCAGAGGGACACCAACTCCACGAGCCTCCGGAACATGACAGGCAGCGTCGGCATGAGGCTCTCCGGGAGACGACGTGCGCATCCGGACCGTCGTCACAGACTACCACACGTCACTCGGCAGGGCTGGGTGGCCGCGTGCGAAAAGGACGGCTGCCGATTGCCGGGCCGGCCACGGAGCGCGATACTGGAGGTCCCCGATCCGGCGCAGGTCCCCCAGGAAAGCAGGCAGGCGTGTCCACCGCTCCGCGCACCAAGACCCTCGACGACGTCCTCGGCGAATTCGCCCAGCACCGCAAGGTGATGCAGGACGAGCTCCAGAAGGTGATCGTCGGACAGGACGAGGTCATCGAGCAACTGTTCGCGGCGATCTTCACCCGCGGCCACTGCCTCCTCGAAGGCGTGCCGGGGCTGGCGAAGACGCTGATGGTCGCCACGCTGGCGAAGATTCTCGACGTCGGCTTCAAGCGGGTCCAGTTCACCCCCGACCTGATGCCATCCGACATCACCGGCACGAACGTCCTCGAGGAGGACGAGGCAGGCCGGCGCCGGTTCCGCTTCGTCGAGGGACCGATCTTCACGAACATCCTCCTCGCCGACGAGATCAACCGCACGCCCCCCAAGACCCAGGCGGCGCTGCTTCAGGCGATGCAGGAGCGGGAGGTGTCGGTCGGCCAGGAGACGCACACGCTCCCCGACCTGTTCTTCACGATCGCCACCCAGAATCCGATCGAGCAGGAGGGCACCTACCCGCTCCCCGAGGCCCAGCTCGACCGGTTCATGTTCAACATCAAGGTCGGCTACCCCTCGGCTTCGGAGGAGGAGCAGATCCTGATGGCGACGACCCGGGCGGAGAAGCCGGAGGTCCGCAAGGTGCTCTCGGGCCGGGCGATCGTCAACATCCAGAAGCTGGTCGGCAGCGTGGCCGTGAGCGAGTATGTGGTGAAGTATGTCGCCCGGCTCGTGCGGGCGACCCGGCCCAAGGACGCGCAGGCGCCCCCCTACGTCGCCGAACTCGTCGACTGGGGGGCCGGGCCCCGGGCCGGGCAGTTCCTCATCCAGGGAGGCAAGGCGATGGCGGCGATGGACGGCCGCTTCAGCGTGTCGCTCGACGACGTCCGGCGGATCGCCGTGCCGGTCCTGCGGCACCGGATCGCCACCAATTTCCAGGCCCAGGCCGAGGGGCTGACCAGCGAATCGATCATCGAACGGCTCGTCCGCGAGACGCCCGAGCCGGAGATTCCCAAGCTCGTGAAGTGACGGCCGCCGGGGACGGCCTGAACCATGCCGCGTGCCGTCGAGGAATACCTGAAGCCGGAGGTGGTGCGGCAGATCAGCCGTCTCGACCTCCGCGCCCAGTTCATCGTCAAGGGGTTCCTGCAGGGGCTGCATGCCAGTCCCTACCAGGGATTTTCCGTCGAGTTCAGCGAGCACCGCAAGTATGCCGCGGGGGACGACCCCAAGGACATCGACTGGCTCGTCTACGCCAAGACCGACAAGCACTACGTCAAGAAGTTCGAGGCCGAGACCAACATCACCGGCTACCTCGTCGTCGACACGAGCGCGTCGATGGCCTACACGTATCGCCAGGAGCTGACGAAGCTCGACTACTCGATCTCGCTGGCGGCCGCGCTCTGCTGGCTGATGGTGCACCAGCAGGATCCCTGCGGGCTGCTGGTGTTCGATGAAAAGCTCCATGCCTCGCTGCCGGCCCGGTCGCGGCGGTCGCAGATCGCCCAGGTGCTCTCCGTGCTGGCGAAGATCAAGCCGTCCGGCCGCACCGACATCGCCCGGAGCCTGGTCCAGGTGGCGGCGATGCTTCGGCACCGGTCGTTGGTGATGGTGTTCAGCGACCTGCTCGGCGACCCCGCCCCCGTTCGCGACGCCCTGCTGCGGCTCCGGCACCGCGGGCACGACGTGATCCTGTTCCACGTCCTCGCCGAGGCGGAGGTGAAGTTTCCGTTCGAGGGCATGGTGGAGCTCACCGAGCCGGAGGCGGGGGACCGGCTGGTGATCGACGCCGACGCGGCCCGGCGAGAGTACGTGGCGGCGGTGGAGGCGTTTCGGGAGGACTTTCGCCGCTCCTGCTTCCAGGCAGGCATCGACTACGTGCCGATCGACACGAGCATGCAGTTCGACAAGGCCCTGATGGGGTATCTCGTCAGCCGACGCAACCGGTTCTGACGACGGCGCGGGGGCGACCGGCGGCGGACCGGGAAATGCGGCGACCGCCGCCGGTCCGGGTGGCCGCGGCCGCCGGTACAATCTTTTCATGGGCCTGTCGTTCCTCACGCCGCTCCTGCTCGGCGGCGCGGCGCTCGTCGCCGTGCCGATCGTGCTCCACCTGCTCATGCGGCGGAAGCCCGTGAAGCACGAGTTTCCCGCGGTTCGCTTCCTCAAGGAACGGGTGCAGGCGAACCGGCGCCGGCTCCGCCTCCAGCACCTGCTGCTGCTGCTCCTGCGGATGGCCGCCATCGCCCTCGTCGCGTTGGCGCTGGCCCGTCCCGTGCTCCGGGGCGCCGGCTGGCTCGGGGACCGCGAGGGGCCGGTGGCGGCGGCCTTCATCTTCGACACCGCGCCGCGGATGGAGCTCCGGGATGCCAACCGCACCCGGTTGGAGCAGGCCGCGGAGCTGGCGCGGGTGCTGCTCGCCAAGCTGCCGCCGTCGAGCAAGGTGGCGACGATCGACACCGGCGGCGGGGCCGCCGCCTTCGCCCCGCGTCGCGGGGCCGCGGCCGCCGGGCTCGACCGGCTCGCGGTGGCGACGCCGGCGATCACGCTCCGCGGGGCGATCGACGAGGGTCTGCGGCTCCTCGACACGTCGCCGCTGGCCCGCAAGGAACTCTACGTGTTCACCGACTGCTCCCACGGCGCGTGGGACAACGTGGCGCCGCTGGACGTGGCCAAGACCCATCCCGGCACCAGCGTCCTGTTCGTCGACGTGTCCGCGCCGCGGCCGCGGAACTTCGCCATCGCCGCGATCGACCTCTCCAACGAGCGGATCGCGGCGGGCACCTCGCTCACGGTGGCGGTCGATCTCGTGCGGACCGGTCCCGAGGCGGTGCGGCCGGTGGCGGTCGAGATGCTGGGCCCGGACGGCCGCTATGCGCGGCGGGCCGTCAAGCCGGTGACGTGGCAGGCCGACGAGTCGCAGCGGGTCGAATTCGAGATCGCCGGCCTCGAGCCGGGGCTCCGTCAGGGACGCGTCGTGCTCGAAGGAAGCGACGAACTCGACGCGGACAACCTGCGATCCCTCACCGTCGAGGTGGGGGCACCGGCGCGGGTCGTGGTCGCGGCGCCGGCCCCGGCCGCACGAACCGGTTTTTTCGTGGCCGAGGCGATCGCTCCGGCGGCGATGCGGAAGGCGGGGCGGGCCCGGTTCGACGCCGCCCTCGTCGACGTGGCGACGCTCGACGCCGGTGGCTGGGAGGAGGCCCGTGGCATGGTGCTCGTCGATCCGCCGCCGTTGTCCGCGCGGACCTGGGAACTGCTCGAGCAGTGGACCGCTGCCGGCCGGGGGCTCGTCGTCTGGCTCGGGCCGCGGGCCGGCGACCCCGCCCGCTTCAACTCGGACGCCTCGCGCCGGGTGCTCGGCGGCCGGCTCGTCCGCGTCTGGCGGTCGGCCGCACGTGCCACCACAGACCCGGACTTCAACTACATCGCGCCGGTGGCGCTCGACCATCCCCTGCTCGCCGTCTTCCGCCGGGTCGGGGACGCGGTCCCGTGGCAGGATTTCCCGGTCTGGCGCCACTGGGAGTTCGCGGCGGACGAGGCGGGAGTGGACCGGCAGGATGGCGATCCCGAAGAGACGGTCGCCGTTGTCGCCGCCTATCGCAACGGACTCCCGGCGGTGCTCGAGCATCGGGTCGGGCAGGGGACGGTGATCGTCGTGACGACGCCGGTGTCGCAGTCCGCTGCCGACCCCGATGCCTGGAACATGCTCACAGGAGGCCTCGACGAGACGCCCTGGCCGTTCGTCATTCTCGCGAACGAGACCGTGCTCCGGGCGATCGACACCTCGGACGACCGCAACGTGACGGCCGGCACACCGACCGTGCTCCACCTCGATCGGCGCGACGTCGCCACCGCCTTCGTGCGCACGCCGACCGGGGACGAGTTCCCGGCCGCGGTGGATCAGCGCCGCGGGACGGTCACCGTCACGGCAACGCAGGTTCCGGGGAATTACCAGGTTCGCGTGGGTGGTGAAGTGGCGGGCGTGAGCCGGGGATTCAGCGCGAATCTGGCTCCGGCGACCACGGATTTCGTGCGACTCGATGACGAGCGGATCGCTCCCCTGCTGGGCCCGGGGCATCGTCTGGCCCGCAGCGAGGCCGACCTCGTCCGCGACGTCAACCTCGAGCGGGTCGGTGCCGAAATGTACGGCTGGGTGATCCTGCTCGCGGCCCTGGCGATGGCCGCCGACTGGATGGTCGCCAACCGGTTCTACGCGCCGCGGGCAGCCGCCGGTCAACGCACCATGGAGGTGATCGCGGAATCGTTCGCGGAAGCCCGGCCTGCCGTTCCGCCGCCCGTGCCCGCCGCCCCGCTCCCGCCTGATCCTCCCGGCATGCCGCCGGCTCCGCCTCCTCTGCAGGGCGTGGGTTCATGATCGCCACGACCGCACTCCGAGAACTGTCGCTTCAGTTCGAGCCGGTGGGCTCGTGGCTGGGAGTGGCCATCGTGGCAGCCGCGCTGCTGGCCGTGCTACTGGCCGTGCCGCCGGATCGGTCCCGGGTCTCGAGGCGTCAGGTGCTCGCGCTCGTGGCCCTGCGTCTGGCCGCCTTCCTGGCGGTCGTCCTGTGCCTGATGCGGCCCACGTTCGTGGCCACGACGAAGGCCAGGCAGCAGGGAACCGTGCTCGTGCTCGCCGATGCATCCCAGAGCATGAACGTGGCCGATGGACCCGGCGGACGGACCCGGTGGCGCGAAATGACCGAGGCGCTCGCCGCGGCGGGGCCGGTGGCGAAAGGACTCGTCGCCGCCGGAGGGGTCGATGTCACGGTCTGGACATTCGATCGGGAGTTTCATCCGCTGGCGCCCGTCGGGGACGATCCCTTCCCGCTCGGCGACTGGGCCGATGCCGCCTCCGCCGACGAGACGGCGATCGGGGCCGCCCTCGAAGACGGCCTGCGGGCCCTGGCCGGAAGGACGCTCGCGGGCGTGATCCTGCTCAGCGACGGGGCGCAGCAGGCCCATGCACCGCGGGACGCGCCCCCGCAGACGACCGCCCGGCGTCTGGGCGACATGGGGGCGCCGCTCTGGACCGTGACCTTCGGGCAGCAACGCGGGGCGGGGCAGGGGCGGGATGCGGCGGTCATCCAGCTTCCGCAGGTCGACCGCGTGTCGGTGAAGAACACGCTGGAGGTCGCGGGTCGCATCCAACTCGAGGGCTTGGCCGGAAGCAGTGCCACGGTTCGATTGCTCGTCGAAAATGACGCCGGCGCGATGGAGGAGGTTGCGCGGACGACCGTCAAGGCCGGTGCCGGCGGCGGCGAGGAGCCGGTGCGACTTCCCTGGACACCGAAGACCGTAGGCGAGCGCAAGCTGTCGCTCGTCGTGGACCGGCTCGAGGGTGAGGTCGTCGTCGCCAACAACGAGCTCTCGACGTTCGTGGAAGTCGTCGAAGGCGGCCTGCGTATCCTGTACCTCGAGGGCACGCCGCGATTCGAGCAGACCCGGCTGCGTCGCACGCTGGCGTCGATCCCCGAGCTGCAGGTGGACTACGAACTGATCAACTCCGCCCAGCGTCGCACCTGGCCGGTGAATCTGGCCAAGACGCTGGAAAAGGAGCATGCCGTCTATCTGATTGGCGATCTGGATTCGACGGCCCTGCGGCCCGACGACCTGCGGACGATCCTCGGCCGCGTCGAGCGTGGCACAGGCATCGGCCTGCTCGGCGGCCTGCATGCGTTCGAGGCCGGTGGCTGGGCATCATCGGCTCTCGGTCCGCTCGTGCCGTTCGCAGCCGATCGGATCGCCCGCCAGCCGTTCGACGAGCCGGTCCGCGAGGGGCTGCACATCAAGGGGCCGCTGCGCATGCTGCCCCACGAGCGGTTCGGTGACGTGTCGTTCATGCGGCTGGGAAAGTCCGCCGCCGAATCCCGTTCCGTGTGGGAGTCGTTGCCGGCCTTGCCGTGGGCCAACGACCTGGGGCGGCTCGCGCCCGCGGCCCGGCCGGTGGCGGTGACGGCCGATGGCCGGCCGCTGGCTGTGGTCCGCGAGTACGGCGACGGCCGGGTGCTGGCCTGCGCCGTGGACGAGACGTGGCGCTGGGAGATGGGGGGCGCGGCCGCGCAGCACAGACGGTTCTGGCGGCAGGTCGTGCTCTGGCTGGCGAAGCAGGACGATGCCGGCGAGGAGAAGCTCTGGGTGCGTCTCGCCCAGCGCAGGATTTCTCCGGGCACGCCCCTGGAGTTCAACGCCGGCATCGCCAAAGGCGACGGCACGCCGGTCACCGACGCCGCGTTGGAAGCGACATTGGAGGGGCCGAACAACGAGAAGCGGACGGTGCGTGTGTCCAAGCAGGGCGATGCGTGGGAGGGCACCGTCATCGACTGCACTGAGCCGGGTGATTGGCGGCTCGTCGTCAAGGCCGGCCGGCCGGGCGGCACCGGCATGCAGGAGAAGTCGCAGCGATTCACGGTGTTCCGCCAGGACTTGGAACTCGCCAACCCGAGGGCGAACCCGCTCCTCATGAAGCAGCTTGCCGAAGCGACGCCGGGGGGCGTGCGACAGCCGGAAGAACTGGCGGCGATCTTCACGGAGATCGCCGAGCGCCCCGCTGCCTTCGAGACGCAGGAAGAGTGGTCGTACACGCCGTGGGACAAGTGGCCGATGCTGCTCCTGCTGGCGGCCTGCATGTGCAGCGAATGGTTTTTGCGCAAACGCTGGGGACTCGTCTGAGGGGCGATGTGTGTCTGCACGTCGAGCCCTTTCGTCGGTCGACGCGGGTCGACACGCCCAACCCGCGAGGGGCTGCCCACGCCCCGGTCGCCGGACGTTCGCTCCGGGCATCCATGCCCTGCGCCACTCCGAGGTGGCTGTGCTTCCGCCCTCCGGGCTTCGCTGGCCACCTACGCCGGCTCCCGGGGCATGGGCAGCCCCGCGCTGACGTTCCGATGAGCCGGGTGCGGTGTGACGGTGGGGGAGTCGTCCCGGAGTGTTCCTGGGAGAGGGAAAAACGGATGGGCTGAATTCCGTCTATGGCCGGCGGGGTCTGGTTGCTATCTTTCCCGCCCCGCGCACCTTCGCGCGGCACTCGTCCGCCGACAGGGAGGTCGGTCGTGCAACGCAGTCGGCCGATCCGCGAAAAACTGGTGCTCTGCGCCCTGCTGCTCGGCGTCATGGTCGTCGCGCTCTCGGCGTCGAGCTTCGTCGGCATCTATTCCTACCGCCGGCTCGTTCGCGCACTCTCCTGCCGGGCTGCGGAACTGCCCCGTGCCAGCGCGCTCGACGGCTGCGTCGCCGGACTGCGGCTCGCCCAGGCCCGCGGCCTCGCCGGCGATGAATCGCAGGCCGCCGCATGGCGCGAGACGCTGCGCGAGGCGCACGTGCTGCTCGACCGCTATCGGGACGTTCTCGACGAAGGGGAGATCGAGACGATGCCATTCGGCGACCGGAGCCGGGAGCGGGCCACGGCCGGCAACATCGCCTCCTCCCTCGACGAACTGACGCGGCTGGCGGCCAATGACGGCGGCCGGCGGATGCTGGCAGCGGCGGCCCCCCATCTGGAACGGCTCTCGTCGCTCACGGCCGAACTGCCCACCTTCCTTCAGGACGGGCTTCACGACCTCTCCCGCGAGGTCCGCAGCGGCTATCACACGCTCATCTTCACCACGTCCGCCGCCGCCCTGGCTGCGGCCGCGCTGCTGGCGGCGATCGCGGTGGTCACCTACCGCTGGATCTTCCGGCCGCTGCGGCTCCTCGGCCATGGCTCGCGGCGCGTGGCGGCAGGCGATTTCGGGTATCGCATCCGGCTCGATACCCGCGACGAGATGGCGGAACTGGCGGACGCCCTCAACGACATGACCGAGCGGTTCCAGGAGATCCGCGACGACCTCGACCGCCAGGTGCAGCTGCGGACTCGCGAGGTGATACGCAGCGAGCAACTGGCCAGCGTCGGTTTTCTCGCCGCAGGCGTGGCCCACGAGATCAACAATCCGCTGGCCTCGATCGCGATGTGCGCCGAGTCGCTGGAGAGCCGGCTCGGCGGCATGCACGCCGCCGATGCCCAGGTCGCGAGTCGTTATTTGGAGCTCATCCAGACCGAGGCGTTTCGCTGCAAGGGAATCACGGAAAAACTGCTCGATTTCTCCCGGCTGGGCGAGGTGCGGCGGCAGGCGACGGCCCTCGTGCCCCTCGTCGACGACGTCGCCGAGATGCTCCGGCACGTCGGCCGCTTCGCCGGCCGGACGATCGAGATCGCCCGCGAGCAGGATGCGATGGTGATGGCCAACCCGCAGGAGATCAAGCAGGTCGTGCTCAACCTCCTCGTCAACGCCCTCGACTCGATCGAGCACGAGGGGCGGGTGCGGGTCGAGGTCCGCCGCGGCGGCGGAGAGGGCGTGCTGATCGTCACGGACGACGGCTGCGGCATGACCGACGAGGTGCTGGAGCATCTCTTCGAGCCCTTCTTCACCCGGCGGCGGGCGGGGCAGGGCACGGGGCTCGGCCTGTCGATCGTGCAGCGGATCGTCGCCGATCACGGCGGCCGCATCGAGGCGACGAGCGCCGGCCCCGGCCAGGGGACGACGTTCCGCGTCCGGCTGCCGCTGGCCGAAGTCGGCCGGGCGTCGACCGCGGCGCGGCCGCGGGACATGGCAGACAAGGCGGCCAAGGCAGACAAGGCGGCATGAACCAGGAGCAACCATGACGAAACACAGCGTGCGGCCGATGCGGATCCTGTTCGCTGACGACGAGTCATCGATCCAGGAACTGATGCGGATCGAGCTACCTCGACTGGGGCACGAGGCGACCATCTGCCCCGATGGTCGGACGGCGATCGCGGCGCTCGATCGCACCGCCTACGACTGCGTGATCGTCGACCTCGACATGCCGGGGGCGGGCGGCCTGGACGTCGTCGCCCGGCTGCGGGAGACCTCTCCCGACAGTGAGGCCGTGATCATCACCGGCAAGTCTTCGGTGGAGAGCGCGATCGCCGCCGTTCGGCAGGGAGTGTTCGACTACCTGACGAAGCCGTGCAAACTCGCCGACATCCAGGCCGTGCTGGAGCGGGTGCGAAAGAAACGGGAACTCACCACCCGCCTGCGGGCCCTCGAACGCCGTGTCCGCCGGGCCGAGGGGGTGACGCACCTCGTGGGCGCGTCGCCCGCACTGGAGCGGGTACGGAGACTCGTCGCCCGCGTGGCCGGGAGCACGGCCGCGGTGCTGATCCATGGCGAAACCGGCACCGGCAAGGAACTCGTGGCCCGGTCGATCCACGAACAGAGCGGCCGGGCTGCCGCGCCGCTGGTGGCGGTGAATTGCGGCGCCCTGCCGGAACACCTCGTGGAAAGCGAACTCTTCGGCCACCGCAAAGGAGCGTTCACCGGGGCCGACGAGCATCGGGCCGGCCTGTTGGAGGTCGCGGACGGAGGGACGTTGTTCCTCGACGAGATCGGCGAATTGCCGCGGCCGCTGCAGGCCCGCCTGCTCCGGGCCCTGGAAAGCGGCGAGATCCGCCGGGTGGGAGACAGTCAGCCGATCACGGTGGACGTCCGCGTGGTCTGCGCGACGCACCGGTCGCTCGAGCAGATGGTGGCCGCGGGAGATTTTCGCGAGGACCTGCTGTTTCGGATCAACACGTTCGAGATCGAGGTGCCGCCGCTTCGCAGCCGGGCCGACGACATCCCGACATTGGTGGGCCACTTCGTCCGCCGCGGACGTCCACAGACCCCTCCGGACGCCGCCGTCGCGACGCCGGCCGTGTATGACCTGCTGGCCGTTCATCATTGGCCGGGCAACGTCCGCGAACTGGCCAATGTCATCGAGCATGCGCTCGTGCTCTGCGACGAACTGCCCCTGCGGCCGGAGCACCTGCCCGGCAGATTCGGAGGCTCCAGGCTCCGGGCGGACGTCGGGCCGCAGCCGGCAACGTTCGCAAGCGAGGCGCAGCAGCCTCCGGCACCGGTGATCGGAATGCCGACGCCACGACCGCCGGCGACGCTCCGTGAATTGGAGATACAGGCGATCGTCGAGGGCCTCGAGCGCAACCGCGGCAACAAGGTGCGGACCGCGGAGGAACTGGGTATCAGCCTCAAGACGCTCTACAACAAGCTCCACCATCTGCAGGAAGGCGTGCTCGACAGGCCAGCGTGACCCGTCCCAGGCGACCGGCCCCAAACGACCGGCAAGCCAAGCGGCCTACGTCTTGCGAACGACCCCGACCAGCACGCCGAGCACGCGGGCATTCTTCACGTAGATCGGCTTCATCGACGTGTTGGCAGGCTGAAGTCGAATCCGGTCCCGCTCCGGGTGCCAGTACTTGAGCGTGGCTTCTCCGTCTTCGGTCTGGGCCACCACGATGTCGCCGGCATGGGCCGACTGCTTCTTCTGGATGATCACCCAGTCGCCGTCGGCGATCTGGGCATCGATCATCGAGTCGCCCATCACCTTGAGGACGAAGTGATTGTCCCGATTGAACAGGTCGGCGAAGTCGATTCGTTCTGACTGCTCGTCTGCCGTTCGGAGGGTTCCGGCGGCGACCCAGCCCGCGAGCGGCAGACCGCGCAGGTGAGCGGGTTCGTTGACCAGTTCGATGGCCCGCGAAATGTTCTTGCCGCGAATGATAAGGCCCTTGCGTTCCAGAGCCTTGAGGTGGCAGACGACGCCATTGGGCGACTTGATCTTGAACGCCTGGCCGATCTCGCGAACGGTGGGACCGTAGCCACGGGAGTGAATCTTGTCGCGAATGAAGGCATAGATCTCCATCTGACGTTCCGTGGGGGCGTCTCCCTCATCGACTTCGGGCGTCGCCTGGAGGCCGAATGGATTACGTCGAATGGCGGCCAGCGCGGCAGCGGTCCGGGCCGGACCGGGACGCCCGTTCGCGGAACGGGTGCGGGAAGAGGTCCGGCGGGCGCTGGTACGGGACGACGCCTTTCGTTTGGCCATGATGATGCCTGCGGGAAATCCGCACTCCTGAGTGTGGGGGCGAGGGGGCATGTGACGCGACGGCCGCCGACTTCACGGCGACACGTCTTCTGGACGTCGGTATCTTACTATACGGCCGTTCATTTTCAAGGGGGCTGGCAGGAATTTTCCGGAAACTCCGGACACCGCCGCCGACGGCATGTTTAACGGCAGCGCGCCGCCGGGGTAGCCTGACGGGTCGTCGGCCCCCCGCCGGGCGTGTTCCTGCCCGTTCCTCGTCGTCCCGGAGTCACCATGTCGACCCGCTCGCTAGCCCTTGCCACGCTCCTCGCCGCAGCCTTCGGCCTCCCGTGCCGTTCGGCGGATCCGTCTCCTTCCGTGAAGGATCGCGAGCCGGCAGGTTCGGCCGCCGAAGGCCAGCGGCGCAAGTCGAGCACTTCGATCGCCCATATCCATCTCGCCGGTCGAATCCCGGAGGGCGTGGGGCAGGGGGGGATGCTGGCCGACGTCAGGCCGCACCTGCACCGAATCGTGGAGCGGATCGACAAGGCTGCCAAGGACGATCGTGTGAAGGGGCTCCTGCTGTCCATCGACGGTCCGAATCTGGGCCGCGCTCGTGCGGACGAAATCCGCGCGGCGATCGGCCGCCTGCGCAAGGCGGGAAAGCCCGTGGCCGCCCACCTCGTCAGTGGTGACCCGGTTCACTATGCCGTCGCCTTGGCCTGCGACTCGATCGCCATGCCGCCGGCAGCCACGCTCGAAATCACCGGCGTGCGGGCGGAGATGACGTTCTTCAAGTCGATGCTCGACAGGCTCGGCGTGCAGGCCGAGATTCTTCAGGTGGGCGACTTCAAGGGGGCGGCCGAGCCGCTGACCCGCGACGGCATGAGTCCGCAGTTACGGCAGCAGTACGAGAGCTGGATCGGCGACCTCTACGAGCAGCTCGTCGACGGGATCGCCGTTGGTCGTGGGCTGCCCGCGGCCCGCGTACGCGAACTGGTCGACATCGGCGTGTTCACGCCCGGTGCGGCGGCGGAGGCGAAGTTGATCGACGCCGTGGCGTATGAGGACGCGGTGTTCGCCGACCTCGCCCGGCGGAGCGAGGCCGAGGCGCCGCGGCTGGCGCGAGACTACGGCGAGCGAAAGCTCGACAAGGACTTCTCCGGCGTGGGCGGGCTGGTGAAACTCGTGGAGATGTTGTCCGGCCAGGGGCAGGACCGGCCCGCCGGCAAGGGGAAGCGCGTCGCGATCATCCACGTCAGCGGCGCGATCCAGGGGGGAGAAGGGAAGGACGACCTGTTCGGCGGCGGTACGGCCGGTTCCGACACCGTGATCGAGGCGATCCGAGATGCCGAGAAGAACGACGACGTGGCGGCGATCGTGCTGCGGATCGACTCCCCAGGCGGATCGGCCCTGGCCAGCGATCTGATCTGGCGCGAGGCCGAGCGGGCCCGCAAGCCGGTGGTGGCGAGCCTGTCCGACATCGCGGCCAGCGGCGGGTATTACATCGCCGTCGCGGCCGACCGGGTGGTGGCTGCGCCCGGCACGCTGACCGGATCGATCGGCGTCGTCGGCGGCAAGATGGTGATCGGCAAGGGGCTGGAGAAGATCGGCGTCAGCACCGACGTCGTCAGCAAGGGGCGGAATGCCGGCTGGCTCTCCGGCCGGAAGCCGTTCACCGAAGCCGAGAAGGAGGCGTTCCTTGGCTCGATGAAGGACGTGTACCTGCTGTTCACCACCAAGGTCGCGGCCGGCCGCAAGCTCGACATGGAGAAGGTGGCCGCCCTCGCCGAGGGGCGGGTGTTCACCGGCCGGATGGCGAAGGAGGCGGGGCTCGTCGATCGGCTGGGCACGCTTGAAGACGCGATCGACGAGGCGCGGTCGCTGGCCGGACTGCCGGCCAACGAACCGCTGGAGCGGATGCTGCTGCCGGAGCCGCGCGGGCTGTTCGACGACCTCTTCGGGGCCACGCAAGGAGGCACCACGCCCGCGGTGGCCGCGATCGCCGCAGACCCGCTGGCCGCCCTGCGCGAGACGATCAAGGTCCGGATCGCCGCCATCCCGGGCCTCGCCGGCCTCGTGCGTGACAGCGAGTCGCTCGCCCTGATCGGTTCGGGCCGGCCGCTGTTCATGCTGCCGCTGCGGATCGACCTGCGCTGACGGGGCGGTGTTTTGCAGCGGTTGCGGCCGTGGTCAATCGTCGTTTCGGGAGCATCATGCCCCGAGGGCGGCGGCGAGATCGACCGCCGACACCGTGGTCGCCCGCGCGAAGCCGGCAATGAGCCGGGCCGACTGCGGCACGAGCGCGACGAGCGAAAAATCGCCGAGCGCGAAATAGTCGGCGGCGTGCGGAAAGCGGGCGAGATAAGCGTCGCGGAGCAGGTCGTGGTCGGCGTGGCCGGACGGCACAAACTCCGCAACGCAGGGAAGCGACACGCGCGGCATCGCCTGCGGCGGGATGTCACCGCTCTCGGCCGCCATGACCAGCAGGCAGACCCGCGGTTCTGCCCGCATGTCGCGGGTGTGGGCGGACAGACCGCTGACGTGGGTCACGAACCTGAGCCGGGGAGGCGCGCCGGTGATGACCGTCGCGTAGGGGATCATCGAGGCGAACGGTCCGCCGTCGTGAAGCGTGGCCAGAGCCGCCGCCGACCGGCCTTGAATCAGGGACGCGAGAACGACCGCGAGATCGGCATCCACGAGTCATGTTCCCGGGCCGTTCACCTGCCGGGCGCCGCTGACCGGTGGACGACGCGGCTGAAACCGCGAGTCACCAGGCGAAGTGCGCGAACGCCTTGTTGGCGTCGGCCATGCGATGGACGTTGTCGCGCTTGGTCACAGCGGCACCTTCGCGCTTGTAGGCGGCGATGATCTCCTCGGCGAGTTTCTCGTAGGTGCCGCGGCCCTTCTTCTCGCGAACCGCCTGGAGGATCCAGCGGATCGCCAGCGACTGCTGCCGGTTGCGATTGACCTGCATCGGCACCTGGTAGGCGGCACCGCCGACCCGCTTCGAGCGGACCTCGACCGCCGGCTTCACGTTCTCGAGGGCGCGGTTGAAGACCTCGATCGGCTCCACGTCGCCGATCTTCTTGGCAACGATCTCCATGGCGTCGTAGAAGACGTTTTGGGCGACGCTCTTCTTGCCGTCGACCATCCGGCAGTTGATGAACTTGCTCGCCAGAAGCGACCCGTAACGCGGGTCCGGACGGAGCTGTTCGCGGCTGGCAGTGATTTTTCCCATGGTTCGTCGTTCCTACGCCTCAACCCTTCTTCGCGCCGTACAGGCTGCGCGACTGCTTGCGGCCCGACACACCGAGGGTGTCGAGGGCACCGCGGATGATGTGATATCGCACGCCGGGAAGGTCGCGAACACGGCCCCCGCGGATGAGCACGATCGAGTGCTCCTGGAGGTTGTGTCCTTCGCCGGGGATGTAGACGGTGACTTCCTTCTGGTTCGACAGCCGCACGCGGGCGATCTTCCGCAGAGCCGAGTTCGGCTTCTTCGGAGTCATCGTCCGGACCTGCAGGCAGACGCCGCGCGTCTGGGGGCAGCGGTCGAGCACGGGAGACTTGGAAAACTTCCGCTTCGGGCGGCGGCGGCTGCGAACGAGTTGGCTGATCGTGGGCATGTCGGGGAGAGTCTGAGGACGTGGTCGCGAAACACGGATGGTAGCCCAAACGCGATTCGGAAGAAAGCCTCATCGAGAAAAACGAGTGAAAACCGACTGAAAACCGACCCGAATTCAGCCGCCGCCGGCGGCAGGCCGGCGGAAAATCTCGCCGCGGCCTCCGGCCAGGACGTCCCCGTGCCAGTGCTCCCAGGTCGCGGGCGCCGGGATCCCCGGACGGAATCCGGCGGCTGCCAGCCGCCGGAAAAGCAGCGGCAGGAACGGCGGTGACCAGGTCGATCCGGGGCGAAACCCGGCTGGAACAGGACAGGCAGAGGCGAACGAAACGAGCGATCCGCGACGCATGCCGAGGGCCGAGTCGGGGCCGAAACCGCCGCCGGTCACGACGCTTCCGGCCCGCATCTCGAAGGCTGCCCCGGGGCCGCACAGGCCGGCGACCGCGAGGATTCCGCGGCGCATCCGCGATCCGGCCAGACCGCCGACGTCGCCGCCGATGATCACCACCCCGCCACGCATGCCGACATCGCTTCCGGGCAGCGCCGCCGCGACGTTGTCGCCGGCATCACCGCCGACGGTCACGCTGCCGCCGGCCATCTCCGCCGCCAGCCAGTCACCGGCCCGTCCCGCGATCGCGAGGCTGCCCCCCGTCATCCGCTCTCCGGCATGGCGACCGGCATCGCCTGCCACGTCGATCCGCCCGGCCGTCCTCTCGGCCCCGATGTTGTGGACGCGCGAGAAATCACCGCGGCACTCGACGCGTCCGTCGGCGGCGTTTCCGGAGACGACGAACAGGTCGCCGAGCAGGCAGCAGCGGCCGTCGGCCGCGATCGGCAGGCGGGCGCTCGCCGCGGCATCGAGACCGGCCAGGCGATCGGGCACGATGCCGCCGAGGTCGATGGCGAGGGGCTGGGAGTCGCGAGGAAGAGCGGGAACGATGAGGATGGCCATGCCGGCGATAGGGCGAAAGCAACCGGGCCGCGGAGGGCGCCCCCAGCGGCCCAGAGCATATCCGCCGCCGAGCCGGGCCGCCCGTCAGCTGGCGAGCACCGGCACCTTGCGCGAGGCACTGGCCGGCGACTTCGTGAGTTCCACCGTCAGCACGCCCTTGTCGTAGCGGGCGGTGACCTTCGCCGGATCAACCGCCTCGGGCAGCGGGATCGCCCGGCTGAACGCGCCATAGTGACTCTCGCGGTGCATCCATCCCTCGCCCGTCGCCTCCTTCGCGGTCTTCTTTTCGCCGGAGATCACGAGCCGGTCTTCCGACACGCTGACGTCGACATCCTTCGGGTCGATGCCCGGCAGTTCGGCACGGACGTGAATCTGCTTGTCGTTCTCCGACAGATCGACCGCCGGGAGCCACTGCCCGGGCTCGGTCGTCTCGAACCAGGACGGGGCGAGCAGCGGCCGGGAGAAGAAACCCTCGAAAAGGCGGTTCATCTCGTTGCGGAAATCGGCCAGCGTGGCCAGGCTGCCGGGCTCCATGCCGCTGGAGCGCTTCGTGCGAAAAGGAATCAGACTCATCGGATGCTCCTTTGCTTTCGCTCTAGGGTTGGAAACGAAACCTCAAGGCCCGCGGCCCCGAGCCGCGACGCCGTGCGGGGAACGGCCGTGCGTGGCCAGTCAGCCGGTGCGTACCTCGATCTTCCGCGGCCGGACGGCAGCCTGCCGCGGAACACGGATCGTGAGCACGCCGCGCCGGTAGTCGGCCGCGATGAGCGAGGCGTCGAAGCCCTCGCCCAGCCGGAACGACCGCCGGTAGTCGCCGATGCCATACTCCTGCCGCAGCGGCCGGCCGGGCAGGTCACGGGGAGGCACGACGGCGCGCAGAGAGAGGACGCCGTCCTCGAAGGCGACGTCGATCGCCTCGGGCCGGGCGCCGGGAACGTCGGCCACGATGACGACCTCGCCGCCGCGGTCGCAGACGTCCACGTTGGGCTGGAACGTGAGCGTCGCCTCGCGACGCGCGTCCGCGGCCGGGGCTGCCACCTTTTCAGTGGCGGTGAGAGGTGCTGGACTGGTCATGGATTCTCCTTCGACTGGTTGGGGGTTTGAAAACGGTGTCGCATCAGGACGTCAACCGGCCCGCACGTCGATTTTCCGCGGCCGGCATTCGGGCGCCTTCGGGCACGTGACCGTGAGCACGCCGTTGACGAGCGCGGCCTCGACGCCGCCGGCATCGATCGCCGTGGGCAGCGTGAGTCGGCGCTCGCTCCCGCCGTGTCTCTCAGGGCCGTGGTGCCGGGGCCGGTTTTCGCGGTTTCGCGTGGCCGGCGTCGGAAATTTCCCCGATTCGGGTTCCAATCCTCCGGGCTCGCGATTACAACC
>JBKDUV010000164.1:0-9786 GCA_046339335.1 Planctomycetia bacterium | reverse complement strand
GCTCTACGGCGACCTCGAATACGTGCCCTTCGACACGGTGGCGATTGCCGGCCGGGAACTCCCCCGGGCGTTCGTCAGCGGTGCCGTGGTGTTCGCGGTGCTTGTGACCGCGGCGCTGGCGACGTGGAAGCTGCAGGTGTTCACCGCCGTCGATGCGGACGCGGCGCGGGCAGCGGGCGTGCCGGTGGCCGCGGTGACGGCAGGCTTGCTGGCGGCGACGGCCGCGGCGACGGTGGCGAGCTTCGAGACGGTCGGGGCCGTGCTCGTGGTCGCGCTGCTCGTGGCCCCGGCGGCGGCGGCCGAACTCCTCGTCCGCCGCCTGCACCACGTGGCGATCGTCGCCGTGCTGCTGGCGGTGGCCGGTGCGGTCGCCGGCTACCTGCTCGCCTGGCTGTGGAACGTGAATGCCGCGGGGGCGATCGCCGTCGTGCTCGGCGCGGAGTACGCGGTGGCCGCCTGCCTGGCACCGGAAGACGGGATCATCGCCCGCCTGCGGGGCCGCATCGGTCTCGCCTGGCGGGTGGCGTGCGAGGATCGTCTGGCGGCGCTGTGGCGCGGCGAGGAGAGCGAATTGGCCGGCCCGGCGGCACGGCCGACGCTGGGACCGCTCGCCGCCGCCCGGCTGCGGATCGGCGGGCTCATCGAGCGGCGTGACGGCCGCTGGCGGCTCACGCCCCGTGGTCGCCGCGATGCGGAGATGATCGTCCGCTCGCATCGGCTCTGGGAGGCCTGGCTGGGGCGGCACGCCGAACTTCCGATCGACCACCTCCACCCGCCTGCCGAATGGGTCGAGCATCACCTCGGCAGCGAGTTGCGACGCCGAATCGAGGCGGACCTGGGGCACGGCGCGGGCGACCCGCACGGACGCGACATCCCGCCCGAGTCGTGACGGTCTGCGGGATCCACGCACCCGGCGGCACCGGGTCCCATTCAGCGTCGGCCGGCCCGCCGGGCCGCGGGACGACCACCGGCCGTCTGGCCGGCCGTCGCAAAGCGTCGCAGCAAGGCCAGATTGCGGACGTCATTTGCCGGCGTGGGCCGGCCATCGGGCCCTTCCTTTGGCGTCTCGAGGATCAGCGGCACGTCCGCCAGCCCGGGGTGGGCGACCAGCAGGGCGAAGGCCCCGCGGCCGATCTTGCCGCGGCCTAGTTCCTCGTGCCTGTCCACCCGCGAGCCGAGTTCGCGTTTCGAGTCGTTGGCGTGGATCAGTTTCAACCTCCCCAGGCCAATGTGGCGGTCGAAGGCGGCGAGCGTCGTGTCGAGCGCGGCCCGCGGGAAGAGCGGGTAGCCGGCCGCGAAGACGTGGCACGTGTCGAGGCAGACGCCGATCCGCGCGCGCCGGTCGCGGTCGGCGTCGACCACGGCGAGGATCGCCCCGATCTCCTCGAACCGGGCGCCGAGGCAGGATCCCTGGCCGGCCGTCGTCTCGACGAGGATGCCCGCCGCGAAGCCGGCGGTCCGATCGAGCGCCTCCGCGATGCCGTCAGCCGCCGCCTGCACGGCCTCTTCCACCGGGCGTTCACCGGCGGCCCCCGGATGGGCGACAACCCAGGGGAGCCCGAGCTGTTCCGCCCGTTCCAGTTCGAGCACCAGTCCGTCGACCGAGCGGCGGCGCAGGGCCGCGTCGGCGGAGGCCGGGTTGATCAGGTAAGAGTCGTGCGCGACCACGAGGCCGAGTCCGGCGGCGCGGACGGCGGCGCGAAACTCCGCGGCCGCGGCCGGCGGGATCGGCGCCGCATCCCAGCGGTTGACGTTTCTGGTGAAGATCTGCAGGCAGGTGCAGCCGGTCTCCGTGGCCCGCTCCACCGCGCGGTGGAAGCCGCCGGCGATCGACTGGTGGGCTCCGAGGAGTCGTCGCCCGGCGGTCATCCGGCTTCGGGCCATGTCCGAATCCTCAAGCTGCGGCGTGCATTCGGCCGGCCCGGTGTGGCGCGTCCGAGCCGGGGCGGAGTGTAGCGGTTTTCGTCCCGTCTTTGCCGTTCGGCCGCCGGCATCCTACACTTGGCGGCTGGCACCGGTTCCGCCCTTGGCCGGGCCGTCGCGCGGAGATTTCGTCGTGTTCGACCTCGTGCAACTGCTCGCCATCTTCGGCACCGCCGCGGTGATCGGCATGGCCGTTGCCGTCGCCTTGCGTCCGCTGCGTCAGGCGCGGGCCGCGGAGCGATTGACCTCCGCACAGCGTGGCTTCCATCGCCAACGGGAACTGCTCGAGGCGAAGTTCATCGAGCGGGCCGCAGCCAGCGGCAAGCCACGCGGGCTCCGCTGGGCCGACGTCTCCTTCGACGACGACGTGATCTATGTCCGCGACCGGCGCAGCCGCAAGCTCAAGGCGTTGGTGGCGATCGAGGTCAGCTTCGAGGCCATCGAGGGCGGGGGCATGGAGGAGGTGGAGGCCGTGGCCAACGTGCGGGCCGCGACTGCCGAGTTCCTCCACGACGGCACCCGCTGGGGCACCGAAGGACGCGTGTATTTCAACCTCGCTCCGTCGGCCACCGTCCGCTATCTCGCCGCCGATCTGGAACTGGTGGCCGAAGAACACGCTGCGGACAGGTCCTGATCGAACTGCCCGACTTACTGTCTTGAACAGCTGTCTGGATCAGCGGCGTGGTCGGGGACGAGCCGGGAAACTTTGACGGCTTCGACCACGGAACCTGGTGAACTTCTGCGGGTCGTAACCGTCGGCCGGGCGGATCGGGCCGCCGGGCGACGATTGGCAGGGCGGGGAACTCCTGCCGTCCAGGATCGGCTGACGATGCGTTGCGCGTCCATGACACGAGCGCCTGGCCGCACGTTCGACGCCCTGTGCGCAGCGGTGCTCTGCGTCGTGCTGGCCGGCGCCGCCGCCCGGTCCGCCGGCGCCCCGCCAGTCGGCAACGCCGTCGTGGCACCGTCCGCCGTGACCGGTGCCGCGGTCCAGCCGGATGAAGACCCGCTGCCCGTCGCGCAGGGACATCTGCGCCGGGCTCGCGGGCATCGCGATGCTTCCTGTCAGTTGCTCCGCGACGGCGATCGCCATGCCGTCGACGGGTACTACGCGGCGTGCGAAGAGGCCTGGAACGCGGTCTGGACCTGCCCCGGTTCGGCCGACGTCCTCGCTGCGGCGGCCGAGGTCTACGCCGACGGGCTCGCCGGACTGCTCGAGGCGGCGCGGCGGCACGGCCGGCTCGGGCCCGAGGGCCTGTGGCTGGGGACGTCGTCGCGGCCGATCCTGGTCCCGATCGAGCCGCGGGCGTTGCCGATCGTCGCCGCCGATATCGGCAGCATCGAGCCGCAGGCCCAGCCCGACGACGACCGCATCAGCCGGCGGCACCTGCGGGCTGGGTTCGGCCTGCCGGTCGTCGTCAGGCTCGCTCCCGGACCGGCGGAGAGCGTCGCGGCCGATTACGCGGCGCCGCGGCAGTCGCTCGCCGCCACTGCGGTGCTGCGGTTTCGTCTGCCGGGCGGGGAGACGTTCCTGCAGAAGTTCGCCGGTCCGACGGCGCGGGATCATGCCCCGGCGGTGCTCGACCTCGCCAATCCCCAGGAGATCGCCGCCGTCCAGATCGGACCGGTCCGTCCCCCTCTCGCCGCCGACCTGACCGCGCCGCTCCTCGACGCCCTCGCCGGCATGCCGCGGACGGGGATCGAGGGCTTCCTGCAGCCGTTCGGTCCGGGCGACACGCAGCCGCATCTGGAGATGCTCGAGCCGCGGCAGCCGGGCCGGATCCCGGTCGTCTTCATCCACGGGCTCGCGAGCGACGACGGCACGTGGTACGACATGATCAACGAGCTCCGTGCCTGGCCCGTGTTCCAGCGCCGCTTCGAGCCCTGGGTCTTTCACTATCCTACAGGCGCGTCGTTTCTGCAGTCGGCGGTCGCGCTCCGCCGGCAGCTTTCCGACGTCGTCACGCGGCTCGACCCGGCAGCCGCCGATCCCAGCCTGCGTAACGTCGTCCTCGTCGGCCACAGCATGGGGGGGCTGCACGCCAAGCTGCAGGTGGTCGACCCGGGCACGGCCCTGTGGGACGCGGTGAGCACCCGGCCGTACGCCGAGATGCGCATGCGGCCGGACATCAAGGAGCGGCTGTCAGAAAATTTCTTCTTCTCGCCCCGGCCGTACGTGAAGCGGGTAGTGTGCATCGCCACGCCGCACCGCGGTTCGTCGCTGGCGGTCCGTGGGGTGGGCAAGCTGGCGTCACTCACCGTCCGCCGACCGCCCGAGATGACGGCCGTGTACGCCGCCATCCAGCGGCAGAACCCCGGCGCCTTCCGGGCCGACTACGCCCGCCGGCTGCCGACGACCATCGACATTCTCCGTCCCGACTCGTCGATCCTCCAGGCCTTGGAGCGGCTCCGGCCGGCCTGCTGGGTCACGGTTCACAGCGTCGTGGGGGACGGCCATGTGTCGGTGCTCGGCGGCCGCGACGACGGCGTCGTGCCCGTGGAAAGCGCGCACACGGCTGGCGCCGTCAGCGAGATCACCGTTCCCGCCTCGCACACCCGGGTCCACCATCACCCGCGGACGATCGAGGAGATGCGACGGATTCTCCTCCAGCACCTCCACGAAACCGGCCTCGATCGCGCCGGCGGGCAATGAACCGCCGCGTCGTGGCGAAAAGGGCCGAGGAACCTTGAAGAAGGGCGGGGCAAAAGAAAAGGACCCGTGGTTGGGGAAACCACGGGTCCGAAGCGGCTATCGAAGTGTGGGTCTTGGGGGGGAACAGCCGCTGACGAGACGCTCTTGTATGGTGGTGGGGATCGAGCCCGAAGGACTCGAAAACCCTCATAAGCACAAATATACACCAGATTTTCGCGCCCTGTCGAGAGGGATTTTTATCGGGCGAGGGCGGGGGCATGGGGCAATGGGCCTTGAAACGCCCAGTTTCGCCCTGCCCCGCTGGGCATCCCCGTGCCCGATGCGGTACTTTCTCCGCGTCCGGCAGGCGGATGTCGCCGGCTCCCATCCCCTCCAACCGGAACCAACCATGTCTGCACGTCCCGCCGACCCCTTTTCCGCCCGCTCCACGCTCCAGACGGCTGCCGGTCCGGTCGCCTACTACCGGCTGCGCGCCCTGGACGACGCCGGCGTCACCAACACCGCCCGGCTTCCCTACTGCCTGCGGATGGTCCTCGAAGCGCTGCTGCGAACCTGCGACGACTACGAGGTGACCGCGGCCGACATCCGGGCGCTGGCCACCTGGAACGCCGCCCGGCCGGCCGAGGTCGAGATCCCCTTCAAGCCGGCCCGCGTCGTGCTCCAGGACTTCACCGGCGTCCCCTGCGTGGTCGACCTGGCGGCGATGCGGGCGGCGATGCGCCGGCTCGGCGGCGACCCGCGAAAAATCAACCCGCTGGTGCCGGTCGACCTCGTCATCGACCACTCCGTGCAGGTCGACGCCTTCGGTACGTCCGACAGCCTGGAGCGGAACGTGGCGATCGAGTTCGACCGCAACGCCGAGCGGTATGCGTTCCTGCGCTGGGGGCAGCAGGCGTTCCGCAACTTCCGCGTCGTGCCGCCGGCGATCGGCATCGTCCACCAGGTGAACCTCGAATACCTCGCCGGCTGTGTCTTCCTGCGCGAGCCAGACCCGCGCGGCCCCGACGCCCTGCCCGTCGCTGTTCCCGACACGCTGGTCGGCACCGACAGCCACACGACGATGATCAACGGCCTCGGCGTGGTCGGCTGGGGCGTGGGGGGCATCGAGGCCGAGGCGGTGATGCTCGGGCAGGCGCTGTCCCTGCTCCTGCCGGAGGTCGTGGGCTTCGAACTCACCGGCAGGCTTCCCGCCGGTGCGACGGCCACCGACCTCGTGCTCACCGTCACCGAGATCCTGCGGAAGGCCGGCGTGGTCGGGACGTTCGTCGAGTTCTTCGGGCCGGGGCTGGCCGGGATGTCGCTCGCCGACCGGGCGACAATCGCCAACATGGCCCCCGAATACGGCGCCACGATGGGCTTCTTCCCGATCGATGACGAGACGCTTGCCTACCTCCGGCTTACCGGACGGCCCGAGGCGCAGGTGACCCTCGTCGAGCGGTACATGAAGGAGCAGGGGCTGTTCCGCAACGCGGCCGCACCGGTGCCCGAGTTCACGACGCGGCTGTCCCTCGACCTGGGAAGCGTCGTGCCCTGCCTCGCCGGGCCGAAGCGGCCACAGGACCGGGTGCCGCTGGTCGACGTCAAGCGGGCGTTCGCCGAATCGCTCACCGCACCCACCGCCAAGCGTGGCTTCGGCCTCGAGGGAGCGGCGCTGGACCGCACCGGTGCCGTCCTGGTGGACGGCCGCAGCGACGAAATCCATCACGGAGCCGTCGTCATCGCCGCGAGCACGAGCTGCTCCAACCCGAGCAATCCGAGCGTGCTGGTCGCGGCGGGCCTCGTGGCGCGGAAGGCCGTGGCGAAGGGGCTGTCGCGGAAGCCGTGGGTGAAGACCAGTCTCGCTCCGGGATCACGGGTCGTGACCGACTACCTGGAGCGGTCGGGCCTCGCCAAGGACCTCGACGCGCTCGGCTTCCAGACCGTGGGCTACGGATGCACGACCTGCATCGGCAACTCGGGTCCGCTCCCCGACGCCGTCGCCCAGGCCGTCACCGAGGGAGATCTCGTCGCCGCCGCCGTGCTCTCCGGCAACCGCAACTTCGAAGGCCGCGTGAATCCGCTCGTCAAGGCGAACTGGCTCGCCAGCCCGCCGCTCGTGGTGGCCTACGCCATCGCCGGCACGACCGACATCGATCTCGCCACGGAACCGCTCGGCACCGGCACGGACGGCCGCCCCGTCTTCCTCCGGGACATCTGGCCCACTGCCGACGAGGTGCGGCAGACCGTCGAGCAGGCCGTCGTGCCGGCGCAGTTCCAGGCCCGGTACGGCAACGTCTGGGAGTCGAACCCGCGCTGGAACGCGGTGCCGACGACCGCCGGGGAACTTTACGACTGGGACGCCGCGAGCACCTACATCCAGGAGCCGCCGTTCCTCGCCGACATCACACGCGAGGCCGTGCCGCCGCAGAGCGTGCGCGGGGCACGGGTCCTGCTCGCGCTCGGTGACAGCGTGACCACCGACCACATCTCGCCCGCGGGGAGCATCGCCAAAGCGAGTCCCGCGGGAAAGTATCTCGTGGAGCATGGGGTGCCGCCGGCCGACTTCAACAGCTATGGCGCCCGGCGCGGCAACGACCGCGTCATGACGCGGGGCACCTTCGCCAACATCCGCATCCGCAACCTGCTCTGCCCGGGCACCGAGGGGGGCGTCACCCGGCTCCTTCCCGGCACCGACGTGATGCCGGTCTACGACGCCGCGATGCAGTATCGGGAACGGGGCACGCCGCTGGTCGTTCTCGCCGGCACCGAGTACGGCACCGGCAGCTCGCGCGACTGGGCGGCCAAGGGGACGATGCTGCTCGGCGTCCGGGCCGTGCTGGCGGCGAGCTTCGAGCGGATCCATCGCTCCAATTTGGTCGGCATGGGCGTGCTGCCGCTCGTCCTGCCGGAGCCTTGGCAGCAGCTCGGGCTGACCGGCGAGGAGACGTTCGACATCCCCTTCGCGGGGCTCGCGCCGCGGGCCACGGTCCTGGTGCGGGCGACCGCGCCGGACGGGAAGGTGCGCGAGATTCCCTGCCTCGTGCGGATCGACACTCCGGTGGAACTCGACCAGTTCCGTGCCGGGGGTATCCTGCCCTTCGTGTTGCGGAAGCTGCTGGGATGAGAATCGGTCGGATGCCGGCGGGCTGTTGACACGCGGATGTTGCGCGTGGCGGTTCGGGGGTGCCCGCGGCCCGAGCGTCGGACGTTCGCCTTGGCCTTCCAGGCCTCGGCTCCCTGCATGTCCGCTGCGCTTCGGCATCCATGCCTTCGCTTGCTCCCAAAGCCCGACTCTCGGGGCATGGGCACCCCCTCACGGATCCACGAGCGGATGCCGCAGGGTTGCGTCACTCGGCGACGGGGACGCGGCTGCCGAGAAGGCCGGTCATCGCCGGGGTGGCGCCGCCAAAGATGCCATCCCGGAAAGCCGGCCGCCGGCGGCGGATGAAGCTCTCCGTCACCACGAGCAGCGCCGGCAAGAATACGAGCTCGGCGACCGTGGCGGCCGCCACCGCGCCGCAGGCGAGCATTCCGAAGCCCGCCAGCGACGGCACGCTGCTCGCGGTCACGGCGGTGAAACCCACCGCCAGCACCACGCCCCCGATCACGACCGCGTTGCCCGTCTCGGCGATCGCCCGACGGACGGAGGTGGCGATCGACAGGCCGGCGCGGCGATTGCGGGCGAGCGCCGAGAGCACGTGCACCGTGTCGTCCACGGCCAGGCCCAGGCAGACGTTGAACACGATCACCGTGGCCGGGTCGAGGGACCGGCCGGTGGCCTGGAGGATGGCGCCGATCACCGTCAGCGGAAAGACGTTGGGCACGAGGCTCACCAGGCCCGCGATCGGCGAGCGGAAGGCGACGGCGAGAATGAGGCCGATGACGACCACCTCCAGGAGCAGGCTCGAGCCGAGGTCGCGGACGAGCTGGCGGATGTTGCGCGCCGACACGACCGACAAGCCGGCGAGCTCGAACCGCCAGCCCGGTTGTCGGGCCGCGAGGTCGGCCAGCGCGGCGTCGATGCGGTCGTAGGCGGCGTCGAGGTTGCGGGAGCCGCGGTCCGCCACCCGTGCCCGCACGACCGCGGCCCGCTCGTCCGGCGCCACGAGATCGCGGAACTGCTCGGCGTCGAGCCGACGTCTCGCCCGGTCGCCGAGTTCGCCCGCGATGCTCGACAACGAGATCGCGTGGGAGATGCCTGCGGCCGATTCGAGAATGCCATGCACCTCCGCGAGCGCACCGGTCACGACCCCTTCCCGCCAGTCGATTCCCTCGGGCCAGCGGACGATCACGTCCACGCCGAGCGCCCCACCGAATTCCGCATCGACACGGGCCAGGGCCTGAGCCGCCGGTGCGCCGCGCGGCAGCGAATCGACGACCCGGTTGTCGGCGTCCAGCCCGATGCCCGCAAGGCCGAGAAAGAGCGTCGCCGCGCAGCCTGCGGCGGCGATCGGCCAGGCATGCCGCACGGAGAAGGCCGCCAGGGCGTTGGCAATCCGGCCCGCACGGCGCGACGATCGTCCCAGGCGCATGCCGCTGCAGAACCGGGTCGAGGCGATCAGCGGCGTGAGCAGCGTGACCGCGAGAAAACTCGCCAGCGCCCCGACCGCGGCCGCGATCCCGAACGTGCGCACGGCGTCGATCCGGGCCGCCGCCAGCGACGCGAAGCCGACGGCGGTCACGAGACTGGTGAGACCGCAGGCCGTTCCCACGCGCCTGACAGCGGCCGTCGAGGCGGCGAGCGGGTCGATGCCGCGGCGTACGCTGCGCCGCATGTCCTCGATGAAGTGGATCGAGTCGCAGGTCCCCACCACGAGCGCCAGCGAGGGCACGACGCTGGTGAGGATGTTCACCGGCGCCCCGCACAGCCCCAGCGTCCCGAGGGCCCAGACGGCGCCCACGAACGGGGGCACGCAGGCCACGATCGTCGACCGCAGGCTGCGGGCCACCGCCGCCGAGAGGATCACCGCCAGGGACAGGCCGAGCGAATTGAAGATCAGCATGTCGCGCCGCAGCGCCCGCGAGGCCTGCTCGCGGAGCGCCGGCAAGCCGGTGAGTTCGAGGTCGATGGTCGCGGCTCGTGCCGCATGCCTCGCGAGCATGTCCTCGAGCCGCGTGACCGTGGCCGCGAGCTGTGGCGGCCGGTCGGCCGTCGGCGACAGCCGGACCAGCAGCAGCGCGATCGTGGCATCGGTGGAAAGCAGGTGTCCGGCGACGAGGGGATGACGCAG
>JBKDUV010000163.1:0-14545 GCA_046339335.1 Planctomycetia bacterium | reverse complement strand
GCCGTGGGCAGCGTGAGTCGGCGCTCGAACCCGCCAGTGCCACGCTCGCGGCGATGCCAGGTCGTCTGCTGCTGCTGCTCACCGTTTCCCGTCCGCAGGCCCTCGGGCTCGGGACGGGATCCTTTGAGCAGCACCTCCGTGCCGGAGGCGGAGATGTCTACATCGGCCGCGTCGAGGCCGGGAAGTTCGGCCTCGATCACGAACGCCGCGTCCGTCTCGCGGACATTGACGGCCGGAAACAGTCCCTCGGTCGCTCGGGCACCCCAGCCGTGCAGCGGCGGAGCGGCACTGAGCGAGTTCCACAGACGATCGAATTCCTCCCGCAGTTCCTCGAGCGGCGCCGGGAACTGGAAGGGGAGCGGAAAACCGGCACGATAGGCGGGCATGGCATGCTCCTCGGGAAAAACCTGACGCAGGACACCGGGTCGGCGCCGTCCCTGGAGCACATGACGCGTGCGCGAACACCACGTCGCGACGAATCATTCGCAACAAGGTCGCCGAAAAACAAATTTCCCGGACAACGGTCAGGAAAGGCAAAGAGCATGCCGAACCTCGCTGAACGGGCGACCAGCCCGTGGACCTCGGGCAAAACGGCCAAAAAAGCGGCGTCTCGACCGGGCAGCCAGGCAAACCCTCGCGGTGGCGCCGGTCGCACCGGCTGCCAGCGTGGCAGTTCGGCATTTCGCTCGGTTGCCACGGCTGCAGGCCGTTGTGGGGAGGCACGGGTTTCCTATACTGCCGCCCGTTCACGGAAGGGATACCATGCGCTTCACATTGCTCGACCGCGTGCTCTCGATTGATCCGGGCAAGAGCATCACGGCCGTCAAGACGGTCGCGCTCTCCGAGGAGTACCTGGCGGATCATTTTCCGCGGTTTCCCGTGCTGCCCGGTGTGCTCATGCTGGAGGCGATGACGCAGGCCGCTGCCTGGACCATCCGCCTCGGTGAGGACTTCGCGCACTCGATCGTCGTGCTCCGCTCGGCGAAGAACGTGAAGTACGGCGACTTCGCCGAACCCGGCCGAGTGTTGACGGTGACCGCCGAAGTCCTCGGCCAGGACGAGACGACGACGCGGATCAAGGCCAGCGGCTCGATCGGCGGCCGCACCAGCCTCACCGCCAGGCTGGTCCTGGAGCGGTACAATCTCGCCGACCGGCAGTTGCACGGGGCGGCGCTCGATGCCCGCGTACGCGCGGAGATGCGCCGCCGGTGGGCGATCCTCCATCCGGCCGGGCGAGTGGCGGCGTTCCCGAACTCCTCCGGAGCGGGCAATTCGCCCGCTGCCCGTGGCGTCCCGGTGCAGGCCGGGTAAGCCGCGCTCGCTCCCGCCGTGTCTCTCAGGGCCGTGGTGCCGGGGCCGGTTTTCGCGGTTTCGCGTGGCCGGCGTCGGAAATTTCCCCGATTCGGGTTCCAATCCTCCGGGCTCGCGATTACAACCTGTGTCTGTCCACTCCATTGCCGGGTGGATTTCGGAATTCCTCCTCGAGCGAAGGGTGCACAGTCGATGCCGTCCCGCGATGAAATTTTTGAGAAGGTGAAAGCCGCCCTCGTGGACGCCCTCGGCGTGGACGAGGAGGACGTCTCCCCTGCCGCGACCATGGTGGGGGACCTCGGTGCGGAGTCGATCGACTTCCTCGACATCGTCTTCCGGCTCGAGAAGGCGTTCGGCATCAAGATCTCCCGCGGAGAGCTCTTTCCGGAGGACGTGCTCTCCAGCACCGAATACGTGACCAACGGCAAGGTCAACGCGGCCGGCTTAGCGGCGCTGAAAGCGCGAATGCCGTTCGCCGACCTGGCGAAGTTCGAGTCGAATCCCAGCGTGCAGAATTTCGCCAATACGCTCACCGTCGAGGACATGGTCCGCTACGTGCAGAGCAAGTTGGCCGCCTGACCGCCGGGGGCGTCCCGCCAGGTCGCTGCGGCCGAGCGGGACGTCGGAAGACGATTCCTGCATCCACGCGAGGGCGGCCCCGCGCCGCGAGCGACGCATGCGATGGTTTTGGATCGATCGATTCGACGAGTTCGTGAGGGGCAAGCACGCGACGGCCGTGAAGAACGTGTCGTTGGCCGAGGAGCATCTCCACGATCACTTTCCCGGTGCGGCTCTGATGCCGAATTCGCTCGTTGTCGAGGGCATGGCGCAGACCGCGGGGCTGCTCGTCGCCGACGCGATCGAATACAACCGGCGGGTCGTGCTGGCCAAGGTCGCGGCCGCGGAGTTTCACTTCGACGCCGTTCCCGGTGACACGATCCGCTTTCGCGCCGAGGTGCTCGACCTGAAGCCGACCGGTTCTTTGGCCCGGGTGCAGAGTACCGTGGGAGAGCGGGTTCAGGGGGAAGCGGAACTGTTCTTCGCCCATCTCGAGCCGGGCGAGGGCGTGCCGAAACTGTTCGAGCCGCACGAACTCCTGCGCTGGCTCGATCAAATGCACATCTACGAGGTTGGCAGGGACGAGGCCGGCCAGCCGCTGGCACGCCCGGATTGGTGAGCCATGGGTGGTGAGCCCGGAAAGGCGCCGGGCGGCGAAGCGAGCATGAGAGGGAAGACGATGGCGGGCGGCAGGCGCAGGGTCGTGATCACGGGGATGGGCTGCATCACGCCGCTCGGCGTGACCGTCGAGTCGCTCTGGAAAAATCTGATCGCCGGACGGTCCGGTGTCGGGCTGACGACCGTCTTCGACGCCTCGCGATTCCCAACGCGGATCTCGGCCGAGGTCAGGGATTGGGATATCGCCGACGAGGGCCAGGACGAGAAACTCTGGCGGTTCTGCGGCCGTCATACGCGATTTGCCGCCGGGGCGGCACTCCAGGCGATGCGGGCAGCCGGCTTGCCGCATGGTCTGCCCGCCGATCCGACCAGGCTCGGCGTCTACCTCGGGAGCGGCGAGGGTCAGCAGGACTTCGAGGCCTTCACCAACATGATGGTGGCGGCCATCGAGGGGGAGACCCTCGACGTGGCGAAGTTCACCAAGCTCGGGCTGGAGACGCTCCATCCGCTCGCCGAAGTCGAGCAGGAGCCCAACATGCCGGCCGGGCACCTTGCGGGAATGTTCGATGCCCAGGGGCCGAACCTCAACTGCCTCACGGCATGCGCCGCCTCCAGTCAGGCGATCGGCGAGGCGGCCGAGATCGTGCGGCGTGGCGAGGCCGACGTGATGCTCTCGGGAGGAACGCACAGCATGATCCACCCGTTCGGTGTCACGGGATTCAACCTGCTCACTGCCCTGTCGACGCGCAACGACGAGCCGCAGCGGGCGAGCCGGCCGTTCGACAACGATCGCGACGGGTTCGTGCTCGGCGAGGGAGCGGCGATGGTCGTGCTCGAGGACCTGGAGCACGCCAAGCGGCGCGGGGCGACGATCCACGGGGAACTGATCGGTTACGGTTCGACGGCTGATGCCTACCGGATCACCGACACGCATCCCGAGGGGCGGGGAGCGGCGGCCTGCATCACCATGGCCCTGGCGGACGCCGGCCTCGGTGCCGGTGACATCGACTACATCAACGCCCACGGCACGAGCACCGACGTCAACGACAAGGTGGAGACGCTGGCGATCAAGAAAGTGTTCGGTGAACGGGCCTACACGCTCCCGGTGTCGAGCACCAAGAGCATGATGGGGCACCTGATCGCCGCCGCCGGTGCGACGGAGTTGATCGTCTGTCTGCTGGCGATCCGCGACGGCATGCTCCCGCCGACGATCAACTACGAGACGCCCGACCCGAACTGCGACCTCGACTACGTGCCCAACAAGGCCCGCGCGGCGCGGTGCGATCGGGCGCTTTCCAACAGCTTCGGCTTCGGTGGCCAGAACATATCCCTGATCGTCAGTCGCTTCGGGGGCTGACGTACCTCGCGGCCGCGCCGCCATGGCTGAATCGCCCGGCCGGCAGCCGCGGTGATGCTTCAGTCGCCACAGTTTGCCCAGCCTCTCGGCGGCAGGGTTTTCTCAATCGCTGTGCCCGGCAGGACCGATACAGGTGGTGATCGCGGAGGAGCGTGCGTGGCGGTGGTTCGCCGCCGGCCGCTCGGGGCCGCCCAGCGGGGAATCTCGCCCATGACCACCTTGCATCGCATGCTCGGCCTGGCCGCCGTGGCCACCCTGATCGCCACGTCGAGCGGGTGCTCGATCATCGACCGGCTGTTTCTGCTCAACACCGACGGCCCCTATTCCCACCACGCCCAGCACGTGGGGGGGCGACACGGCGGCTGCCCTCCCGGCGAGTGCGAGGACGGCGCCTGCCCTCCAGGGGGCTGTCAGGATTGCGAAGGCGGGGCCTGCCGCCTGCCGCAGGCGGGACGCTACGGCGGACTCGCCAGGCAACATCTCTCGCCTGAAGAAAAGGCGGTTCGTGCCGCGTCGGATCATGGTGCACTCGGTCCGGCGGGACCCCCGACCGGTGCCGTGGCCTACCCGTACTACACCACGCGCGGCCCGCGGGACTTCCTCGCGAAGTGCCCGCCGTCGATCGGTCCGCAGTAGGCGTAGGTTTGACGGCTGTGGACGGTGGCGCGGGTTTCCTCGGCGTTCGCCCCTCGGTAGTCTCTGCGCCGGCGTCACCGTCATGAGACGGTCGCGCAGGCTTCAGGAACCGCACGCATGGCAGGTACATCGGGAAGCCGGCCGTCTGGAATGACCGCCGGAGGCAGACTTTCGCTTACAGGCTGGCTCGTCTGTGCGATCGCGGCCATCGGGTTCGCGTTCGACATCTACGAACTGCTGATGCTCCCGCTGGTGATCAAGCCGGCGATCCGTGACCTGAGCCGGCCGCTGGTCGAGGCCCTCGTCCAGGGAGGCATGTCGCCGGCCGACGCCGCCGCCCTGTGGAGCCCGGGAGGAAAAAGCTACGTCGGCTGGGCGCGGGCATTGTTCTTCGTTCCCGCGATCGCCGGCGGCGTGTTCGGCCTGATTGGCGGCTATCTCACCGACCTCCTCGGCCGGCGCCGCGTGCTCACGTTCAGCATCCTCCTGTACGCCTTCGCGGCGCTGGCGGCCGGGTTCGCCACCTCGCTGCAGCAGTTGCTGTTCTTCCGCTGTCTTGTGTTCATCGGCGTGTGCGTCGAGTTCGTGGCGGCGGTCGCCTGGCTGGCGGAACTGTTTCCGGATCGCGAGCAGCGGGAAAAAGTCCTCGGCTGGACGCAGGCCTTCTCGTCGCTGGGCGGGCTGCTGGTGGGGGCGGCGAACGTCCTCGCCGCCCGGTTTGCCGACCTGCTGCCGGCGATCCATGGGGGGCACGATGCCTGGCGGTACACGCTCGTCTCCGGTGTCATTCCCGCGCTTCCGTTGATCCTCATTCGCCCCTTCCTGCCCGAGAGCCCGGTGTGGGCCGAGAAGAAGCGGTCCGGAACGCTGCGGCGGCCGAGCATTCGCGAACTCTTCAGCCCCGGCCTGGCGCGGACGACCGTCGTGACCACGCTGGTATTCGCCGCAAGCTACGGGATCGCGTTCGGGGCGATCCAGCAACTCCCGCAGATCCTCGGCGGACCCAAGGGGCACGCGGCGATCCTCGCCACGGCCGAGGCGGCGAAGGAACAGCTGCTGGCCGAGCACCGGGAGACCGTGAAGGCTGCCGAGGAGAAAGGCGAGCCCGCGCCCCCGGCACCGAATCCAGCGGCCGTCAAGATGCGCGCCGGCAATGCCACTGACGAGGCCGTGGCCACGGTGACCATCTTTCAGGAGGTTGGCGGCCTCGTGGGCCGCGTGCTGCTGGCCTTCGCGGCCGTGCGGATCGCAAGTCGACGGACGCTCCTGCGGATCTTTCAGTGGCCGGCTCTCGTCGTCGTGCCCGCACTCTTCTGGTGGATCTCGACGCAACTCCAGTCCGCCGAGTCGCTCCCCTGGATCAAGGCCGGGATCTTCGTCGCCGGCCTGCTCACCGTCGCGCAGTTCAGCTTCTGGGGCAACTACATTCCGCTCGTCTTCCCCACGCATCTCCGCGGCACTGGAGAGAGTTTCGCCGCCAACATAGGGGGTCGCGTGCTGGGCACGGCGGCCGCCTGGCTGACGCTGACGTTTTCCGCGTCCACCCCGCCCGACCCGGTGCGGATCGCGCTCATGGGGGCCGCGGTTGCCGGGAGTTATGCGGTCATCGGTGCGATCCTCACCCGCTGGCTGCCAGAGCCGGATGCGACGCTCGAGCACTGACACGGGTCACTCGGCGCGAGTGCGTGGCGCTTTCGGTGCATCGTCGGGTAGCGTCGGGACCCGCCAGATCACGAACAGTCCGATCGCGACGGCGCAAAAGAACACGTAACGCACGATCCAGTACATGCTGTTGAGCAGCATGCTCAGTCCCACGACGGCGAGCACCATGGCCACGGCCCGGTACTTGAGGCCCCGGCGGACGCCGTGATAGTGCTGCCAGTCGTCGAGCGTGGGACCGAAGACCTTCGACCGGTGCAGCCAGGCATGGATTCGCGGGCTTCCCCGATAGAAGCACCAACTCGCCGCCAGCACGAACGGGGTGGTCGGCAGCGGCGTCACGACGCCGATCGCCGCCAGGCCGAGGCACGCCCAGCCCCCGGCCACGAACAGAAAACTTTTCAGCGGGTCGGTGACGGGGCGCAGATCCATCGCTGGGGCTTTCGCGCCGGCGGCCGCACCGGCAATGGGGATTCTAACACGCCCGCCGATGTCGTATGCTCTCTGCCCCGGCGGCCGACCGCGCTGCCCAGCCCCACGCTACCCGTGCCGGAGACGCCCCCCATGCCCCTCGTGCCCATGCGCATCCTCCTCGATCACGCCGCCGAGCATGGCTACGGCCTTGCCGCCTTCAACGTCAACAACATGGAGCAGATTCAGGCGATCATGGAGGCCGCCCGGGAGACCGAGTCGCCCGTCATCGTTCAGGCCTCGCGGGGTGCCCGCAGCTACAGCCAAGACAACTATCTGCGGCACCTCATGCTCGCTGCCGCCGAACTCTACCCCCAGATCCCGATCGCCATGCATCAGGATCATGGCAACTCGCCGGTCACCTGTCAGAGCGCGATCGACAACGGTTTCACGAGCGTGATGATGGACGGCTCGCTGAAGGAGGACGGCAAGTCACCGGCGGATTTCGACTACAACGTGAAGGTGACGAGGGACGTCGTGCAACTGGCCCACCGGCAGGGCGTCTCGGTGGAGGGAGAACTCGGCTGCCTCGGTTCGCTGGAGAGTGGTCATGGCGAGGCCGAGGATGGCCACGGCGCTGAGGGGCAACTGTCGCACGACCAGTTGCTGACCGATCCTGACGAGGCGGCCCGGTTCGTTGCTGCGACCGGCGTCGACGCACTGGCTGTGGCGATCGGCACGAGTCACGGGGCCTACAAGTTCACCCGAAAGCCGGACGGCGAGGTGCTGGCAATGAAGCGGATCGAGGAGATCCACGCCAAACTGCCGAACTGCCATCTCGTGATGCACGGCTCGTCGAGCGTCCCGCAGGAACTTCAGGACATCATCAACCGATATGGCGGCAAGATGCCGCAGACCTGGGGGGTGCCGGTCGAGGAGATCCAGCGGGGCATCAAGCACGGTGTCCGCAAGATCAACGTCGACACCGACTGCCGCATGGCGATCACCGGGGCCATCCGCAAGGTACTTGCCGAGGCGCCGGACAAGTTCGATCCACGTGACTATTTGAAGCCTTCGCGTGAAGCGATGAAAAAAGTGTGCGCCGAGCGGATGGTGCAGTTCGGCCAGGCCGGCAATGCCCGCAAGGTCCCGCTGGTGACGCTGTCGGAGATGGCCGGCCGTTACGGCCGTTCCTAGTCGCACGTTGGCAGCCGAGAAAGCCCTGATGCGGGGCCTGGAACGGTTCGGCCGAGGCGGCCTTGTCGGGCGAGATCCAGGGCACCGGTGAGAGGCGGAGTTGCCGCGAGGGTGTCACGGCGAGCGTGACGATCCCGGTGCCGTGGCGGGTGTCGCCGCCATGGAGGTGTCGTTGCACGGGAACGGCACGGCATGGATGCCGAAGCGCAGCGGACACGCAGTCGGCGGAGTGCCGGAGGCCCGCAGAGAACGGCCGGTGACATGGCAGGGACACCTCCGACCCACGGAAAAGCCCGATGGACCTGTTCCCCGACCCTCTCACGAGCACTGGTACAAAAATCGGGGACACGCGTCAGTCGTACCGTTCGTTGCCCAGAGTCGGGGCGACGAACCTCAGGACCGACGATGTGTGCGCTGCACACAGATATGCCAGAAGCAGCGTAACGCCGGGCTGAATCAGCGGGAGGATGTCGGGGCCCGTCCCGTCAGGTGCCGTGGCAGGACTGAGAAGAATCAGACTTTGCAAAACAATCTCCGGCACCGCGTGGACGAAATAGTAGACCCCGATGAGCCTCGTGCCCACGTCCAGTGCGTCGAGGCCGATGGGAGAGGGCTCAAGAAGATCGGGGGGAATGCCGAGCAGCGTAGCCCAGTTGTTCGTGCCGAGCATGAGCGAAACTGCCAGGGCGAGTTGCACCAGCAGGGCGATGCATGACACGAGTCGGTAGGCCACGTCGGCCGGCAGTCGATCCGTCGGCCGCGCGGGGTCGAGAAGCACAAGCCCCACGCTGAGAAGGTTTGCCACGGCATACGCGGTCCAGAAAATACCGAGGAGTTTCGCGATGACGGCAAAGGCGATCCGCATGGAAGCAACACTCGACGTAGGGGAAGGGAAAGAATCGGACGCGAGCGGACATGATAGTGCCGTGGCAAAGCCGAGTGAAAAGGCCTCTTCCGGCCTGAAAACCCCGTTGCAGCACAGGCTGTCTGCGACCTATAGTCCGCCCCCCGCCCGGGCGTTCGGCACGTGTGGGAGGAGGTCGGGCCAGCCCATGGAAGACAATCGCCACATGACCGACGCCGACGTGCTGGCGTACGGCCGTGCCATTCTCAAGGCTGAGGCGGAAGGCGTGCTCCTGGCGGCCGAATCGCTTGGCGGTGACTTCGTTCGCGCCGTCCGGCTCGTCGAGGCGTGTACGGGGAGCGTGGTCGTCACCGGCATCGGCAAGGCCGGGATCGTGGCCCGCAAGGTGTCGGCAACGCTCGCCTCGACTGGCACGCCGAGCCATTTTCTCCATCCGGCGGAGGCACTGCACGGTGATCTCGGCATGCTGCGTCGCGACGACCTCGTGATCGCGCTATCGCAGTCGGGTGAATCAGAGGAGATTGTCCGGCTCCTGCCGCACGTCACCGCCCGTGGAATCGGGCTCGTGGCGATTACTTCCAGATCGGAGAGCACCCTGGGCAGGGCGGCCAGTGTCGTGGTGGCTACCGGCTCCGTTCGGGAGGCTTGCATCCTGGGGCTGGCGCCGAGCACGAGCACGGCCTTGATGCTCGCCATGGGCGACGCCCTGGCACTGGTGACCAGCCGCCTGCGCAGGTTCACGCCGGCCGACTTTGCGGCCCGGCACCCCGGGGGCAACCTCGGCCGGGAGTTGATGCCCGTGGAAGAGGCCATGCGTCCGCTGTCCGAGTGCCGCCGGGCAACTCCTGAAGAGACCGTGCGGTCGGTCTTCATGCGGCCCTTACCGCCACGTCGCACCGGGGCCGTGATGATCATCGACGCGGCCGGCCAATTGGTCGGCATCTTCACCGACAGCGACCTCGCCAGGCTTTTCGAACGCCGCAATGACGCCGCGCTCGATGAGCCGATCGGTCGCGTCATGACGTGCCGTCCCGCCACCGTCACGCTGGGAACCCGGCTGCGGGATGCCGTTGGCACGCTGGAGCAACGGCGGCTGAGCGAACTCCCGGTGGTCGATCCCGACGGGCGGCCCTGCGGTCTTCTCGTCGTGGTCGATCTTGTCGGATTCGCGCCCGCCGCCGAGCACTCGACCGGCCGGCAGCCAGACAGCGGCGCCGCCTGATCACGACCGCGGGTCGATACCCACTGCATCCTGGACACGCATGCCCGAGCCTGCCGATCTCGACCGACGCTTGGCCGCCGTGCAGTTGCTGCTGCTCGACGTGGACGGTGTGCTCACTGCCGGTGGTGTCACGTGGGACAACGAGGGAATCGAGCAAAAGACTTTCAGCATCCGGGATGGACTGGGGATTCGTCTTTGGCAGCGCGCGGGATACCGTTGCGGTATCGTCACCGGAAGAGCGAGCAGGGTCGTGCAGGTGCGGGCGCACGAGCTCGGCATCGGCATCGTCCGTCAGGGCGTGGATGACAAGCTGGAGACGGCGGCAGCGATTCTCGCCGAGTGCGGCCTCGGCTGGGAGCAACTTGCGTTCATCGGGGACGATCTTCCGGACCTGCCGGTCGTGCTGCGCTGCGGCCTGGGCGTCGCCGTCGCCGATGCCTGCGCGGAACTGCGGTCCGCGGCGGCCATCGTGACAGACGCCACGGGCGGACATGGAGCGGTCAGGGAACTGATCGAGAGCATGCTGTCGGCCCGCGGAGCGTGGCAGCCGATCGTGGCGCGGTACGCGTCCGGGCGGCCCTGAGCCGGCCTTTCGAGGGAAATCGTCATGGACGATCGACTGGGCCGTACGGTACGGGTGTTTCTCGCGATCCTCGCGGTGGCCGGCTTCTACAGGCTGACTGTCGTGCCCTGGGTCGAGCCACGGTCGCGGGCCACGGCACCCGGGGTCGAGATGAGCGCCGAGCAGGAGCAAGCGATCCGGGCGTTGTCAGCTGCCCGGTTGGCTCCCTTCAAGGACCTGTTCCCGGAAGGATCGTGGGAGCTGGCGGCGCCCTTGGTTTTCGAGATGGGCAGGCAGATGCAGTTGCTCTGCAAGGACTACGACATCCTCCCGGATGGCCGTGTCAGGCTCGAGCAGTGCACGATTCTCGTGCTTCCGGAGCGCCGGTCCGGGGAGCTGCAGCGCGAGCCGGGCCGGACGTACGTGCTGCGTGCACCGCAGGGTGCGATTCTGGAGTTTGACGCCCCGCCGGATCTCAAGCGGCTGACCAGCCTGCCGCGACTCATCGGTGGGAGTCTGCGCGGCCAAGTGACGATCCGCGGAACACCGACGGCGGCGGGGCGAGAGGACGACGTCGAAATCGTGACCCGTGACATCGAACTTTCGGAACTCGAGGTGCGAAGCAACGCCGCCGTTCAGTTTCGCCACGGCCGGTCGCGAGGCGAGGGACGCGGGCTGGTGGCCGTTCTCCGGCCGCGGCAGAACGCCAACGCGGGCCCGGCGCCTCGCGGGCATGCGAGCCAAGGTCCGAATATCGGCGGCATCGATTCGATTCGCATCGATCGCGACGTCAGGATGCGACTGGAGGGCCTGACGGGTGGGTTCCTGCCCGGAGCGGAAACCGTCGGCGCAGCCAGTTCCGCCGGCCAAGGCGGCGGGCAGGCTGAGACGGCACCGGTGCTGGTCACGTGCCGCGGGGCGCTGTGCCTCAACGAACCGGCGAAGGTCATCACGCTCGAAGAAGACGTCAATCTCGTCCGTGATCTGCCCGACGACAAGCGGGACCACATCTCGTGCGATCTGCTGACTGTTTCCCTCGCGCGAAACGAGCAGCAGGGGAGGCTGGAACCGGTGCTGGTCATCGCCACTGGCACGCCCGTGGTGGCGGGAAGCACGGCCGATGGACTTGAGGCGTGCGCGACAACACTCGGCTACGACTTGAAGAATGATCGCATCGTGCTCTCCGGAAACGACCCGGTATCGGTGAAGTTTCGGGGCAACGAGGTCATTGCCCGGAGCATCGAGTATCGTGGTGCGGCGCCCGGCATGATCGGCAGGCTGGATGCATCCGGTCCGGGTTGGGCACGACTGCATGGCGAGTCCGGCAGTGCTCCGGTCGCCATCGAGTGGGAAAAATCGCTGCTCGTACGGCCCGACCAGAAGCAGCCACGCGAACAGGTCGCCTCGATCATCGGCGCTGCCCGTGTGAGCATGGAGGGACAGGGCACCCTGCAGGGTGCGGAGATGCACCTCTGGCTACTCATGACCGGGACTGCGAACGAGTCCGCGACCGTCGGCAGACGGCCGGCAGCTGGACCAGACCTGTCCCGTGTTCGGCCCTTGCGGCTCCAGGTCAAAGGAAACGTGGAGGCGGAGTCGCCCGCGGCGCAGGCATCCGTGCGAACCGATGAACTCCGACTTTACTTCCTGCGGCCGAAGCAACGACAGGCCGAGGCGACCACGGCGGGCGGCGGCAGTGCGAGCGATGCGACGTCGCCCCCGCCACTGCCGGCCGTCGCTCAGCCGGCCGTCGCTCAGCCAGCCGTCGCTCAGCCAGCCACGCACAGGGCGAATCGTGGCACGATGGCCGCGACCGCGGCCCTGATCGTGGGCGAGATCAGTCTTGCTGCCACGGGACCACGGATCAAGCAGGTGGAACGGCTGTCGATGAAGGGGCAGGTGCGGCTCGTCGAACAGCCGCCCCCGAACGCTTCCCAGCCGCCGCCGGCCGATCAGGGAATCAGGATCGAAGGGGACGAAGTCGAGGTGCTGCGGCCGCAACGGTTCGATACCCATGCCATCGTCTGGGGCAAGCCGGCCCGGGTTACGGGGCAAGGGGTCGAACTGCAGGGGCCTCTCATCGAGGTCGATCGGGGACTGAACCGGATGAAGGTGGACGGTGCCGGGCGGCTGTCCGGGCCGTTGGGGGCGGGAGGGCTTGAAGGATTCGCTCTCGCCGGCCCGCCCGCCAGCGCTCCGGCCGCGGGCGGCGAGCGCATCACGCTGACCTGGCGCGGCCGGCTCGATTTTGACGGGCGCACGGCCCAGTTCCACGAGGCAGCGGTCGCTGAAACCCGGGGCACACGAGTGTCGGCCGACGTGCTCGAGGCGGTCCTCGACCGCTCCTTCACCTTCGACGAGCAATCGAATCGTGATCCTCCTCCGCAACTGGTGCGGTTTGCCGGTGCCGGTGCCGTGAGGATCGACAACGAATCCCCGGACGGCGAAGCACGGTCGGTGCAACGACTCCACCTGCTGCACTTCGTCTTCGAGCGGCCGAGCGGCGACTTCGTCGGTCACGGGCCGGGACGGCTGACCATCGTGCGCAGTGGACCGCCGCCGGTGCTCACGCCTGGCGGCGGATTCGCGTCGCCCGCTGCCATGCCCCCCGTCCGCCCCGTGGCGGTGGCTCCAGCGGCCAGCCTCACCTACCTGGGAATCGATTTCCAGCGTGAAGTGCGGGGCAACGTGAATCGCCAGATTCTCGAGTTCCAGCAGCGGGTCGAGGCGATCCACGGGCCGGTAGCCGGCTGGAACGACGCGCTCGACCCGCGGGCTCCGCGTGGTCCGGGCAAGGATCAGGTGCTGATCAAGGCCAATCAATTGAGCGTGGCCCAAGGGCCGCGTCAGGCGGGGCTGCCGCGCGGCCAGATCGACGTCCAGGCCGGCGGCAACGTCGAGGTGGAGGCCGAGTCGTTCACCGGCGTGAGCAATCGTCTGACGTGGAGCGAGGCCAAGGATCTGCTCGTGTTCGAGGGAAACGGGCTTGCCGACGCCCGGATTTTCATGCAGGGCAAGGGGGGCAACCCGGAGCGGTCGCTGGCCGCCGAAAAACTCCTCTACTGGCGCGGGCTCAATCAGGTCGAACTGAGCGGCATGCGGCACGTCGACTACGCGGTTCCCGATGCACGGGGAGTTCCGAACGGCTCCGGCTCCCGCCCCAGCCCCGCTCCTCAGGCCCCGACCGTCCCGCCGGGCACGTGAGCCGACCGGCCGGATGCCGTGGCATCATCCGTCGGCGGACCGGGAAGCCTCCGGCAGCCGGCGAGCCTCGTGGTCGAACGCGGCCTGCACGAATGCCCAGGCCTCGGCAGCCGCACAGGCGTGTGTCGCCGGGCTCGCGCCGCCCGCCCGCGGCGCGAGCAGGGCAACGTGTGGAATCCCGAGGGCCACCAGTTTCTCGTGCAGCCGACTGGCGCCATCGTGCCAGTGCACGTCGTCGGGGCCGCTGGAAAAAAACTGGTGCCGCGGCCAATTCAGCGGATGAACATGGAGGATCGCCGTGTCCTGGCGGGCCCGCTCAACGTCCCCGTACACCTGCCAGAGCGTGTCGAAAAGTTCGCCATCCGCCCGGTCTGCAGCCTCGCGCATCGCGAGGTGGAAGTCGATCGCCGGGGCGATCGCCGCCACGATCGGAAACAGGGAGGGATGGCGGTAGGCAAGACGCAACGCCCCCTGGCCGCCCATGCCCGTGCCGACGACCGCCAGACAGGGCGGTCGTGCGCCACACCGAGACGCAAGTTCGCCACGAACTCGATCGACGACGAACCGCTCGGGCGTGATGACGGGGTCGAATCCGGACACGAGCCGGTCGATCCACCACGCGCGAGCCGACCGCGGTGCGATGACGGGCAGGCGCGCCGACTCCAGGAGACCCCGCAGCCCGGGCGTCTCGTGCAGGCCGCGGCCCTGGAGGTCGTGGAGGTAGATGACCGCCCGGCCCGGCACCGGGTTTTGCGGGCTGAGGATCTCGCAGGCGGGGCCGGCGACCGTGATCGTCGACCAATGTCCGGCAGGGGATCGCGACGCCTGACCCGGCTGCCGGCGGTCGGGGCCGTTCCGCGGTAACTGATCGTCCACACCATCCCGAGCCGGATCGGACCAGCGAGCCTCCGGCTCAGATCGGCGACGACCATGATGCTCCCGTTG
>JBKDUV010000162.1:0-8539 GCA_046339335.1 Planctomycetia bacterium | reverse complement strand
GGCCTGGAAGACGGCCGTCGAGGATGAGAAGGCGGCGGCGGAACGGATCCAGATCTCGCAGTATGAATTGGCGATGGCGGAGGCTGCTCTGCTCCGCACCCGCCCGCAGGGGGCCGCCGGCCGGCCAGAGGACTGGCGGATGGAGATCCGCTCCCCGGTGCGCGGCCGCGTGCTGCGGGTCGTCAACGAGAGCGCCACGGTCGTGGGCCCGGGGACGCCGATCGCGGTCGTCGGCGAACCGACCGACCTGGAGGTCGTGATCGACCTCGTCTCGGAGGACGCCGCCCGGGTGGCCACGGGGAACCGCTGCGAGATCACGGCCTGGGGGGGCGATCGGCCGCTGGCCGGCCGCGTGCGGCTCGTGGAGCCGCGCGGCTTCACGAAGGTGTCGCCGCTGGGGGTCGAGGAGCAACGCGTGAACGTGATCGTCGACTTCGAAAGCCCGCCCGAGGAGCGGCCGACGCTGGGGGACGATTTCCGCGTCGAGGCGGCGATCACCGTCGACGAACTCGCCGACGCGGTCCGCGTGCCGCTGGCCGCCCTGTTTCGCCACGGCCGGGAGGAGGCGGTGTTCGTCGTGGCGGGCAACCGGGCCCGGCTGGTGACGGTTCGGACCGGGCGGCGCGCCGAACGGGAGGCGGAGGTGCTCGAGGGGCTCGCCGGCGGCGAGTCGGTGATCGCCTACCCGAGCGACCGGGTGGCCGACGGCGTGCCGGTGCGCGTGCGGTGAACGGGCGCCGGGCGCGGGACGCTTGCGCCGCCACGCGTTGGCGCCGCCGCCGCGGTTGAACAAACCCGGCCATTTCGCGTAAACAACATCCTGCCCGGTCCATGCCGTGCTCCTGGGCCCCGCGCCCCCACACCCCGACCAGCTCCCCGAGGCCCACGACCGCGATGCTCCAGTTTCAGAACCGGATCCTGTTCGTCGGCTTCGGCGCCGTCGCCCGCTGCACGCTCCCCATCCTCCTCGACCACGTCCGCGTCGCGCCGGGCAACGTCACGATCCTGGAGTTTCAGCCCGACGAGCAGGCGCTGCGGCCGTGGATCGAACGCGGCGTGAACTTCGTTCGCGGCAAGGTCGAGCCGGACAACCTCGCCGAGATCCTCGGCCGCCACATCGGCCCCGGCGACATCCTCATCGACCTCGCCTGGAACATCGACTGCTGCGAGATCGTGCAGTGGTGCCACGACCACGGCGTCCGCTACCTGAACACCTCGGTCGAGCTCTGGGATCCCTACGAGCACGCCAAGGGGGCGCACCCGACCCACCTCACGCTCTACTGGCGGCACATGAAGCTGCGGCGGATGATCGCCGGCTGGAGGGAGCCCGGCCCCACGGCCGTGCTCGAGCACGGCGCCAACCCGGGCCTGATCAGCCACTTCACCAAGCACGCCCTGCTCGACATCGCCCGCGTCTGCCTGGAGGAGCGGGCCTTCGCCGGCGAGCAGGCCGAGCGGATCGCCCAGCATGCCAAGTCGCAGGCCTTCAACCACCTTGCCCACGAGCTCGGCGTGAAGGTGATCCACTGCAGCGAGCGGGACACGCAGATCTCCGACCGCCCCAAGGAGGTGGACGAGTTCGTCAACACCTGGAGCGTGGAGGGCTTCCGCGAGGAGGGGACGACGACCGCGGAGATGGGCTGGGGAACGCACGAGAAGGAACTCCCCCCGTTCGCCTACGAGCACGACGACGGCCCGCGGAGCCAGATCTGCCTGGCGCGGATGGGGATCAACACGCAGGTCGCCAGCTGGGTGCCGAACCACACGATCGTGGGCATGGTGGTCCGGCACGGCGAGGCCTTCAGCATCACCGAAAAGCTCTCCGTCCGCGATCCCAACGGGCGGACGATCTACCGGCCCACCGTGCACTACGCCTACTGCCCCTGCGACGCCGCCATCGCCAGCCTCTGGGAACTCCGCGGCAACGACTACCGGCTCCAGCCGCGGGTGCGGATCATGACCGACGAGATCACCAGCGGGGCCGACATCCTCGGGGCACTGGTCATGGGGCACCCGCTGACGTCGTGGTGGTGCGGCACCGACCTGTCGATCGAGGAGTCGCGCCGGCTCGTGCCCCACCAGAACGCGACCACGATGCAGGTGGCGATTTCGGTGGTGGCGGCGACGATGTGGCTGATCGAGAACCCGGCCCGGGGCGTCGTCCTCCCCGACGACCTGCCGCACGACTACGTCCTCGACATCGCCCGCCCCTACCTGGGGAAGTTCATCTCCGTGCGGAGCGACTGGACGCCGCTGGCGAACTACTCCAACGCCTTCCACGGCTACAACCGGCCCGCCGTCGATCCGGCCGATCCCTGGCAGTTCAAGAATTTTCTCCTCACCGACGGCGACTGACCGGCTCGGGCCCGTCGCGCCCGCCCCTCCCCCACAGGCCCTCCTCCCCCACAGGCCATGAACCAAAAGACGCTCCTCGACCTCGCCCGCAAGCACGGCACGCCGCTGTTCGTCGTCGACCACGCCGAACTGCGCCGCAACTACGCCCTCTTCCGCCGGCATTTTCCCCGGGTCCAGATCTACTACGCCGTGAAGGTCAACGCCGATCCGGCGATCGTGCAGACCTTCTACGAACTCGGCGGCAGCTTCGACGTGGCGAGCATCCAGGAGTTTCGCACCGTCCACGCCAACATCGCCCACCTCCCGGCCAAGGAGCGGCAGGACTTCATCTGGGACAAGATCATCTACGCCAACCCGATCAAGCCGGTCGAGACCCTGCGCGAGCTCGACCGCTACAAGCCGCTGGTCACGTTCGACAACGAGGAGGAGGTGCGGAAGATCGCCGCCCACGCGCCGCACGCCGGCCTCTGTCTCCGGCTGCGGGTCCCCAACACCGGCTCGATGGTGGAGCTGTCCAGCAAGTTCGGCGCCCTGCCCGGCGAGGCGGTCGACCTGATCCGCTGCGCCCACGACCACAAGCTCGTGGTCGAGGGGCTGTCGTTCCACGTCGGCAGCCAGTGCACGAACCACGAGAACTACATCCAGGCGCTGCATCTCTGCGCCGGCATCTTCGCCGAGGCCAAGTCGCGGGGCTTCGACCTCCGGCTCCTCGACATCGGCGGCGGATTTCCGGCGGCCTACGACGCCTCGGTGCCGAAGTTCTCCGCCCTGGCCCGGAAGATCAACCACGAGATCGACCGGCTGTTTCCCGAGCCGATCGAGATCCTCGCCGAGCCGGGCCGGTTCCTCGTCGCCTCGGCCGGCTCCGCGGTGAGCAAGATCATCGGCAAGGCGTTTCGCAACGACAAGACCTGCTATTACGTCGACGACGGCGTCTACCACACCTACTCGGGCGTGATCTTCGACCACTGCACCTACCACATGAAGAGCTTCAAGCGGGGCAAGACGAAGCTCTGCGCGGTCTTCGGGCCGACCTGCGACGCGCTCGACACGATCAGCCTGTCGGAGCAGCTGCCCGACCTGGAGATCGGCGACCATCTCTACAGCGAGAACATCGGCGCCTACTCGGCGGCGAGCAGCACGCACTTCAACGGCTTCCCGCCGGCGACCGTGGTGCACGTCAACCGCTGACCGGCGGAGATCCCCGGTCGAGACCGCGGGCGGCATGCCCGTGGCGGGCCGATCGCCGGGCCGGTGCCAGCCCGCTGTGAACGGCCGTGTCCAGCGGGCCGCAGCGACGGCACGGCCGGGCCGCACCGGCCGTACCGGCCGGTGCAGATGGGTCGGCCAAAGAAATTTTCCCGAGCCGGAACCTGCGCCGGGAATAGTTTGCCGGGCAGCGGGCGATTCGTGAGCGGACGCGACGCTTTTGCATCGCGGCCCCCCGCCATTCCCCCTCCCGCCCCGATTCCCACCAGCCAGTCTTGGAGGTGCCCGATGACCACCCGCGTATTGGTCGTGGTTCTTCTTTTTTCCACCGTCGTCGCCGGCATGGCCCCGCGGCCCGCCCGGGCCGGCGACCTCGTCACCGACTGGAACGCCACGCTCCGCAGCGTGATCCAGCTCGACGGCACGAGCCCCGCGCCATTGGCCAACCCGGGCTGGTCGACACGGTCGATGGCGATGACCAACGGCGCCATCTACGACATCTACCAGGCCCGCAACCGGACCCACCAGCCGTTTCTCTACAGCGGCACGATCACCAGTGACGTGACCCGTGACGCCGCCGTCAACCAGGCGGCCTACAGGCTGCTGACGACCCTCTACAACGGCTCGACGAGCGGTTCCGCCGCCACGCAGGCCGCCTACACGGCACGGATGGGGACGATTGCGAACGGCGCCGAGAAGACGGCGGGCGTCGCACTCGGCGACGCGGTCGCCAACGCCTACATTTCCGCCCGGGCGGCGGACCTTGCCCACACGACGGGCTCCTATGCGGTGAATCCGGCCGCCGGTCATTGGTCGCCCGACCCGTTCCATTCGCCGCAGACGCCCTGGGGACCGACCTGGGGGCAGGTGACGCCGTTCGCGATCGCGAGCAAGACCGCGATCCGCACGCTGCCCAGCCTGGAGGTGCCGGCGCTGAGCGGAACCACCAACGATCTCGCGGCGATCCTCGCCAGCCCGACCTATGCGACCTATTTCAACGAGGTGAAATCGCTCGGTGCGATCGACAGCACGACGCGGACGGCAGACCAGACGGAAATCGGGGTCTTCTGGGGCTACGACCGGCCCACGCTCGGGCCGCCGCCGGTGCTCTACAACCAGGCGCTCGGCGAGATCGTCGACCAGGTCGGCACGAACACCGCCGAGCAGAACGCCCGGCTGTTCGCCATGGCATCGGTGGCGATGGCAGACGCCGCGATCACCGCCTGGGACGCCAAGTTTTATTACGACTTCTGGAGGCCGGTGACGGCGATCCAGCGCGGGGCCGAGGACGGCAACCCGGGCACCGACGGCGACGTCGCCTGGCGGCCGCTCGGCGCCCCGGGCGTACCCGACACGACGGGCACCAGCGACTTCACGCCGCCGTTTCCGGCCTGGCCGTCGGGGCATGCCACGATGGGGGCGGCCCTGTTCCGCACCGTGGAAAATTTCTACGGCACGAACAGTTTCGCCGCCATAACGGGCTCCACGGCGACCTACCAGCTCTCGTCGGACGAACTCCTGCCCGGCATCTGGGACACCGGCACCACGCCGGGGGACATCGTGAGGGCGTTCTCCAGTTTCACGACGCACATCGACGGCACCACGCCCGACTGGGCGTCGCCCGAGTGGGAGAACGCGATCAGCCGCATCTATCTCGGCATCCACTGGCGGTTCGACGCCACCGACGGCATCCGCATGGGGACCGCGATCGCCGACGAGGTCGCCGTGACGACGTTTCAGGCGGTGCCCGAGCCGGGCGTGATCCTGCCGGCCGTGGGCGGCCTCGCCTTCCTCGGCTGGCTGCGAAGGCGGCGCAGCGGGCCTACCGCCGATCGGCCGGAGCCGCGAGCAGGTCGCGGGTGGCGCGGAGCTCGTTCGCGATCCCGGTGACGATCGGCGTGCCTGCGTCTTCGGCCCCGACGCCTTGCGGGCCGCCGGTCATGACCGGCCAGGTGTAGGTCTCGACCTCGAGGTGCGGCGGCTCGGCGAGCCCGCCGATCGCGCGGATCGCGGCCCGCAGGTCGGCGCGGGTCGTGCCCAGCGGTCCGAGCCGCTCGGCATCGACCGGGACGTGGTAGTGAATCCGCCACGGGCGTGCGGCGAGCCACGCTGGCGATGGTTCGCGCACCAAGTCGGCGGTGAGATCGACCGCGCGGAGGATCGAGCCGTCGGCGGCACGGGCCATCGTCTGGTGGAGGTAACGGGGCTCGACGTAGGTCGCGAGGGCCTCGCGCTGGGCCTGGTCGCGCGGGTCGGCGACCTCGATCGCGCAGCTGATCTGGACCTTGTTGATGCGGATTCCTGCAGCGCTGAGCCCGGCGACCGCCGCCGCCGGATCCTCGAACTCGACCGCCTGATGGCAGACGTCGTAGCACAGGCCGACGTGCCGGCGGACGAGATCCTCGACACCCGCCGCGGCCGCTGCGGCGAAGAGCCGGCCGAAGAAGGCCACGGTTTCGGCGGTCGTCTCCAGCAGACAGAACGGCTCCGGCTCGATCGCCAGCCGGACGAGCCGGCCGGTCTCGGACTGGATCGCGGCCAGGCCGCGGCCGCAGGCGAGCAGGGACGCGATCGCGTCGGACTCGAACGTCGGCCGCGTCGCGGCGGCCTTGAACCCGAGCGGCAGCGTGGAGATGCTCCCCTCGGCCCCGGCGGGAAGGATTGCCGCGAGCAGCCGGCCGCAGGTCAGCGTGTAGTCGAGCCGGCGCGGGTCGGTCCAGTCGGGCAGGTAGACGCTCTCCTTCACCCGCATGCCGTGGAAGTCGCCATGCGGAAAGGCGTTGAGCGTGTGACAGGAGAGGCCGCGGTCGACGAGCGCCTCGCGGAGGGAGGCGACCGCGGCCGGGGACGCGGCGACCTCTGCGGCTGCCGTGGCCGGGAGCCAGAGCCCGACCGCGATCTCGAAGCCGCAGCGGTCGCGGATCGGCACGGCGAACCGGTCGAGCAGCGGCACGACGTCGGCCACCGTCCGGCAGGGATGGACGTTGGTGCAATAGCCGAGCGGCAGGGAGGAATATGCCATCGATCGACTCCGCCTCGCCGCCGATGCCGCCGGCGGTCCGGCACGGGCGAGGGTCGGTCACCCTACTCCACCGTCGTGGTCGCCGCCACCCGGCAGCGGGTAGGATGTCTGGATCGTGACGAGTGACGCGACGTGTCCGTCCGCCGAGGAGCCAGCATGCAGGTCGAGCGCGTGAAGTATGTGATCTGGGCGGCCGACATGGACCGGGCCGTGCGTTTCTGGTGCGACACGTTCGGGGGCCGGCTCCTCAAGCGCAACCCGGTGATCGCCGAGGTCGCCATCGAGGGGGCCGTGATCGGAATCCATTCCGGCGGCGAGGGCAAGCGGACCTGGACCGGCCTCAGTTTCCAAGTGGCCGACGTCCTGGTCGGCGGCCGGGAGGTGGTCGCGGCGGGGGGCGGGATGACCCGCGAGCCGGAACCGGAGAATGGCGAGCCGCCGCACCTGGCGATGTGCATCGACACCGAGGGGAACGAGTTCATGCTCACCCGCCGGCGCGGAGCCTGAGCAGAAGAGCAGGGGCCCGCGCGGCACGGCATTCCCCGGGCAGCGTCTCCTCGAACCGAGAGCGACCATGCATTCCCAAACGCCACGAGTCGATGAACCGGTCGCCCGCCAGTGGCCGGTGAACGAGTGGATCGCGGTCGGGGCCGTGGCCGGGCTCGCCGCCTGGGCCCTGCTCTGGTTCGGCACCCCCTGGGGGCGGCTCCCGGCGTCGCTGGGTGCCGTCGGCCGGTCGCTGCCGGTCCGCGTGCCGACGTGGGCCGAGCTGCCCCTCGTCGCCGTGCTCGTCGCGGGTGGCCTGCCGCTGGTCGTCGACCTGGCGACCAAGCTCGTCACCGGCCGGTTCGGTTCGGACCTGCTCGCCGGGCTTTCGATCGTCACGAGCGTGATCCTCGGCGAGTACCTCGCCGGCGCGCTGGTGGTGCTGATGCTCTCCGGCGGCGCGGCGCTCGAGTCGCGGGCCGTGAGCCGGGCCGGGGACGTGCTCCGCGCCCTCGCCAGGCGGATGCCGACGCTCGCCCACCGCAAGACGTCCGCCGGCTTGAGCGACGTGCGGCTCGCGGAGATCGCCGTGGGCGATGAGATCGTCGTCCTGCCGCACGAGATCTGCCCGGTCGACGGCACCGTGGTCAAGGGACGCGGGTCGATGGACGAGAGCTACCTCACCGGCGAGCCCTACCGGATGGCGAAGGCGCCGGGGTCGGCCGTGCTCTCCGGCGCGATCAACGGCGAGGCGGCGCTCGAGATCCGCACCGACAAGGTCGCCGGCGACAGCCGCTACGCGAAGATCATGGAGGTGCTCGCGGCGAGCGGCGAGCGGCGGCCGCGGCTGCGCCGGCTGGCCGACACGCTCGGGGCGTTCTACACGCCGCTGGCGGTGGCCGTGGCGGCGGCGGCCTGGTTCGCCAGCGGCGACGCGACCCGGTTTCTGGCCGTGCTCGTGGTCGCGACCCCCTGCCCGCTCCTGATCGCGATCCCGGTGGCTCTCATCGGCGCCGTCTCGCTGGCGGCGAAGCGCGGGATCGTGATCCGCGACCCGGCGATCCTCGAACGGCTCGACACCTGCCGGACCGCGATCTTCGACAAGACCGGGACGCTCACCTACGGCAGCCCGCGACTCACCGAGGTGCTGCTCGTCGGCCGGCTCGCCGAGGCCGACGTGCTGGCGCTGGCGGCGAGCCTGGAGGGCTACTCGAAGCATCCGCTCGCGGCGGCGGTCGTCGCGGCGGCGGCCGAGCGGTCGATCCGGGTCTGCGAGGTCGAGGCCCTCGCGGAGAAGCCCGGTCAGGGGCTGACCGGCATCGTCCACCGCCTCAACGGCCGGGACGGTCCGCACCGCGTGGCGATCACGAGCCGGCAGAAGCTCGCCGCCGCAGGGAACGGGGCGGCCGCGGCGCTGCCGCCGATGGCCGGCGGTCTCGAGTGCGTCGTCGTGGTGGACGACGACCC
>JBKDUV010000161.1:0-10068 GCA_046339335.1 Planctomycetia bacterium | reverse complement strand
CCGCAGGGATTCGTGTGCTTGATGACGACCGCAGCCGGTTCGCCGATCAGCCCGGCCAACCGCGTGGCGGCATCGAGATCGAGGAGGTTGTTGTAGGACAATTCCTTGCCGCACAACTGAACGAGACCCGCGAGGCCCGCTCGCGTGCCGACCGGCGCGAACAGCGCGGCCGACTGGTGCGGATTTTCCCCGTACCGCAGGTCGAGACGCCTGTCGAGATCGAGCATGAATCGGGACGGCAGCGGCCGACCGTCGTCGCCGGCCGGGACGGCTGGACTCGCCGGGCCGGCGGCCAGCCCCGCATGATCGGACATCCACCGTGCGATGACCGTGTCATACCCGGCCGTGTGCTCGAAGGCTCGGGCGGCGAACGTCCGCCGCTCGGCCAGCGTGGTGCCGCCCCGCGCGACCGCCGCGGCGAAGGCGTCATATTGCCCGGGGTCGGTGACCACGGCCACGAAGGCGTGGTTCTTGGCGGCCGCGCGGACGAGGCTCGGACCGCCGATGTCGATAAGCTCGATCGCTTCGCCCGACGTCACACCCGGCTTGGCCACCGCCGCCCCGAAGGCGTAGAGGTTGACGATCACGGCGTCGAAACGCTCGATCCCGTGTGCGGCAAGAACGTCCAGGTCGTCCGGCCTGTCGCCGCGGGCGAGAATGCCGGCAAAAATCCCCGGATGCAGCGTCTTCACGCGGCCGTCGAGCACCTCGGGGAAGCCCGTGATCGTCGTCACGTCGTCGACCTGAACGCCGAGGCTGGCGAGCGCCGTACGTGTGCCGCCGGTGCTGACGACGCGGGTGCCGGCGGCCGTGAAGGCCCGCGCCAGTCGGTCGAGACCTGCCTTGTCGAAGACGCTGACGAGAACCCGACGGAGAGGAACGACGTCGACGGCGGGGGCGTCGTGGGCGGCCGCGGCGTGGGAGTGGTTCATGGCAGCGATTAGAACACCTCGCCGCGGCCGGAAAAGGGTCGCTCGTGCCGCCGCGGATCAGCGGGCCGCGGGCAGGTCGACGATGAAGACAGTTCCGGCCGCGGGAAGCCTGCCCTTGATCGTCACGCTGCCGCGCATCTGCCGCACCAGCGAGCGGACGAGGAACAGGCCCAGGCCCGTGCCGGGAGTCGACCGCTCCAGTTCGCTCCCCAGGCGGACGAACCGCCGAAACACGTCGTGCCGGCGGGCGAGCGGGATGCCGGGACCATTGTCAGCCACCCGCACGATCACGCGGCCACGTGGCCCGGTCTCCGCGGTCACCTCGACCCGCGGCTCTGGCAGCCCGTATTTCACCGCATTGTCGAGCAGGTTGCGAAACACGATCTCCAGGTCGGCACCCCGCCCCGCGACCGGCAGGCGGCCGGCGGGACTCTCGACCATGATCCGCTCCGTGGCGACGCCGTGCCGCTGTGCCACGGCGTCGCGGACCTGGGCGAGGATCGGAACGAGGTCGGCCGACTCTCCCCCGGGCCGGGGCCGACGCTGCAGCGTCTTCGCCGCGTCGAGGAGGTGGTCGATGAGCGTGTCGAGCCGCTCGACGTCCTGGAGCATGACGCGATGAAAGTCGGCCTGCTGGTCCATGGGCAGCGGCCGGCGGCCGAGCGTCTGCAACGCGAGCTTGAGGGACGCGAGCGGGCTCTTGAGTTCATGCGTGACGCTGTCGATGAAGTTGCTCTGCCGCTGGGAGAGCGCGATCGCCTTGACGGTGAGGGCGAGGTAGACGATGACGCCGGCGAGCCCGACCACGAGCAGCGCGATGCCCACGCCGAGCACGGCCCAGTAGAAGGCGGCGTTTTCGTTGCGTCCGGTCGACCCGACGGCGGCGGCGATGCTGACCAGCACCCAGCCGACGCCGAGCGTGATGATCGAGCCGATCAGCACCACGCCGAGGAGGATCGGCCAGCGCAGCGAACGACGCGGTTCCATGACGGCGCACCCTCGACAGCGGCCGGGGCACCGGGAGCCCGGCCGGATGAGTATGCTACGTCGGAAACCCGCCGCCGCGTCCGATCGTTTTTTCATCATGCCCGGACCATCCCCCGCACCACTGCCGGCTTCCCAGCCCGCCGTGCCATCCGGCCGTCCGGCTCCGCGGCTCGCGCACGGACGCACCGAACTGTCATTTTCTCGGCACGGCGACCGCTGGCGGCACCGCGTCGACGTCGATGGCCGGACGGTGGCGGAGTCGGTCGAATGCGGTCCGGACGAACGCTGGCCGGCGTCGCCGCCGCTCGTCGACCTGTCCACGGCGACGATCGCCGGCCGGCCGACGTTCGTCGCCATCGGGCTCGCCGGCCGGTCGCACTTTTCCGCAAGCATCCACCCCCACCCGGTGCGACCCGACACGTTGCTCTTCGAGATCGCCTGCCGCATCCACGAACCCGCCGCCTGGATCGGTTCCACCTACGCAACGGGTCCGACCCCGGCTGACGTCGTCCGCATCACTCCGCCGGCCGGCGGAGCCGAGGGGCTGCCGCGGACCGTACAGTGGGCCTACACGATCGGCCCGGACGGCATCGCGACGGGGACGGGCTAATCACGGGCTAATCACGGGCTACGGCCGGCGGGCTGGGGGAGGCGGCTTGCGATCGCACCCGCGATCGATCACATTCTGGGGCTGGCGGCGTGGCAGAGCGTCCGCCCTGGCCTTTTCCGGAAACCCCTATGTTCGACGTCATCGAGCGGCTGAAGGCCGAGTGGACAGACAAGTACGTCGTCGTCGCTTCTCCGGCACCGGAACTCGCCCGCTTCGCGCAGGCGACCGGCTTCGTGAAGACGGTGAACATGAACGGCCGCTGCCTGGTGGAGTTCGACCAGCACAACAATATCGGCTGGTACGACATCGACCCGACGGCACTGCGGATCGTGCCGCAGCCGGAACCGAAGCCGGCGGCCGCGAAGGAAAAGCCCGCCAAGCCTGCGGCACCCAAAGAGGCCGCTGCCACGAAGGAAACTGCCAAGCCCGCTGCGGCCGCCGGTGCCAAAAAACCCTCGACGGGGGACATCCTCGCCGCCGCCCGCGCCAAGGGGGCAGCGCCGGCCCCCTCCAAGCCCGCCGCGAGCGGAAAGCCTGCCGCGGGAGGCAAGCCCTCCACGGCCGAGATTCTCGCCCGGGCCCGTGGCGCCAAGGCTGCGCCGGCGGTGGAAACGCCGCCTCCGGCCCCCGAGGACGTTGTCGAGGAACCGGCTGCCGAGCAGGAACAGGCACCGCCGGCGAAGCCCGCTGCCAAGGCCAGTCCGACCGGCGGCCTGCCCACGACCACGGCCGACAAAATCGCCTGGTGCCGGCAGCGCGACGCCAAGAACTGAGCAACCGCCGGCGGCAACGTTCGAGTCGTCCCCAGCCCCGGAGAAACATCCGTGCACCGTCGCATCCACCTGGTCGCCTGTCTTCTCGTTCCTCTGGCCGTCGGGTGCGGGAGTCTTGCCGGCCATCCCCTCGTCAAGGAAGCGGTGGAGGAGATGCGGGTCAACACTCGCGTCGCGGAGATGCTCGGCGCGCCCGTCGAATGCGGTACGGCGATCCGCGGCACGGCCAACGAGACCGACGGCATTGCCTCGCTCGAGTTCGACGTCAAGGGCCCGAAGGGCGCGGGTGTCGCCAAGGTCGAGGGGAAGAAGACCAAGGCCGAATGGGGCGTGACGCACCTCGAACTGCGGCCGGCCGGTGGCGGAGCCAAGCTTTCGCTGACGGCCGACCTCGAGGCCCGCACCGGCAGCGACACGCCGAGGTTTGATCCCGCGACCACACGGACGGGCTCGTCAAGCGTTCCGCCCCCCGGGGACATCGACATCGTCCTCCCCCCTCCCCCGGGCGGACCGGGGCAGTAGCGGCCCGCGCGACCCCGGCCGGTCAGGGCAGTTCGCGCAGCGCGGCGATCTCGGTCTCGCGGCCGACGACGAGGAGCACCTGGTCCTCGAGGAGTTTGGTCTTGCCGTCGGGGAACATTTCGAACTTCCCATTCATCACGTCCTTGAGCCCCATGACGTGGACGCCGATCGTGCTCCGCAGGTTGGCCTCCGCCAGCGTCTTGCCCGACAGCGACCCGGGCATCGCCACCTCCGCCACGCTGTATTCGGGATCGATGGGCAGGTAGTCGAGCACGTTCGGCCATGTCATGCGGTCGGCCAGCTCACGGGCCACCTCCTCCTCGGGGAACACGACGCGATCGACGCCGAGGTGCTCGAGAATCTTGCCGTGCTCCTTGGTGACGCCCTTGACGATGACGTTGCGGGCCCCGAGTTCCTTGACGTGGAGGGTGGCCAGCAGCGACTGGGAGATATTCTCACCCAGCGAGATGAAGACCGCCGTGGCGTCGCGGATCGGCAGGCTCTCCAGCACCTCGCGGTCGGTCGCATCGCCGATCACCGCCTCGTGGATCAGGTTCTTCACCGCCTCCAGCCGCTCCGGCCGACCGTCGATGCCCGTCACCCGGCAGCCGTTGGCGGCCAGTTTCGTCGCCAGGGCCGTGCCGAACGAGCCCATGCCGAGCATGATGAACTTCTTGACCGACTGTGCCATGGGAATCAGCCGATGAGCGGCTCCTCCTCGGGGTAACGGGGCAGGTACGTCCGCCGCTCCCGGGCCAGGGCCACGGCGGCGGTGATCGGGCCGAGGCGGCCCAGGAGCATGAGGCCGACGAGCACGAGCTTGCCGGCATCGGTGAGCTGCGGGGTCAGGTTCGTGGACAGGCCCACGGTGCCGAGCGCCGAGATGCACTCGAAGAGCGCCCGCAGGAACCAGCGCGACTCGGTCGCCACGGTGTTCCGTGCCTCGACGACGAGCAGCGCCACGAGGGCCACGATCGCCACGGCGCCGAAGAACAGGGCCGTGGCCGTGGCCCGCTGCACCGCGGCGGCGGGGATCGTCCGCTTGAAGAAGTTCGCATGCCGGCAGCCGCGGAAGTTGGCCCACGAACTGACCACGAGCGTCATGAACGTGCTCACCTTGAAGCCCCCCGCGGTCGAGCAGGGGCCGGCGCCGATCGCCATGAGCACGATCGCCAAAAACAGCGTGGCGCTGGAAAGTTCCACATAGTTGACGGTGTTGAACCCGGCGGTGCGGCAGGTTGTGGAGTGAAACAGCCCCATCAAGAGCCGCGTACCGAGCGGCTCGTTCTCCAGCGCCTCTCCCCATTCGAGCATCCAAAAGGAGACGGCGCCGAACGCCAGCAGCAGGGCGGTGCCGATGAGCATCATCTTGGACTGCGTGTGGAGCCGGTCCCAGAGCGGCTCCCGGCGCCGGAGCCGGGAGAAGATGTCGAAGATCACCGGGAAGCCCAGCCCCCCGACGATGATCAGGCCGCAGATCACGAGGTTGATGGAGACGCGACCGGCATCGGGCACGAGGTTGTCGTCGTGCAGGGCGAAGCCGGCGTTGCAGAAGGCCGACACGGCGTGGAACAGCGCCCGCCAGACGACGCTTCCGGCCGGTCCTCGCCCCCAGTCGGCCCAGCAGAGGAGCAGAAAGCCGAGCAGTTCGGCCGCCAGCACGGTGCAGAGAACGCCGAACGTCACCCAGCGCAGGTCGCGGCCCGAGCGGATGCCGAGCGTTTCGGCGATCACCGCCCGCTGGTGGAGCGTCGCCTGCCCGCCGATATGGAAGGAAACGAGCGTCGTGATGGTCATGATGCCAAGGCCACCGAGCTGGATCAGCGCCAGGATCAGCACCTGCCCGACGAATGAGAAATCGTTGAGCGTCGAGCGGACGGTGAGCCCGGTGACACAGCAGGCGCTGGTCGCGGTGAATACGCCGTCGACGAAGGTCACCGGCGGGCGGCCCGGTTGGCGGCAGACCGGGAGCGTGAGCAGAAATCCGCCGAGCAGGACGCTGAGGACGTAGGCCGCAAACGACACCCGGGCCGGGTACCTGACGAGCGAGCCTGTGAACTGGGGCATCGACTGCGGCGGCGGCGGGTGGGTGCCCGCAGCCGACCACGACCTGCCCGGGGGCAGGCGGGCTCCAGCCGCGCCGCATCCTCGGGGCATCCCTCCATGGTAATTGGCGCGGATCATGCCGGACAATCGGCCTGCAAAAACGGCCCTTTCCCCGCTGAAAAAACCTGGCTGGCGAATTGTTTGACTCGTGCAAGCACGGGTCCATAATGGCGAGGTTCAGTTCGAACGAGACGCTCGCCACGGCGTTCGCGCCGTCCCGTCCGCGGGCCGCACGTCAGCCGAATTCGCATCGCCATCGGGCCGCTACGACCGGGTCCGCTGGGGAGCGGCTTTCGCAGGCGGGTCCTGTTCAACCGGACCTCACCGTCACTCGTTCAGGTTCGCCCTCTTTCACGCCCCTCACTCATTATCAGAAAGGATCTGTTTCTTTCCGATGGCAAGGATCCGCAACGTTTTCGAGATCATCGAACTGTACGGTCACGACGAAAACTTCGAGCCCCAGTGCACGACTGAGTTCATTCCCACGACCGCCCCGGCAGGCTCGCGGCAGAAGATCGACGTGCTCGCCGAACGCATCCAGCGGGGCATGCCCCTCTGGCACCCGGAAGACTCCACCGACTCCCCGGCCGGCGTGCTGGTGGGGAGCGAAGACTGAAGCGGCCTCCGGGCCGCCGGGGCAGGCGGACGCCCCGTTTTTCGAACGACATCATCGCCCTCCGCGGCCACCCCGGCCGCGGAGGGCGATTTCGATTTCCCGCCGGGCGCTGGCCGCCTTGAGCTTCTCCCGCTTGTCATGGGCCTTGCGACCGCGACCGATGCCGAGGAGCAACTTCACCCGACCGCTCTTGAAATACATCTTCAGGGGCACGAGCGTCAGCCCCTTGTCGAATGCCTGGCCGGCGAACTTCTTGATCTCGCGCCGATGGAGGAGGAGTTTCCGCGGCCGTTTCGGCGGATGGTTGAGCCGGTTGGCCTTCTCGTACTCGGGGATGTCGCAGCCGATCAGCCAGACCTCGTCGCCGTCGATGCGGCCGTAGGCCTCGTCGAGCGACATCCGCCCCGCCCGCAGGCTCTTGACCTCGCTGCCGACCAGCGCGATGCCGCACTCCAGCGTGTCGAGGATCTCGTACTCGTGGCGGGCCTTGCGGTTCTCGGCCACGACCCGCTCGGGCGGCTTGTCGGCGGCGCCGGCGGCGGCCTTTTTGCCGGTCGGGCGGTTTGGTTTGGGGATCGTCACGAGGCTCGTCTCACGGCTGGGTCCGGGCATCCCTCTCAGGGTACACTTTCGGGACCGTCGCGACGCCCCGGAAGTCCGCCGTCGCCTTTTCCTGCCATCCACGGATGCCACCCATGCCGCGTTCCTCGTTCCGCCCCCCATCGATGCGGATTGTCGTGCTGCTGGTGGTGCTCGCCGGTGGCTGCACCAGTTTGGCGAGCGAAACGGCGGACACTCCGGCATCGATGGGGTTCGTGGCCGGCCCGGCCAAGCCGGACGTCGCGGGCGCCGTCGCCGTGCCGGGCGGTTGGATGGTGCCCTACGTGGAGACGATGGCCGGCACCGACGTGACCTTTCGCATGGTGCCGATCGTCGGCGGGACGTTTCAGATGGGAAGCCCGGCCGACGAAAAGGACCGGTCGGCCGACGAGGGGCCGACGTTCACGGTCACGGTCGCCCCCTTCTGGATGGGACGCTGCGAGGTGACGTGGGCCGAGTACAAGACCTTCATGGCGGCCTGCGACGACTTCAAGGCGCTCGAGGCGTCCGGCCTGCGAACGATCACGCCCGAGAACGAAGCCGATGCCGTCACCGCACCGTCGAACCTCTACGATCCCACGACGACGTTCAGCAAGGGGGAGGATCCGGAGTTGCCCGCGGTGACGATGACCCAGTTCGCCGCCCGGCAGTACACCAAGTGGGTCAGCGGCCTGAGCGGCCGGTTCTACCGGCTGCCGGCCGCGAGCGAGTGGGACGACGCTGGCCGCGCCGGCCCGACCACGCCGGGGAACCCCGGCGCCGATGCGGCCGGTCTCGATGCCGTCGCCTGGTTCGCCGACAACGCCGACGACACGCCCCACAAGGTCGGTCTCAAGAAGGCCAATGCCTGGGGGCTCCACGACATGCACGGCAACGTCGCCGAGTGGGTCGTCGATGAACTGATCGCCGCCGGCTACGTCCGGCAGGCCGCGCTGCCCCAGCCCGTGGCCGCCGCCGAAGCGATCACCTGGCCGAAGAAACTCTACCCGCGCGTGCTCCGCGGCGGGTCGTTCTACGACGATGCCGATCGCTGCCGCAGCGCCGCCCTGCGCGGCTCCCGTGACGCCGGCGGCACCGATGACGAGCCCGACTGGAAGGACGTCGATCCCAACCTCCCCAAGAGCCCGTGGTGGTACACCGAGGAGCCGGCGCTCGGCGTCGGGATGCGGGTCGTTCGTCCCTTGCTTTCCCCGCCCGCCGCCGAGCAGCGGAAGTGGTGGAACGCCGACACCGAAGGCATCGCCGCCGACGTCGCCGACCGACTCAGCCAGGGCCGTGGCTCCCGCGGCCTCGTCGATCCGAAACTGCCCGCGGATGTCCGCAGCACCAAGAAGGGGCGATGATGAACGGCGCATCACGGATGGCAGGCACCTCGCTCGTTCGTGCCGGGGCGTTTTTGGTCGCGCTCGCTGCGGCCCCGGCCGTCCGGGCCGGCGAATGGTGGCCCGACTGGCGGGGTCCCGAGCAGGATCGGCAGTATCGGGGCCGCGGCCTGCCCACGACGTTCGATCCGGGGAAGAACACGAACGTCCTCTGGAAGAACGACGCGGCCGGTGGCATCTCCACGCCGGTGATCATGGGGGGCAGGCTGTATACGCTGGTCCGCCACAAGCCCGGCACGCAGGAGGAGGGGGAGAAGGTGCTCTGCCTCGACGCCCGCACGGGGGAGAAGCTCTGGGAAAACATCTTCAATGTCTATCTCTCCGACGTCCCGGCCGAGCGGGTCGGCTGGTCGGCCGTGGTCGCCGATCCACGGACCAACACCGTCTTCGCCCACGGCGTGTGCGGCGTGTTCACGGCGATCGACGCGGCGACTGGCCGCACGAAGTGGCAGCGGTCGCTGCACGAGGAGTTTGGCTTCCTCTCGACCTACGGCGGACGGACGAACATCCCGGTCGTGTTCGAGGACCTGGTGATCGCCAGCGCCGTCGTCACCGGCTGGGGCGACACGGCCCGGCCGGCCCATCGCTTCCTCGGCCTCGACACCGCGACCGGCGTCGTCCGCTGGATGAACGGCACCAAGGAACTGCCCGAGGACACGACCTACAGCACGCCGTCGCTGGCGAACCTCGGCGGACAGGCGGCGCTCGTCTTCGGCTCGAGCGACGGCAGCGTCTGGAACTTCCAGCCGCGGACGGGCAAGGCCGTCTGGAACTTCAAGCTTTCGCGCCGCGGCCTCAACGTCGCGCCGCTCGTGGCCGGCGACACGGTCTATGTCTCGCAGGCCGAGGAAAATCTCGACAACACCTCGATGGGCTCGGCGACGGCCTTCAAGGCGGTCGGCACGGGCGACATCACCGCCACGAACGTGCTCTGGCAGAAGAAGGGGGTGATGGACGGCCGGTCGATGCCCGTCGTGCTTGGCGACCGGGTCTATTTCGTGGACGACGGCGCCAAGATCTTCATCTTCGACAAGGCGACCGGGAGCCCCGTCGGCAAGCCGGTCAAGCTTCTCGGTACGATCGTCCGTGGCAGCCCGCTCGTGGCCGAGGGGAGGCTGTACGTCTGCTCGACGAGCGGCTGGCACGTGCTCGAGCCGACGCCCGACGGGCTGAAGGTCGTCGACAAGATGCGGTTCGTCGAGGAGGACGAGGTCACGGCGTCGCCGGTCGCCTGGGAAGGCCGATTCTACCTGACGACCGGAGCCCGGCTGTATTGCCTCGGCGACGCGGCTGTCACCAAGAACCATGAGACAACCGACGCCCAGCCCAAGGCCGCCGCCCAACTGGTCGCTGACGCGACGAAGGGGCCGGCGGGCGAGCCAGCCTGGGTGCAGGTCGTGCCGGCCGAGGCGCAGATCGCCGCCGGGGCGACCCTGCCCCTCAAAGTGCGGCTCTACGACGCGGCCGGCCGGTTCGTGAAGGAGTCGGCGGCCGAGTTCTCGGCCACCGCCGGCGCGGTCGCCGCCGACGGCACCTACAC
>JBKDUV010000160.1:0-9548 GCA_046339335.1 Planctomycetia bacterium | reverse complement strand
GGCACATGCCGCCCAGGAGTTTTGCCCGCACGTCGCCGTCCTTGTAAACGCGGTGCCCGAACCCCATCACGACCCGCTTGGCCGCGAACTCGCCCTCCAGCCAGGCGGCCGCCCGTTCGGGGCTGCCGATCGCGCCGAGGACCTCCAGCACCTTTTCCTTGGCGCCGCCGTGGAGCGGCCCCTTGAGGGCACCGATCGCGGCCGTGATCGAGGAGTGCATGTCGGCCCCGGTCGAGGCGACCGTCCGGGCGGCGAACGTGGAGGCGTTGAACTCGTGCTCCGCATAGAAGACGAGCGTCGCGCCGAAGGCCCGGACCTGGGCCGGCGGCGGCCGGCGGCCGGTGAGCCGCTCGAGGAGCGCGGCTGCAATTGGCCCGCCGGGCCAGGGTGCCACGGGCCGGCCGGCGGCCAGATCCATCCAGGCCGCGAGCAGGGCGGGCGTCCGGCCCAGAAGCCGCTCGGCCTGGCGGAGGAGGAGGGGCCGCGGCGGGGGCGTGTCGTCGCGCTCGACGAGTCCGAGCATGCTGATGCCGGTCCGCAGGGCGTCCATCGGGGAGGCCTGGGGGCTCGCGGCCGCGAGCCTGGCGAGAGCGTCGATCACCGCGGGGTCGATCGCTGCCGCGGCCTCCTCCAGCCGGCCGCAGAAGGCGGCATGCTCGGCCCGCGACGGCAGGTCGCCGTGCAGGAGCAGATAGGCGACGTCCTCGAAGTCAGCAGCGGCGGCCAGCGGTTCGATGTCGTAGCCTCGGTAGCGGAGCGTCCCCTCGAGCGAGCAGATAGCGGTCCGTCCCGCGAGGACGCCGGCGAGGCCCCGGGCGGGATCAACGCCGGTGGAGGGCGTGGTGGGAGTGGCTAACGTCATCGATCAGGGTCTCCAAGGATCGCCGCGCGGGCGGCGGCCGGACCGGCCAGATGCCGCTCCGGGTGTCGCGGGTCGTAGTCGATGAGGTCGTAGAGTTCCTCGCGGGAGAGCATCAGGTCGAGCAGGCTCTCCTGCGTCCCCTCCGAGGCGATCAGGGCGAGGCCTGCCTCCATCGCCCTGAGCGCGAGCCGCAACAGCGTAACGGGATAGAGGATCGCGGCGAAGCCGAGGGCGGCGAGATCCGGAATCGACACCAGCGGACTGACCCCGAACTCGGTCATGTTCGCCAGCAAGGACGTCCCACCAGCGGCGAACGCCCGGCCGACCGCGGCGAACTCGTCGCGGTTGGCAAGCGCCTCGGGAAACAGCCAGTCGGCACCCGCTTCGCGGTAGGCGTGCAGCCTCTGCAGGCAGTCGTCGAGTCCGTTGACGCCACGGGCATCGGTGCGGGCGATGATCACCGTCTCGGGATCGCGCCGACCGGCGGCGGCGGCGGCGATCCGCGCGCACATCGCCGCCGGCTCGATTACCCGCTTGCCGGCCAGATGCCCGCACCGCTTGCCCCCGGGGTCGCCGCCGGCCTGATCCGCTCCCGGCTGATCCTCGATCTGGATCGCCGCGGCGCCCGCCGCCTCGAGAAGGCGCACGGTCTCCGCGACGTCGCCGAACCCGGTGTCGGCGTCCACGACCAGCGGCAGCGTCGTGGCGCGGGCAAGAATTCGCGTCTGCTCCACGAGCTGGTCGCGGGTGAACAGGCCGATGTCGGGGACGCCGAGGGAACCGGCGGAGAAGGCGGCGCCGGAAAGATAGACGGCGTCGAAGCCCGCCCGCTCGACCAGTTTCGCGGCCAGCGCGAACGGGGCCCCGACGATGCCGAGGGTTTCCTCGGCCAGCGCCTGCCGCAGCCGAGCGCCGCCGGCAGTGGTCGCGGGACCGAAAGGAGCCGGCTGGTCGATGGTCGAAGGGGCGGTCGGCTCGCGGTGCATGCGGTATCCTGCGGAGGCTCGGCCGCGCGGCGGCCCGGACGAGAACGAGAGACACTCTTTATAGGTGCGACCGATGGCGGGCGAAAGCGACGGCGAAAACGGGGCATGGTCCCGGCCCGCGAGTCGACTGCCGGCGGTCGTCGAGACGTTCCTGATGCTCCTCTTGTTCGCGGCCGCCGGCGCGTGGCCCGTGCCCGAGGTCAACGAAACGGTCTATCTGACCAAGGCCCGGCATCATGCCGATCCTCACTGGGCGCGGGGCGATTGGTTCCTGGAAACCCCGGACGCCCACGGCACGTTCTACCTGCTCTTCGGCCCGGTGGCGGCGTCTCTGCCGTTAGATCGGGCGGCGTGGGTCGGCCGCTGGCTCGGCTGGCTGGCACTGGCCGTCGGCTTTCGCGCCGCCGTCGCGCCGCTCGTCGGCACGACGGCCATGCGAATCCTCGCGGCGGCGGTGTTTTCCCTTGCCCTGCGTGGCACGACGATGGCGGGGGAGTGGCTGATCGGCGGCTGCGAGGCGAAGGTGTTCTCCTGGGCGTTGCTCCTGGGGGCGCTGGGGGGGTGGTTTCGCGGCGTCTGGCCCCGTGCGACGCTGCTCGCCGGGGCCGCCACGGCGTTGCACCCGATCGTGGGTGGCTGGGGAACGATCGCCATGGCAGCCGCGGCGGCCATGGTGCGGTGCGGGATCGTTCCCGGAGCGGTCGCTGCTGCCGGCGGGAATCCTCCGGCTCCCGCCCGGTCGCGCTGGTGGATCTGGTTGTTGCCGGCAGCCGGGATCGCCCTGGCGGCCTGGGGCATCCTCCCGATGGTCCGGCTCACGGCCGGCGTCGATGCCGAAGCCCGCGTGCTGGCCGACAGGATCTACGTCGTCGAGCGACTGCCACACCATCTCCTGCCGCGGACGTTCGCCGAACCGCTCGTCTGCCGCCATCTCCTCGCGGTGCTCGTCTGGCTGCTGCTGGTTCGCGCGACGCCGCCGACCGTGGCCCGCTCGCGGTGCTGGTCTGTGGTGGCCGTGGCAGTGGCGATCTCGGCGACCGGCTGGCTGGTCGCGGCGCTGGAGCCGTGGGCTCCCGGCCTGGCCTGGAAACTGCTCCGCTTCTACTGGTTCCGGCTCGCCGAGGGGCTCGTGCCGCTCGGGCTCGCTGTGGCAGTCGCTGCGGTGGTCGGCGACGCCAACGCCTGTCGCCGCTGCCTGCCCGGCCGTCCGGCCGCGATCCGCGGGATCATCATGGCGGCGTTGGCAGTCGATCTGTTCGTGCAGTCCGGGCACTGGCCGCTGCCGGGCCGTGCCGGCCTCCTGCCGCGGGCGGACGCCAAGGTGCAGGGGGCCGCATGGGCCGACATCTGCCGCTGGGTCCGGGATTCGACACCCGCCGACGCCTGCTTCATCACACCCCGCGGGGCGGCGAGTTTCACCTGGCGGACCGGCCGCCGCGAGGTCGTGTGCTGGAAGAACAGCCCCCAGGACGCCGTCTCGCTCGTGGAGTGGCGGAAGCGGATCATGGACTGCTTTTCGATCGACGGGCGGAGCATCGTCGAACTGGAGCGGTCCACGGCCGCCATCGGCGTGGCACGGATGCGGGATATCGCCGCCCGGTACGGTGCCGACCACGCGATCGTGCCGCTCGACCTGCGGTGCGTCGACGCGCTGCCGTTCGAGCGACTGCACGCCAACGACGCATTCGCCGTCTACCGGCTCGTGCCCTCCGCCAACTTAACCTTTCGCGAGACACCCGCACCGCTCCGATGTCCCGGCACCAGCCCCCCATTCAGGCCGTCGTCTTCGATCTCGACGGCCTGCTCGTGAACACCGAAGAACTCTACCAAGACGTAGGCAGCGAACTGCTCCGCCGCCGCGGCAGGACGTTCGGCCCCGACCTGCTCGACGCGATGATGGGACGGCCGCAGCAGATCTCCTTGAAGATCATGATCGACTGGCACGGGCTCTCCGACACCATCGAGATGTTGGCGACGGAGACGCGGGAAATATTCGCCGGCCTGCTCGACACGCGGCTGGAAACGATGCCGGGCGCGGTGCCGCTGCTCGACGGCCTCGCGGCCCGGGGCCTGCCCCACGCGGTCGCCACGAGCAGTGGTCCGGACTTCGCCCATGACGTGCTCGGGCGGGTGGGGATTCGCAACCGGTTCGCATTCGTGCTCACGAGCGCCGACGTGGTCCGCGGCAAGCCCGACCCGGAGATCTATCTCACCGCCGCCGGCCGGCTCGGGGTCGAGCCCGCCGCTACGCTCGTGCTGGAGGATTCAGAGGCCGGCTGCCGGGCCGCCGTCGCCGCGGGGGCGGTGGTGGTGGCGGTGCCGGGTGGGCACAGCCTGCGGCACGACTTCAGCGGCGCGGCACTCGTCGCCGAATCGCTCGCCGACCCCCGTCTCGATGCCCTTCTCGATCGCTGAACGCAGACAGCAGGCGAACTGCGGCCCGGGAACGCCGCCGGACCGGCTGATCGGGTGGGCCGGGCAGTCTGCGGGGAGGCGGGAAGTCGTGAAGGAAAAACCGCTTGTCCGCGGGCGTGTCACCCCTGCCGCGGAGCGCCGTCGAAATCAAACGGGAAGGATCGGCGCGGGAACGCTGCGCGGTCGACTGGTCTGAGAGCACCGGGAAGACGCATTCATGGTGGCGGCCACGAAGGCGGCGGGAGAAGCACCGGCATCGTGCCGGCCAGGAAGCGGCGTCCGGCCGAGACCACCGGTTTTTCGCGCGCTCGGGGATGCCGATCCTCCCGCCCAAGTCGAGATCGACGGGGAAGTCTTTCGGCGCTGCGAGATCCTGAAGCACGACTCGTGGGCGGCCACCGGGATCTACGCGTCCGCCACCCGGCGGGCGATCTGCAAGTTCAACCGCCGTCAATCGATCCTCCGCCTGCCGATGGCCTGGCTGGGGCGGCGGCTGGCCGCCCGCGAACAGGGCTTCATGGACCGACTGGCGGGAATCGACGGCGTGCCGCCGTCCCTCGGCCCGGTGTGCGTCGCCGGCCGACGGCTGGAGAATGCGGTATCGCGGCAGTTCATCGCCGGCCATGCACTGCGTGTCGATGAGCGCGTGAACGCCGAATTCTTTCCCCGGTTCGACAGGCTTCTCGCCGAGGTGCACCGGCGCGACGTGGCCCACGTCGAACTTCACAAGCGGGAAAACATCCAAGTGGACGAAGCGGGGAGGCCGCACCTGATCGACTTTCAGATCTCGTTCGCCCTGCCTGCGGGCAACCGCATCGCCGCCCGTGCCCTCCGCGGTGTGCTCCATGTCCTGCAGCAGTGCGATGACTACCACCTGCTCAAGCATCGCATGAAGCACGCGCCCGAGCCGTCGCGTCCGACCGCCCGCGACATCGACCGGATGCGTCCGTGGTGGATTCGCCTGCACCGGTCGGTCGCCGTCCCGTTTCGCACCGTCCGCCGCCAGTGCCTCGTCTGGCTCGGCATCCGCGCCCGCTCAGGGCAGGCGGGCAGCGAATGGTTTCCCGAGGTTGCGCATAGGTAGTCGCGCCGTCGCAGCCGACACAGCGTCTGCTCCGGCTTACGGTCGCCGGGCAGAGCCCGGCTCCCCGCCGGGCACCGCCCGGCGGCTTGGAGTGGCGGTGACTGGTGGGCGCGTTCCGGCGTCTGCTCCGGCTTGCAGGCTTTCGCGCCGTCGCAGCCGACACAGCGTCTGCTCCGGCTTGCGGTCGCCGGGCAGAGCCCGGCTCCTGATGCTGCTTACCGAAGCCGGTGGATCGGCGGAAGCCGAGGAGCCTGAGGCTATCCTGCCTCAGCGACGAGGCTTTTGCCGTCCACCGGCGTGTTGGGCGAGAGAGCCTACTCCTCCGCGCGGTGGCGGACGATCTCCCCCTCCACCATGTAGATCACGTCCTCGGCGATGTTCGTCGCCATGTCGGCGATCCGCTCGATGTGCTTGGACACGGAGTTGATCCAGAGCAGGCTCTCGAGCGCGTCGGGATCGTCCTTGATCGACCGCATCACCTGGCGCCGGACCTCCAGCCGGGCATCGTCCACGATGTCGTCCTCGGCACGAATCTGCCGCGCCAACGCCGGGTCGCCGTTGACCACGGCGTCGAGACACTGCTTCACCATCTCCTGGGCCTGCATCGCCATCGTGCGGATCTCGAGTGGCAGATCGTAGGGCCGGCCGGCCGCCAACTGCGTCACCCGCTTGGCGATGTTGCGGGCCAGATCCCCCATCCGCTCCAAGTCGTTGTTGATCTTGAGGACCGCGACCACGAACCGCAGGTCGGCCGCCACCGGCTGGTAGAGGGCGAGGATCTTCAGGCACTCCTCCTCGACCTCGACCTCCATGCGGTCGATCTCCTCGTCGCTGGCGATCACCCGCTGGGCGAGGGCCGCGTCGTGGTTGATGAGGGCGGTGATCGACTTGGAGATCGCCTCCTCCACGAGCGTGCCGACGCGGAGGATCCGCTCCTTGAGGTTCTCGATCTGTCGTTCGATGTGTTTCGTCATGGGCGTCAGCCGAAGCGGCCCGTCACGTACGCCTCGGTCTCGCGCAGGATCGGCTTGGTGAAGATGTCGGTGGTGGCACCGTATTCGATGAGCCGACCGAGGTACATGAACGCCGTGTAGTCGCTCGTCCGGCTGGCCTGCTGCATGTTGTGCGTCACGATCAGCACCGAGTAGCGGCCGCGGAGCTCCTGGATCAGGTCCTCGACCTTGCCGGTGGCGATCGGGTCGAGGGCCGAGCAGGGCTCGTCGAGGAGGAGCACCTCGGGCTCGGCGGCGATCGCCCTCGCGATGCAGAGCCGCTGCTGCTGGCCGCCGGAGAGGCCGAGGGCGCTGTCATGGAGCCGGTCCTTGACCTCGTCCCAGAGCGCGGCGCCGCGCAGGCTCGTCTCGCAGACCTCGTCGAGCACGGCCCGCTTGTTCTCGCCGTCGATCCGCAGCGAATAGACGACGTTCTCGTAGATGCTCATCGGGAACGGGTTCGGCTTCTGAAACACCATCCCCATCCGCTTCCGCAGCTCGATGACGTCCATCCGCGGGTCGTAGATCGAGTCGCCGTTGAGCCGCATGTCGCCGGTGATCCGCACGCTCGGCACGAGGTCGTTGAGCCGGTTGACGCTGCGCAGGAGCGTCGATTTGCCGCAGCCGCTGGGGCCGACGAGCGCCGTCACCTTGTTGAGCGGCACCGGCATGGTGATCCGGTGCAGGGCCTGCTTCGCCCCGTACCAGAGGTTGAAGCGGTCGATCTCCAGCACCGGCACCTCGGTGGCGAGCGAGGCGTGGACCTCCGCCGGCACGTCGCGGCCCGCGGCCACCGCCTGGAGCCGGTCGGTCGGGGCGGGGTCGGGCCGTGGGGGAAAGCCCTGCCTGGCAACTTCGGCCTGCGTCTGCATGGTCCCTGTCCTCCGCGTCCTCGTCATGCCTGAGGAGCCCCTGAAGTCTAGCCTGTGCCACTCAAAACTGCTGCGCGACGTAGCGGCGCCGCAGCCGGGAGCGAATCCAGATCGCGGTCACGGTGAGCAGGGCGATGATCGTCACCAGCAGGAACGAGATCGTGAACACCATCGGCCGGGCGGCCTGGCTGTCCTGGCTCTGGAAGCCGACGTCGTAGATCAGGTAGGCGAGGTGCATGAACTCACGCTCCGGATGGACGAAGGGAAACGTGCCGTCCACCGGGAGTTCGAGCGCGACCTTCTTCACGCCCACGAGCATCAGCGGCGCCACCTCGCCGGCGCCGCGAGCCATCGCCAGGATCAGCCCGGTCATGATGCCCGGCAGCGCGCGGGGGAGGACGATCCGCCGGATCGTCTGCCACTTGCCCGCCCCGCAGGCATACGAACCCTCGCGCATCGAGTTGGGCACGGCGGCCAGCGCCTCCTCGGTGGCCACGATCACCACCGGCAGCGTGAGCAGCGCCAGCGTCAGCGACGCCCAGAGCAGCCCGCCGGTGCCGAACGTCGGCTGGCCGTCGGCGACGAGGCTCGCCTTGAAGAACAGGTCGTCGATCCGGGCGCCGATCCCGTAGCAGAAGAAGCCGAGGCCGAAGGCGCCGTAGACGATGCTCGGCACGCCGGCGAGGTTGTTGATCGCCACGCGGACGGCGGTCGTGATCGGACCCCGGCCGGCGTATTCGCGGAGGTAGAGCGCTGCGAGGACGCCGAACGGGGCCACGAACAGGGCCATGATGAGTGTCATCGCCACCGTTCCCCAGATCGCCGGGAACACGCCGCCGGCACTATTGGCCTCGCGCGGGTCGTCGCCGAGAAACTCCCCCCAGCGGGCCATGTAGACCGCTGCCTTGCCGGTGAGCGAGAGCCGGTTGGGCTGCCAGCCGCGGACGATCGTGGCCAGAGGAATCCGCCTCGTCTCGCCGGCGGCCGTTTCGCACTCCAGTTCCCAGCCCTCGTTGTCGCCGCGCAGCCGGGCCGTCTCCGCGTCGAGCGCCTCCGTGGCGGCGGAGACGCGGGCGATCACGGCCCGCTCCGCCGCCGCGGCCCGCTCGCGGCGGGCCTCGTCGGCAGGCGCATCGAGTCCAGCCTGCACCACGGCGAGTCGGGCCGCCCGGAGTTCGCGCTGGAGGACGCCGCGGTCGTGCTTGTCGATTCCGCGGGCGCGGAGGAAGCGGCGCCGGATCGCCGGATGCTCGCGCTCGAACGCCTGCCAGGCCGCCTCCGGTCCGTCGGCGACCAGATTCTCGCCGTGCCAGAGCCGCTTGGGAAAGCCGTGGAAGCGGCCGGTCTCCATCCGCTCGATGACGCTGGCCCACTCGGGATGGGACGTTTTTTGGATCGTGCGGTCGTCCACCCACACGGACGTGCCCCCGCCGCTGTCCTGGTTCGCCGTTCGCAGCAGCCGTCGTGGCACGCTGACCGGACCACTCTGGCCGGACTCCTCGACCCGCTCGCGGTCCGTCACCTCGCCGAGCAGGCGGCCGCCGTCGGCGAGTTCGACAAGTTCCAGCGGGGCGGGCCAGAACGTCGCCGCACCGCGGACGACAATGAAGCCGAGCAGGCCGACGATCATCGCCAGGGCGAGGGCGAGCGAGCCTGCCGTCAGCCAGACCCAGGGTTCGCCGTGGGCCGCCAGGCCGGCATGGGCCGAGCGGACCCGCCGTTGGCGGATGCGGCCGCGTTCAGAGCTCATGGGCGCGTCTCCGGAACCGCTGCCGCACGATCTCCGCCGCCGAGTTCACCAGGAACGTGATCGCGAACAGGGCCAGCGCCGCCACGAACAGCACCCGGTAGTGCGTGCTGTTGCGGGCCGCCTCTGGCAGTTCGGTGGCGATCGCGGCCGACAGCGTCTCGAAACCGGTGAACACGTTCCAGTCCATGATCGGCGTGTTGCCCGCCGCCATGAGGACGATCATCGTCTCGCCGACCGCCCGCCCGAGGCCGATCATCACCGCCGAAAAGATTCCGCTGGCCGCCGCCGGGAGGATGACGCGGACGGCCGTCTGCCACGGCGTGGCGCCGGCCCCCAGCGAGGCGCTGCGCAAGTGGTCGGGCACGCTCGTTAGGGCGTCGTCGGCGATCGTGAACACGAGGGGGATGATGGCGAAGCTCATCCCCACGGCGACGAGCAGCGAGTTCTTTTGTTCGTACTTGCCGAGCAGGCCGCCGCGGATGTCCCAGCCGAGGACGTCGAACTGGATGGCGATGGCCGCGGCCAGGCCGGCCGTCGCGAGCACGGCGCCGACGAAGACGGCGAACGCCACCGCGGCCGCCTGCGGC
>JBKDUV010000159.1:0-5417 GCA_046339335.1 Planctomycetia bacterium | reverse complement strand
GGGGGGCGTTTTTCCCGGGCGGGGGGGGGGGGGGGGGGGCCCCCGGCCCCCTGGTTATGGTGGTTGTGGTCGCGGCCTAACGGCCGCCGGAACTGACGCGGTGCGGGGCATGACGCTCGCCGACACGACCTCGACCTTCTCGCCGCGTGCTTCCGCATGGCCCGGCGACGACTTCCCCGCCTGGCTGCCGCCGATGCTCGTCAAGGAGCTCCGCCAGGGCGTGCAGTCGGGGGTCTTCATCTGGACGTTCCTGCTCCTTCAGGGGGCGCTGTTTCTGCTGTTTTCGGTGTTCACGCTGGCCAGAGCCGACAGCCTCGACGAACAGGCGTCGCTCGCGTTTTTCTTCTGGACGGCCGCGGTGGCGGCCCTCGTGCTCTTGGTCCCCCTGCGCGGCCTGGGGGCGATCGGCGGCGAGCGCCGGGGCAACGGGCTTGACCTGCTCCAGATCACCCGGCTCTCGGCCACGCGGATCGTGACGGGAAAATGGATCGCGATCGTCGCCCAGCTGTTCCTCGTGGCCGTGACGTTCCTGCCCTACGTCGTCGTCCGTTACTTCTTCGGCGGCGTGGACGTGCTCGGGCAGATCGAGATCCTCGGCTGGATCGTCGCGATCGGCAGCGTCGTCGCCGCGGCGGCGGTCGCCCTCTCCGCGCTGCCGCTCTGGCTCCGGATCGGGATCGTCGTCGTGCTCGGCGGCCTGTCGCTCCCGGTGCTCGCCGAGATCATCGACGACGGGATCCCGGCATCGGTCATGATGCTCGTCGTGTCACCGGCGATGAAGGTCGCCATCGTCGCCCTGCTAGTCGCGCACGTCCTCGCGTTCCACGAATTCGCCGCGGCGCGGATCGCGCCGCCGGCTGAGAACCACGCGGGCCGAAAGCGGCTCCTCGCCCTCGCCATCGCCGCAGCCTGGCCGGTCGCCGGCTGGCTCGGCTCGAAGCCGGCGGCCGTCGGCACGTTCCTCGCCACCGCGCCGCTGCTCCTCTGTTACGCCACGGGCACGGTCGTCGATGCGCCCAGCCGCGTGACCGCCCTGTTCGCGCGGTTTCGGCGGTTCGGTGCGGCCGGCCGGCTGGCTGCCGCAGCGTTCACCCCCGGCTGGGCGACGGGCATTCTCTTTGTGGCGATCCTCGTCGCCATCTGCCTGGCGGGCTGGCTCGGCTTCGTCCGCCGGTTCCTGCCGCCGCAGGCCGACCCGCCGGCACTGGCCGCGGCTGCCCTCCTCGTCGCGGCCGTGGCCTGTCCGCTGCCGTTCGTCGGGCGGATTTCCCGGCGCGGGCAGCGGCTCCTCGTCTGCCTGCTCGTGCACCTGGCCTGCTTTCTCTCGTTCCTGATCGCCAACGGTTTCAAGCCGTACCAGATGCAGTGGCCCGACTACACACTCGGCATCTTCGCCACGCTGCCCTTCCCGGCCGGCGCGGCATGCAGCCTTGGAGCCATCGTGGACGGGACGTCGTCACCGACGCGGCTGGCGGACGTCGCGACGCTGTTCACCCGGGCCGGTCTCGTCGTGCTCTGCGTCGTGCTTGCGACAGTCTCCCGCCCCTGGGTGCGCGAACTCGGCAACGTCGCCGACCTGGTCCGCGGCCGGCGGCGCGACGGCAGGCCGCTCAGCGTCGCGTCGGCCGCCGCCACACCGCGCCGCCTGCACCGGCGGCCGGCCGTCGCGGCCCGGCCGTGGCGCTGGTCCGGAGACGACTTTCCGCACTGGCTGCCGCCGATGCTCGTCCGCGAACTCCGCCAGGGGGTCCAGTCGGGGTTCTTCACCTGGACGTTCATCGGCATCCAGGCGGCGATGTTCGTCCTCATGGCCTGGGGAGTGACCGCCATCGGCGTCGATTCGAGCATGGGGTTCTTCGTCGTCTCCGCTTTCTTCTTTTTCTTCTGGCTGATCATGGCCGGAGTGGTCGGCGTCGTGCTCCCGCTCCAGGGCATCATGGCCGTGAGCGGCGAGCGTCTCGGCAACAACCTCGACCTCATCCGCCTCAGCCGGCTCTCGGCGACGCGGATCATCGTCGGCAAATGGCTGGCGATCGTCGCGCAGGGGCTGCTCATGGCCACTGCACTCCTGCCTTACCTCGTGCTTCGCTACTTCTTCGGCGGCGTGAACGTGCTTGGCGAACTCGAGGCCTTCGGCTGGATCATGGCCGTCTCGCTCGCCGTGGCGGCGGCGGCGATCGCAGCCTCGACCCTGCCGGTGTGGGTGCGGATCGGGGTCGGCGTGCTGGTCGCGGTCGTCGGGTTCGTGCCCGCCGGGGAAATCTTCAACGACATATCCCGGACCGGCGGCACCGGCGCGCCGAGCCTCGGTGTGCTCGAGCGGCTCGGCATCGCGGCCGGCCTTGCGACGTACACGCTGGTCTTCCTCGAGTTCGCCGCCGCCCGGATCGCGGCCCCCGCCGAGAGCCACGCCGGCCGCAAGCGGCTCCTCGCCCTCGTCATCGCCGCTGCGTGGGTCGTGATGGGCTGCCTGGGCTCGTCTGGGGGCTTCGGCTGGACGGTTGCCACGATTAGCCCGCTGCTCCTGTGCTTCGCGATCGGGGCGCTGGTCGAGCCGCCGCTGCCGATCGCCTCGCTGCATCACCCGTTCGGCCGGTTCGGGGCGATCGGCCGCCTCGCGGCCGCCCTGTTCACGCCCGGCTGGGCGACGGGGCTCCCGTTCGTGGCGATTCTCGCCGCGCTGTGCATGACGGGCTGGCTGACGTTCTTCGCGCGGATGATCGCCGGCAGAGTTCCCGGTTTTCGCGACGCGGATTTCACGATCGCCCTCACGCTCGGCCTTCTCGTCGTCGCGACGATCCTCTATCCGCTGCCATTTCTCGTCCGGCTGCCGGCGCTGGTGACGAGGAGTGAGGGCCGCAGCATCGCCCAGATCGCCGGCCGCGGCGGCAGCCTCATCATCTACGGCCTCGTGCAACTGGTCTGCCTGCTCGTCTTCGTCTACACGCTGGCCGTGAACGGCCGGGCGGGCCGCATGGACTCCACCGGCTGGCTGTTCACGCTCCCGTTCCCGCTGGCGGCCCTATGTGCCTATCCGGTAGTCAACGACGATCAAGGCGGTCTCGGCACGCTCACTCTCCTCGAAACTTCCTGGGTGTTCATCGCCGCCGCCCTCCTCACGACGCTCGTCGGCCTTCTGTTCATCGCCGGCCCATGGCGGCGGGAGCTGCGGGCGTCGCAACGGCTCGTGCGGCGCGACATCCGTCAATCAGGAGGATCACCGGCATGACCCCGACGGCGACGATGCAAGCCCCGGCCGCACCGGCCTGGCGCGGTGACGATTTTCCGCACTGGCTGCCGCCGATGCTCGTCCGCGAACTGCGGCAGGGGATCCAGTCGGGATCGTTCTTCTGGACGTTCCTCATCCTCCAGTTCGCCCTGCTGCTGTTCGTGCTCTTCGCCCTCCTCGTCCAGGCGGGGGCGTCCGAGACCGGCGCCGTTCGCAGCTTCGACGGGCTCTTCTGGGGGATCCTCGCGACCGGCCTCGGACTGGTGATGCCGCTCCGCGGCCTGACGGCCGTGGCATTCGAACGGACGGGCAACAACCTCGACCTCGTCCGGCTCACGAAGCTCTCGGCGACGCGGATCGTCGCCGGCAAGTGGCTGGCGCTTGTGGCGCAGGTGCTGCTCGTGGCCTCGGCCGTGCTTCCCTACCTCACGGTCCGCTACTTCTTCGGCGGCGTGAACGTCGTCGCCGACCTCGTGACGCTCGGCTGGCTGCTCGTCTGGTCGGCCGTCCTCGGCGCCGTCGCCGTCTACTACTCGACACGGCCGCAGCGGGAGCGGGTCGGCCTGCTCATCCTGCTGGTTTTTCTTGGCATCGTCGGGCTGAACGCGGTCGCCACGATGACGGTGCGGGGCGGCTTCACGGCGCCCTTGGGCAACGGCTGGCTGACGCTGACGATCGCCGCCCTGTACGCGGCCCTGTTCCTCGAGGCCGCAGCAGCGAGCATCGCCCCGCCGGCGGAGAACCACGCCCTCCCCAAGCGGCTCCTCGCCCTGTGCTGCGCGGCGATCATCGCCGGTGTCGGCCTGTGGGGCTCCGCGGCCTGGTTCTGGTCGCTGCTCGGCGTGCTCGGACTGCCCGTGCTGTTCATCACCATCGGCGGCCTCTGCGAGCGGCCCGTCCGCGTGCGGCGCATGCACACGCCATTCGCCCGCGGAGGCCTGGCCGGCCGGCTCGCCGCGGCGGCCTTCACACCCGGCTGGGCGACCGGCCTGGTGTTTTTCGTTCTCGCTTTCGGGCTCGTCGCGACGGGACTGTTCGCCCGGGCGGCAGCCGACAACACCGTGGAAGAGACCATGCCCTTCGTGAGCCTCGCCGCCGCGGCGATCCTCCTGCCGGTGCCGCTGCTCCTGCTGCTCCCGCGGCTCGGCGGCCGCGGATTCTTCTATGCGGGTCTGCAGGGGCTGTGCATCATCCCCTGGGGTGTGGACCTCACGGTCCGGGAACTGCCCGGCTTCCGCTCCGACGGCCTGCTCCCGCTCGTCGCCCTGTTTCCGCTCGCGGGCCTCCTCCGACTGTTGAACAATCCGCCCGACGAAACCCGTGTCGTTCTCTTCTTCGCCGGCTGCCTGATAACCGCGATCATCCTCGCCGTCGTCATTCGGCCCTGGCTGCGCGAGATGCGTGAGACGCAGCGGCTCGTCGACGGGGGGCCGCGGGCATGAACCTGCGCGAGATCCACGCCCGGGCCAAGGCGGCGGCGACCGTGGCCCGGCTGCCGCTGCGCAGCGGCCAGTGGGCGGGCACCGCCGGCAACGTTCTCGGCAGGGGGACGGGCAGCTCGATCGACTTTCAGGACCACCGCCAGTACGTGCCCGGCGACGACCCGCGGCACATGAACTGGCAGGCCTACGCCCGTACCGGCCACTACACGATGAAGCTCTATCGCGAGGAAGTGACGCCGCGGATCGACCTCGTCTTCGACACCAGCGGCTCGATGTTTTTCGAAGCCGCCAAGGCCGCGCGGGTCTGGGAACTGTTTTATTTTTGCCTGGAGCGCGGCCTGCGGCTCGGCGGCCACCTCAAGCTCTTCCTGCTCGGTCGCGAGACGGGAGACGTCCCCGAGGAACTCCCCGTCGAACGGGCCCTGGCCGACGGCTGGCCCGCCGGCTGCGTCGCGGCGGCCCGCGGGGCGAAGCCGGCGACCGGCACCGAGCCGGCGGGACTCGCCGACCAGCTCGACCGCGTGCCGCTGCGGGCGGGGTCGCTACGGGTGCTCGTCAGCGACCTCCTCGATCCGTCTGCACCCGGCCGGGCGACGGCCCGGCTCGCCGAGTCGCGCCGCCGCGGCATCGTGCTCGCCCCGTTCGCCATGGCCGAGCGCGAGCCCGTCTGGGACGGCAACGTGGAGTTCGAGGACGCGGAACGCGGCACGCGGTCGCGGCAGCGGGTCGAGCCCGACATGCTCGAC
>JBKDUV010000158.1:0-2768 GCA_046339335.1 Planctomycetia bacterium | reverse complement strand
GGTGATGCCGAGGTTGGCATGTTCGCCGATGGCACCAAGGTGTCGTACCTCGAACAGCATCGGAAGGGCTACACGGTGGAGCCGTCCAGTTACCGAGTCCTGCGAATTGCGAAGGCGAAGGTGAAGAAATGAGTGCAGTTGAAGAAGTCGGAATTGCTAAGAGCACCGAACGCAAAAGCGTTCTGAGGGATTTGGCTCACCAGTACGGCATGGAGCCAGAGGCGTTCGAGGCGACGATCCGGGCGACGGTGGTCCCCAAGGAATGCACTCGGGAGCAACTAGCGGCGTTTATGCTTGTGGCTAAGGAGTACAACCTGAACCCATTGACGAAGGAGATCTACGCTTTCCCGACCAAGGGTGGCGGGATCCAACCCATAGTTAGCGTGGACGGCTGGCTTAACTTGGCGAACTCCCATCCGATGATGGACGGCATGGAGTTCGAGGACCACTTTGACGCCGGGACGTTGATCGCGGTAACAGCGGTGATCTACCGCAAGGATCGCAGGCACGCAAGCAAGGTGACGGAGTACCTTGCTGAGTGCAAGCGGAATACCGACGTGTGGCGTCAGTGGCCTGCCAGGATGCTACGCCACAAGGCCGCGATCCAGTGCATCCGCTATGCGTTCGGCTTTGCGGGCATCATGGAGGTTGACGAGTACGAGCGCATGATCGCGGTAGAGACGACGTTGACGGTGGATGCGGTGCCTGCTCCATCGTCGCGTACAGAATCGCTGAAGCAGAGGATCGGCGTGATTACTCCGGCCCCGGTGGTCTCCGAGGCGGAAGATTTAGTGGAAGCCGAGCCGCAAGCTGAGGACCAGGAATGAGCACTGGCGATCTGTTTGAATGGGCTAAACGTGCTAGGGCTTCGGATCCCGAGACTTCCAAGGAAGCGGCGATCGAGACGAGAGTTTCGGTTGCGATTCGCAGATCACAGTTTCTTGAGGGTTTGACGCGGTGTGGTGGATTGGCCACGGCGCGCGAGGCAGCATCACAGATCGCCAACGGAAATATCACGCTGCACGATTCGATTCGGAAGCGAGCTAAGGAACTGGAAAAGCTCGGTCTGATCCGGGCTGTTGGATCGCGACTGTGTTCCGTCAGTGGGCACAGCGCGACCGTTTACGAGCATGGTGGCACATTAGGAGTATAGACACCACAACGACAACTCCCGGCCCCGTGGGAAGCGGGGCATTTTCGAACAACCAACAATGTAAGGGGATAAAAAAAGATGAAACGCGAAGAATTGGTAGTGGCGTTGCGGACTTTGGCGGATGCGGTTGAGGCTCTGCCTGAAGAGATCGCTGAGCGCGTCAAAGTGGAGGCTCGATTTTACAAGGCCACAACGATTGATGAATTGCGCAGGCTGTGCGAAGTGTTCCCCGGAACCCGAAAGGTGATCGACTTGATTCATAGCGAAGTAGGAGCCATCGAAAGTTCGCTCGGGCCAATTCACGCAGTGTTGTACTACGATCGCGCAGTACTTGGACAGAAGGTGACGGTGTCAGAAGCCGATTTGTCACTTCTCGACGCTCCGCAGCCGGTCGAAGTCTAGTTAGGGCAGGGCCGGTTCTTTGGAGGAGGCACAACATGAAAGTTGGCACGATGGATCTGTTGAAGTTCAAGCGATTGGTGCGACGGCTCAAGGAGTCGAACCGAGGCGTTGTCGGACTGCTTGAAATGCTCTGGGCGGGTGTGGCGAAGAATTGCCCTCGGGGCGACATAGGTCGCTTCTGTAACGAAGACATCGCGGTCATGGTGGATTGGGACGGGGACGCGGACGATCTGGTCGCAGCCCTCGTTGAATGTCGGTGGCTCGATGAAGACGACGAGTGCCGTCTGGTCGTTCATGATTGGGCCGACCATTGCCCGAACTACCTCAAGGCCAACATTAACCGATTGGGGGGGTTCTTCGGGAGGCGCTTGGACGTTTCGACTGTTTCGACTGTTGAGCCTGAGACCCCACCTAAGACCCCCTCTAAGACCCACCCTGAGCCCGGGCCTATGGGGGGGGCTATGAGGGAGTCTTCGCGCGCGCAGATCTTACCAAGTCTATCCTTACCTATCCAAGTCTATCCACATCTAACCACATCTAACCACATCCAACCTAACCAAACCAAGCCAAGCCAAGCTGAGTGGTTGGAGAAGTGGGGGGTGGTGGTGGATGAGGATTTTATCGAACGGGTGAGAGCCGAAGCGAATCGCTTCGCGAAATTGCCGAGACCGCCTGAAAACCGCGATGTAGTGTGGAGGGCGTGTTTCGTGGCTACTGTGCTCGATTGTCGCGAAGTAGTGGCTGATTCTTGCGATGCGATTAGGAACGGCACGGCGAAGAAACCGATTGCGTACCTGGAAGGTGCAATGCGCAAAGCCTGCGAACTTCATGGCGAGGAGTACGACGCGATCAAGAAGCTGGCATCTCCGACGCCACCACCTAAACCGTTGACGATGATCCACGGTTGAGTTTCATAGGAGCAAACATGGACGAGGATAAAAAGCTATTGATGGCGATCGCGACATCGTTTGTTGTCCACCAGTGTGACACATGCCATTGGTGGACAGATGTGCTTGGCACTATAGACGGGAGAGCGGTCTGCGTGTGGCATACAGGCTTGCGTGACAACAAGGTGCGCAAGGTAGATTTCTCTGGAAAGAAGTCCATGCGAACAACTGCCGATTTTGGTTGCGTCTGCTGGCAAATGGACGAACGGAAAAAGTCCCGATAACGCTTGTAATCACACGGTTGCCGCGTGTGAGTATCGTTGAGG
>JBKDUV010000157.1:0-11070 GCA_046339335.1 Planctomycetia bacterium | reverse complement strand
GACCAGCTCTGCGCCGTCGCCGGTTCGGGAGCAAAGGCGGGAATGTCGGGCCGGGAGGCCAAGGCGGCGTGCATCGCGGCGGTCGTCGTGCCGAGCCGGGAGACGACCGCCAGCAATCGGTCGCGGCCGCCGCCGTGCAGGCCGCCCGCGGCGACGAGAGTGCCGAGCCGGTCCCAGGCGGAGACGCAGTCCGGCAACGCATCGTGGATGGTGGCCAGCACGGTGGGCTCCGCGGCTGCGTCGTGCGGCACGTAGTCGAGCCAGCCGCGCAGCCTGGGCGTGCCGGCCCACGTCGTCCGGGTCGAGAAAAACTCCCCGACCTCGACCTCGGGCTGGATGCCCGGCCGGCAGCGGCGCAGCAGTTTGACGGCGAGCCCGGGGCCCTCCGCTGTCGTGGCGAGCAGCATGGACGTGTTCGATGCATCGGCGCCGATCGGGCGTACGAAGCCGATCTCCGGCAATGCGGTTGCCGGGTCGAACGTGCCGACCGAGCGGCCCACGATCGTGCCCTTCTCCATCGGCACGCGGAGGCCGCGGCCCGCGATCCGGGTCAGCCAGGCGGCGAACCCGGGCGTGGTGGCGGCCTCGTTCCCCTCCTCGTCAACCGGCACCACATAGCGGTGCGGCTCGCCACCGCCGGCGACCACATCGACGAGAAGCAGGCTGCCCCAGGCGAGCGTCTGCCGGTCGTGGATCGCGATCTGCCGCTGGAGACCGTCGCCGTCATTTCCGGCGAACCAGCGGGCGCGGGGCAGCCACGACGCGAGCACGGCCGTCACCGGACGAAGCGACTCCGGCATCGGGCGCTTACTCCGTGGCTGCGAGTCGATACACGCGGACGGGCCGGTCGGGCGTGCATTCGATCGTCACGCCGGCCAGATCCCAGGCATGGGTCGATCCATGCGTCGCCTCGTCGAGCAGGTCGCGGGCCAGGACGTGTTCGTGCCCGACGAGGCCGACCGCCTGCGGATCGAGCGTCAGCCGGCCGGCCCGGTCCTCGCGCGGCCGGAGATTGACCACGACGAGCACGGTATTGCCGCTCTGCGGATCGTGCCGCGACCAGGCGATGAGGTGCGGGTCGTCGATCTCCTGCATGATCGGCGGCCGGTCGCGGGCCAGCGCGGGTTCGACGCGGCGGAGCTCGTTGAGCCGGGCGATGAACGGCGCCAGGCTCTCCGGCGCGTCGATCTCCCAGCACTTGATCTCGTACTTTTCCGAATCGAGGTATTCCTCGCTCCCCGGCTCGCGCGGCGTCGCCTCCATCAGTTCCCGCGCCGGGCCGTAGATTCCCCAGTTGCCCACCGACAGGGCCGCCAGCGCCAGCCGCACGAGGAACATCGGCCGGCCCCCGGTCTGCAGTGATTCGTGGAGGATGTCGGGGGTGTTGGGCCAGAAGTTGGGGCGGAAGAAGTCGGAGATTGGCGGACTCGTGACCTCGGTGAGGTAGGCGGCGAGTTCGGCCTTCTCCGTCCTCCAGGTGAAATAGGTGTAGGACTGCGTGAAGCCGAGCTTGGCGAGCCGGTACATCGTCTTCGGCCGCGTGAAGGCCTCGGCGAGAAAGATCGTGTCGGGGGCGGTCCGGCGGATGTCGGCGATCAGCCACTCCCAGAAGGGAAGCGGCTTGGTGTGCGGATTGTCGACACGGAAGATCCGCACCCCCTTTTCGATCCAGAAGCGAAACACGCCCGCCAGCGCCCGCCACAATTCGCGCCACTGGCCGCATTGGAAGTCGAAGGGAACGATGTCCTGGTATTTCTTGGGGGGATTTTCCGCGTACCGGATCGAGCCATCGGGTCGGTGCCGGAACCATTCGGGATGTTCGGTCACCCAGGGATGATCCGGGGAACACTGCACGGCGATGTCGAGGGCGAGTTCGATGCCCAGAGCCTCGGCCCGCTGCCGGAGCCGCTCGAAGTCGGCGAACGTGCCGAGCTGCGGATGGATCGCGGTGTGCCCCCCTTCGGGCCCGCCGATGCCCCACGGGCTGCCGACGTCGTCGGGGGCGGCCACGAGCGAGTTGTTCATCCCCTTGCGGAATGAGCGGCCGATGGGATGGATCGGCGCCAGGTAGAGGACGTCGCAGCCGAGGTCGCGGACGTAGTTGAGCCGGTCGGCGAGGTCGGCGAGCGTGCCATGCTCCCCCGGCTGCTTCCCCCATGACCGCGGAAAGAGCTCGTACCAGCTGCTGCGCCGCGCCTTGGCCCGGTCGACCCAGATCGTCCGCGGCGGATCGAGCCGGGTCTCGTCGCGCCGGTCGGCATACTGCGTCATCAGGTCGTGAAGCCGGGGAGAGCCGACAACCTCGGCCCAGGCGGCACCGCGCAGGGCGAGGGCCAGGGAATCGAGTTCGGCGGCCGTCGCCGCCGGGGCGGCGTGGCCGGCGGCGGAGACGATCGCCGCGCCCACGGCCAGTTCGACCGTCAGGTCCTCGCCGGCCGCCTCGCGCAGTCGCAGGTCACGCAGCCACGTGCCGAACCGGTCGACACGGGCCGTGACGATGTACTGCCAGAGGCCGATGCGGTCGGCGATGAACGATCCACGCCAGCGGTCGTTGCCGTCGCAGACGAGCGGATGCTCGGCCCACTGCCCCGTGTCGCCGTGCCGGACGAGGAGCCGGCAGTCGAGCGCCTCGTGGCCGTCGCAGACGATGTCGGCCTCGACGACGACCTCGTCGCCGCGTATCCGCTTGACGGCGAACCGGCCGCCATCGATTTCGGGCATGACGCGGTCGATGGCGACGCGGCGGATCGCGTCGGCGGGAAACTCCGGCTGTCGGTCGGGCACGGGCGGGCTCGCGGCGAGGCTCGGGGCGGCGCCGGCGGCAGGCCGGAGACGCGGCCACAGTGTAGGAACGGCGGCCGAAAAAGGCGAACTGCTGGCCGCGAATGGCGGCTGGGGATGGCGGCCCGCGGATCGTCCCTGCGAGTCAGCCACCCGGGGTGGCGAGCAGTTGTTCGAGCCGCGGCCGCAGTTCGGCCGGCAGGCGGGGGACGTTTCCGGCGTCGATCAGGCCGACGGCGATCATGTCGCGCAGGTGCGTCTTGTCCTTGTCGCGAAACGCCGTCAGCTTCATGACGATCAGCCGGTCGAGATCGACGATCCGATAGCCGTCGAGCGTCTGGGCGGCCGAGAGATCGGGGGCCGGCAGCGGATCGACGGGCTTCACCGGCTCGCCGGCGAAGAGGATGTGCACCGCCTCGCGGGCTTTTCCGTTCGGGCCATCGACGAAGATGTTGATCCCGAACGCGAACGAATGGATGAACCCGACCTGTTCGAGGGCGACGATGGCACGCGGCAGGTCGGCCCGGTGGATGAGCAGGTCGACGTCGACGGCGGTGCGGACGGCCGCCGGATCGATCCGTGCCACCCAGGCCGCCACGGCATGGCCGCCGACCACGGCGTGGGGAATGCCCGCCGCATCGAGCGCGGCGACCGATCGCTTGAGCCGTTCCTTGACCATCGCCGCCGCCTGCTCGACCCGGTCGAGGACGTCGAAGCCGAACGTGACCACGCTCGGTCCCGGCATCCGGGCCCATGGATCATCAGGAGGATCTGAAGGAGCAGCACTCATGCGAACGAGTGTACCGCCACTGGGTCCCGGATGACGAAAATATGTACAGACGTATATATAATTGTCAAGGGCCGTCGCCGTCGCGGGCCTGAGCGGAGGCCACGGCCCGCCCACGCCCGCGGACGGGTGGGGCCGGTGTCAGCGTCGCGCAGGGGCCGGCGTTTGCGGGGCAGGCGCATGCTTCGGATCGATGAGCAACTTGATCCCACCCAACGCCGCCGCCCCTCCGTCGTCCCCCTTCCCCTCCAGGGTTTTCGCCGAAACCGCGGCCGCGTGATCGCCTCCGTCCAGGCTGTACGGTCCGAGGACCATGATCGTGGGTTGCTCGGAATGCGCGTCAGCCACAATCCCTTCGCCGACGGTGATCGCTATCGGCAGTTCCTTGCCGCGGCGGATCACCGTCAGTGTCGCCGGCTTCCCGAGGCCGGTTCGCTTGACCAGCGCCGCGAGTTGCTTCGTCGCGCAGAGGATCTGATCGTCGTAGCGGGCGAGGATGTCGAACTCCTGCAGGCCCGCCTTGGTCGCCGGGCTATCGGGCGCGACGGCCTCCACAAGGAGGCCGATTCCTTCGCCGAGATCGGTCTGTGCTCGAACCGCGGCCGAGACCTGGGTCGTAACGACGCCGAGAAACGGCCCCTTGCGCGGCGGAGTCGCCCCCTCATTGACCGTGACGAGTTTTTCGATCTTTTGCAGCAGCGCACCATGGGTCGCGGGATCGATCTCGACCAGCATGCTCTTGGCTTGGCCGTCGAGAGCCTGTGCGGAAGGCTGATCAGCCACTGCCAGGACGCAGGAAAAAGCAAGGAGGGACATGAGGAACACTCGGGGCATCGTGAGACTCCTTCGTGGGAAATGACGGACAGAGATGCGGCACTAACGCAGTGCCATCGGAACTATGATGAACTGGTTTCGTGGAGTGGCGACCACGTGAGTCCCTGTCTCAGACAGGCGACGTTCGCGGAGGCGGTGGCGGTACACCCGCGCGGGAAAATCCTCGGCAAGGTAATGAATGCCCTCGTCGACGAAGCCGAGCGACTCCACGGAGACCGGTCGTGCGGCCGAACGACTCCCGGCGACATCGATGGTGGCCGCCGTGGACGTGGTCACCACAGCCGGGGCCGAGCGGTCGGTAGCCGGTTGACGCTGATCGGGTTCACTGATCTCCGGCAGCGATGTCAGCCTTGGCTTGTCTGTCCCGTCGTCGAATCGTGGCCAGCCCGGCCAGCCGAGCAGCAGCGCGGCGACGAGGCCCCCGCCGCAGGCCCAGGCGAGTCGCTCGCCCAGCCAGCGAAGCCGGTTCCGCCGACCGTGGACGATGGGTCCGATCGGCTGCGCCGCTGCTTCCGCAGACAAGGCCAGCGCGATCCGCTCGCGCAGGTGCGGAGTCGCCGCGGCGGGCTCGAGCCGGGCGAAGTCGTCTCCAATCGCTGCAGGCAGCGGGCACGGGTCATCACGAGTGATATCAGCGAAGTGATCAGGAAAGCGGTTCACGGCATACCTCCGGCAGAACTCGTTCCAGCGTTGCCAGTGCCCGCCGGCAGCGGGCGACGACGGTGTTTTCGTTGGTCTCGAGCGTGCGGGCGATGTCGGCGTACGTCAGGCCTCCCCAGACGCGCAGCACCACCACCTCGCGCTGTTCGATCGGGAGCGACTCGAGGGCGGCCCTGACGGCCCCCTGCCGCTCGTGGCAGACGAGAGGATCGTCGCTCCACCAGGCGTCATCCACGGCCGCCCGCTGCTCACGGGCCCGGCGTCGACTCGAGCGTTTCGCGATGTCGATGGCCTCCGACCGCACGGCCGTGAACAGAAGCGGCACGTCCGCGTTCGTGGCGGAGTCCGTGGCCGCGCGGATGCGGCAGGCCCGGATGAAGCGGACGAAGCCCCCCTGCACGGCGTCCTCGGCACTGGCCCGATCGGCGAGCCATTGCCGGGCGTAGAGAACGAGCCTGGCCGCATGGGCATCGAAGAGACGCTCCCAATCGATGGCGGGCGGGTCGGCTGGTCGTGGTGGGCGTGGCTGCATGCGTGTCGCTCTCTGCCCACCATAACGACGCCAACGCGGAAATCCGTGCAGACCGGGAACATCCCCGGAAAAAGCGGCCTTGGGGCAGCGTTACGGGCAGCAGGGAACCGCGACACCGGCTTCGTAGACGGTCGGCACCGCCCCGTCGCAGATGACGGCCTGACAGCAGGGATCGCCGCCGGCTGTGACGACGCCCCCGGTCACGGGCCCGGGAAGCATCGCGACCGGCCCTGCGTTCACCGGCGGCGGGGCGGGCTGGACCGAGGGTTGCGGCGGATCCTGCGGCTGCGGGTAGACCGGCGGCGCGAGCGGCGGCAGATACGAATATGGCTCGCGGGTGAGCGTGCAGCCACTGCCGCAAAGCAGCAGGGCGGCGACGGCTGTCCAACGCATCGCTACGAGACTCCGGCCCGGAGAAACCGCCGGGACGGTAGGCCCGGCAAAGGCCCCGGTCAAGGCCAGCCAAGACGCGCCATCCGGTCGCCTGCGGAGGGCTCAGGCCGTCTCGAAAACCGCGATGCTGGCGGTGAAACCGTGGAGAAAAGTGCGGCTGCCGATCGGACCGATCTCCCCCTGGGCGAAGAACCCGGCCACCGGGATCGGGCCGAGGCAGTCGCGGACGCAGCGGGCGTCATGGTCGGGCGCGTCGAAGAGCCGTGTGCCCCGGCCGTTGCAGGTGAAGACGATCGCACCGGCCGGAGCGGCCTTGTCGCGGCTGTCGCACAGCAGCCGCCGCAGGTCCGCGTCGGCACTCGCCGCATCGCGGACATGAAATTGGATCGTCTGCCCCGTCCGCATCAGGTCGCCGACGGCGATCACGCCCGATTCCGGATCGGCCCCGACGACGGTGCGGACGAGAAAATCCCCCTGCCGGAAGGCGTCGCGGTACTCGCTCGCAGCCCGGCCGACGTGCAGCGACGAGCGGACGAGCTCGCGGTCGGCATCGGCCAGTTCACCGTAGATCTCGCGCAGCCTCTCCAGCGCCGGTCGGCCGCCGAGCTCCACGATGACGTTCGCCTCCGCCCGTGTGATGACGAGCGGCCGTCCGATCGGCCGGCAGCCCTGCGAGACGACCGGCCGGATCCGCACGGCGCCGCCGATGACGACGGCCACGGCGCCGGAGTCGTAGCAGGTCGAGCCGACGACCAGCGTGTTGCCGCCGGGGGCGTCGCCGCCGCTCGCCATGCCGCCGAGGATCGGCACGCCGGGGTGATCCTCCTCGAGGCGATCGATGAGGGCATCGACGGGAAACGAGAACGGATCGGCGAGCAGGAGCACGGCCGCGGCCTCGGGCCAGCCTGTCTCGAGCTCGCGGGGCCAGCCGACGAACGTCCCCCCGTCCTGGGTCTGTCCGTACTGGAGTGCGAACGGCGCGATCGTCGCCCCCGGTAGCCGCGCGAGCCAGACGGCCACGGCGGGGCCGCGCTCGTGCTCGGCGCCGTTGGCGAGCACGCCCTCGGCGGTCGTGCCCAGCAGGGCGCGGGCCGGAATCAGGTCCGACAGGCCGTCCATGACTGGCCGGACGCCGGCGCCGTAGGCCGCCGAGACGAACACCAGCGCCAGGTCGATGTCCCCTTCCCCGAGCCCGGCCCGTGCCGCGGCGATCGCCTCCCGCACGGCAGCCTCGAGGTCGGGGAGTGTGGAGCCCCCCGCCGCGCACTGCACCGGCGTCTGTCCGGCCGCCGTCATGTGACGATCTCGGCGAACGAGCGGAGCGGATCATGGTCGAAGACGCCAGCCGGATCCCGGTTGCCGGGACGGATGGCGAGGGCCGTGGCCATGCCCGCCCGGCGGGCCGCATCGAGCTCCGCGCCCACGTCGCTGACGAAAAGAATCTGCCGTGGCTCGAGCCCCATGTCGGCGGCGATTGCCGCGTAACTTGCCGGTTCCCGCTTCGGTCCGGTGGTCGTGTCGTAGTGGCCGCGGAGGTGGGGCGTGAGGTCGCCGGCACGCGTGTGGGAAAAGAACAGCCGCTGGGCCTCGTTCGAGCCCGAGGAATAGATGCGCACGTCGAGACCGGAGTCGGCCCAGGCGGCGAGCGCCGGCGGCACGTCGTCGAACACGTGGGCCACGATCGCACCCGATTCGAAGCCGCTCCGCCAGATCATCCCCTGCAGCGCCTTGAGAGACGTGTCCTTGACGTCCCGGTTCATGAGGTCGATGGCGGCCAGGGCGACGTGGCCGAGCCCCTCCGGAGTCTCGAGGTTGGCCGGGTCGAGGCCGGATGTGGCCGCGATGCCGGCGGCGGCGGCACGGACGGCCGGGTCGTTCTTGCGGGCGGCGAGAAACTCGCCCACCCGTTCACGGGCGTGGGCGAAGAGGACGTCGTAGACGAAGGCGATCGACGACGTCGTTCCCTCGACATCGAGCAGGATGCCGCGGCCGTCGAAGACGATCACGAGGGCATCCCCGCGGACCCGGCGACCCAGGCGGGCCCGAGGCAGAGCGGCTCGTAGCGGCCATGCACTCCGTCCCCCAGGTAATGCGGCGTCCAGCCGGTCATGTCCTGGAACAGCCGGATAGCGCGGATCCGCCGGTCACCGCAGAGATCGAACCAGTGGCGGGTGCCGAGGGGCACGCTGATCAGGTCGCCCGCCCAGACCTCGATGGCGAACACGGGCCGATCGCCGGGGTTGATGTGAAACACCCCCCTGCCCTGGAGGATGAAGCGGACCTCGTCCTCGGTGTGGGTGTGCTCCTTGGCGAACTTCGCCAGCATGACGTCGAGGTTCGGCGTCTCGGGGCGGACGTCGATGACGTCGGCGGTGACGAACCCGCCGCGTTGCTTGAGTTCGTCAATCTCCGGGGCGTAGGCGGCGAGGATCGCCTCGGCCGGGGCGCCGGGATCGACCCGGTCCTCGAGTGGCCCGCGGTCGTAGTGGATCCCGTGGTCGGCGAGAAAGGCCGCGATTTCGGAGGGTTCGGTGATGCGCCGGTCGTGGTCGGGAACGGTGACGATCGCCATCGGTGCCTCGTCGCTGTGTGGTTGCGGGTATGGAGAACTAGCTGCGTGCGGTCGTGGGTGTGGCCGTCGTGGTCACGGCGTCGAGCATCCGGCTCCGGGCCACGCACTCGAAAAGAAACTCGAATATTTCCACGTGGCGGCGGGCCTCGGCGAGGTCTCGGCCCCAGGTGTAGAGCCCGTGCCGCGCCAAGAGAAAGCCGTGTCCCGGCGGCCGGCCCGGCCGCGTCCAGTCGGAGCGGGCGAACACCGCGCGGATCCGGCCGGAGAGCTCGGTCATGTCCTGCGAATTCTCGAAAATTGGCACGTCCTCGGCGGTGTCGTGCGTGCCGATCCCCTCCAGGCCTTTCAGCATCTCGAAGCCTTCGATCCGCAGGCTGCCGCGGGGGAGGTCCGTGCCGGAGAGGAGCGTCGCCCAGACGGAGTGCGTGTGGAGGACGGCACCGATGCCGGGAAGCAGGTCGGCGATCATGCAGTGGAGCAGCGTCTCGGCCGACGACCGGCGGCTCGAGCCGTCCACGACCCGGCCCGTCGCATCAACGGTCACGAAATCATCGCGTCCAAGCGCCGACTTGTCCTTGCCGCTGGCGGTGATCAGGAGGCGGAGCGGATTTCGCGACACGACCACGCTGTAGTTGCTGCTCGTGCCGAGCGACCATGAGCGGCCGTGAAACTCCCGGCCGATCGCCCGGAGCTGGTCGATCGGGTCGGCTGCGGAAGCGAGGTTGGCTATGGCAGACATGTCTGAGACTCTAAGGCACCCTGCCGGGGCTGGCAACGGGCGGGCCCGGGCGGGTATCTTAATGGTGGCGATGAGACGAGTGATTTGGATCGGGCCGTCGGTGGGAACGGTGAATCCCGACAGCGTTTCTTGGAGATAGCCTGGAGATAGCCTGTAGATATGTTGCCATGGCTGGAATCATGTCCTCTGTGTGGCGTATGAGCCGACGGACCCTGGCGTCGTCGGCGACACGGACACGCGGCCCCGTCGCGGTCCCGGGGAAACTCCAGCTCGAGCGTCTGGAAGATCGCCGCCTGTTGATAGTGAACGGCACCGTCACCACCGGCTGGCCGGCCGTGGTCAGCGTGGGCGGGGCCTCGGGGGTCTTGATCACGCCGACCTGCGTGCTGACGGCTTCCCATAGCGCCTCGGCGTCAGTAAAGATCGGCGGCAAGGCATACACGGCGTTTGAGGTCATCCGCCATCCAGAGTACAGCTCGAACTCCAACGACCTCGCCATCGTGAGGCTCAGCCAACCCGTGACCGGGATCGCGCCGATCCCGATCCTGCGGAGCAGGCCGTACATCGGCCAGCCGGCAACGCTGGCAGGGTTCGGACTGGGAGGGACGGATGCGGGGGCTGTCGCCGGATCCGGCGGCGTGAAGCGTGCCGGCACGACTCAGATCGACGGCGCGACGTCATCCTTCCTCGTATTTTCGTTTCGGACCCGCGGAGAGGCAAACATCGCCGTCGGTGACTCCGGCGGCCCGGCGGTCGTCAATGTCGCGGGCGTGAACTACGTGGCTGGGATCGCCATGGGGCACACCATGACCAGTTCCGCCCTGGGCGATACGGCGTATCACACGCGGGTCGACGCCTATGCCACGTGGATCGACTCCGTCTGCCGGGTTCCGCCCGCCACGGCGGCTGGCATCACGGTGACGCCGACTGCCGGGCTGGTCACGACCGAAGCGGGCGGGCGGGCGACATTCACGGTGCGCCTCAACTCGCGGCCCAGCGCCAGTGTCTCGATCGGCGTGTCGTCGAGCGACACGACGGAAGGAAGGGTGTCGACGGCGACGCTGGTCTTCACTCCCAGCAACTGGAGTTCCTCCCAGACGGTGACCGTGACCGGGGTGGATGACAATTTGTTCGACGGGGGAGTGGCGTACTCCATCGTCACGGCTCCGGCCGTCAGCCGCGACGCCGCGTACAACGGGCTGAACCCTGCCGATGTCACCGTGACAAACCGCGACAACGAACTCCGGCAAAAAGCTCAGTCGATGAGCGCGCTGGCGTTCGCTGCGGGATCCGTGACCGGCGCCGTCGTCCCCACCGATGCAACGGCGGTGTCGCCCACCTCCCGGCTCCGCGGGCGCCCGGTGGTATCGCCGCGTCCGTGACCGTGGTGGGCAGCCCGCGGCACGCGACGATGTACGCCCGTCATGGGCGTGATTGTATGGGGTGCAAGTCGCCTGTGCGAGATTGGGAGCCTGAAGGAGATCAGTAGACCAAGTGACCCCTCCAATTGGCAAAGCACGAGGTGAGGGCAACTGCTCCGGGGCGACCCGGGGTGGGAAGGAAGCCTGCGGATGCGTCGTCAAGCTGACAAGGACCTTCGTCGTCAGCCGCACCCACACCAGCGTCGCGAGGTTACGGACAGAAACGTGCTCCAAGGCCGGTGAGGCCAGGCGAGTGGGCACCACACCACGAAGCCGTTCCCAGACAGCCTCACAGGTAAAGCACGAGCCTGCGCGACGACAGATCACGTTCTTATCCGGGGAGATCTGCCC
>JBKDUV010000156.1:0-4405 GCA_046339335.1 Planctomycetia bacterium | reverse complement strand
TGGCCGGCTCCCTCGCCGGCACACCCACACTATATGTGCCAATCGGCACAGTGTCAACCGGCACACAAGTCAATCCGTCGAGGGTGCCGGGAACGTCACGCTGGCGGAAAACTTCTGGAACTTTTTCCGCAAGTTTTCCGGCGTGGCCGGCGGCCTTGTCTCGCTGCCTTCCGTACATCACCGAACGGTTGTGTACGGCCGGCCGGCCAGGCGGCCGGATCGGCGGCGCCGCACGATCTGGGAACCGTGGTACCCGAAACCCTCGTCCCACCCTGCCGGCGCACGAATTGGCAGGCCCAGGATGGCCCAGGACGGACGATCAGGGTGCCGGCCGGCTCCCGACACCTGCCGTCACGGACGGCACCACGATCACCACCGGCACGAGATCACCGTCGGTGCGGCGTCGAGGCCGGCCTGGCCGATTGTGTCTGCATGGCACTCTTCTCCCAGTCCAAACCGGCACCGGCATCGTCCGCCAAGGCCGCCGCTGCGGCGGCGTCCAAGGCCTCGCTGACGGCAGACGAACGTGCCTTGCTGGGACGGTTGGAGGCGGCCGTCGAGGCCGGCCTGCCGCACGTCTCGGCCATGATCGAGGCCGGGAAGGCGTTGCACGAGATCAGGGAGAGGCAGCTGTATCGAGGCACGGCCTCGTCGTTCGCCGTGTACCTGCGTGATCGGTGGAGTCTGACGCCGCGGCGTGCCACGCAGCTCGTCCAGTTCGCCGGCCTCCAGGCCGTCGTCGAGGAGATCCTCGGTGATGCGGCGCCGCAGCTCACCGAACGTGCCGTCCGTCCGCTGTCAGGCCTGACGGACGAGGACGCACGAGAGGCGATCAGGGAGGCGGCGGCCGATGGAATGACGCCGGCCGCCATCGCCAAGGCGGCGGCGAAGAAGAGGCGATCCAAGAGGCCGCCGCGCCCGGTGCGGTTCAAGGTGCCTGGCGCCACCGTGGTGATCGAGATCAACCGTAAGGGTGCGGCGGCCGGCGTCACCGTCGAGGCGGCGCTGGTGGCGGCGTTGGAGGCGATCCGCCGGGACTCGTCCAAGGCCGCCTGACGCCGGAAAGAAAGTCTGCCGGCAGGCCTGGCGGATGACACGTCCCGCGCGTCGATCACGACGCAGAAAGTACCTGGCCAAACGACACGCTATAGCCTCGCGGATGGCACGGCCCGCGCGTCGATCACCTGGCCCAAAAGTACCTTGGCCGTGCCGGGACTCGAGTTTTCGATAACCCGACAGGCACTCTCGTGCAGGCGGCATGGGATCGTGCGGCGGCGTCCTGAACGCCGCGGCAGGCCACCCCCCTCCACCGGCCGTCAGGCGAAAACGCCGTTGGTTTTCGCGGGCGCACCGACACCGTGGAACGGACGGTTTGTTGGCGACGTGCCTGCCGATGATCCGCCAGGCCTACCCTGCCGCACCGGGACTCCACGCACGCAGTTCGGCAAGTACCCGATCACGATCACCGACGGCCGCCTCGTGCGTGGTGTCGAGAGATACGGCCGGCAGCCCACGTTCGGTTCGCCACTGGTTCCTGAACACGGCCTTCCTGGCGGCAGCTTCGTCCCGCCGGCGCACCGTCGCCAAGGCGTCGAGATCGTCGCCTGACGCCCGTTCCGGCGTCGTTGGTGTCGAGGGTGGCCTGGCCGGCGTCGAGGCCTTGGCGGCCTCCCGTCCGGCCTTCCTGGCGGCCAGGTAATCGCTGCACGTCCGTGCGGACTCGGCCAACCCACGGTTCCAGTCCGCAGACTTCTCGGCGGCCGTCTTGGCTGGCGCCTCGTCCGTGCCTGGCTGGCGTGGCGTCTGGCGTGGCGTGGACGCCTGCCTGGCCTGCCGGCGTCGAGGCGGCGGCAGGACGGGATCGGCGTCCGCCTGGCCTCCCACGTGGACGGCGGCCGCCAGGCCGCCTGCCTCGGCCGGCTCCCGCGAGCCTGCCTGGCCGGCCGTCCGGCCGGCGTCCGTCGAGGCGACGGCCGCACCGACACCAACGGTGTCGGCCGGCGTCTCGCTCTCTTTCTGTTCTCTTGAGTCTATGGAAGGTGCGTCACCACGCCCCATAAGAACGGGATCGGTGGTAGGTACTGACGCCCCATAAGAACTGGCGACGGCACGTCGTGCGGCCTGGCCGATCACCTGCCTCTTGGACGGCCGACAGTGCTTCTCGGCGTCCACGGTGATCATGATCCGCACCGGCTTCTCACGGCCTTGTCCCCTGGCCTTGTGGAGGCGGCCATCCCGCAGGACGAACCGCACCGGCGGCCGGCACACTTTCACGAGGCCCATTCCCTCCAAGACTTCGAGGTGCCGGCGGATCGTCTTGGGCGAAACTCCGCCTCGTCTGCCGTCGCCGCCGGAGATCCGATGGAGGCCCATGATGCCCACGTCGTCGAGGATGCACCGTCTCGCGGCGTCCCGGATGGCTTCAGTGCGGCCACGTCGTGCCTCGTCGTGCAGTGCCTCGTGCAGGAGGTACCACGTCAACGCACACTGGCGCTTGTGCATCTCGGCCCGTGTCTTGTCCGACACGTCCCGGACGGCGGCGAAGTAGACGCCTTCACGGGAGTACCACGGCACCGATTTGGCGGCCGGTGCTGTCGGTGCTGTCGCCGCCTGGCGGCGGCTTCGGGTGGTGTCCGTGCGGCCGGCAGGCCGGGAAACTGCGGCGATCATAGGGAGTGCCTCTCGTGGCCTTGCACGAGTCGGCGCACCGGCAATACCCTGCCCTTGCTTGTAGAGGGACAGAGATGCCGTGCCTTTGCTGGTGCGTCAACTCGATCCGATCAACGACGAGGCCGCTGGGATGCCAGTCCCGGCGGCCTCTCTCGTTGGTGGAGATCACCCTGCGCGGCGTGGCACGAACGTCAGGCCCACGGCGTCGGCCACCCGGTCGAAACTGCGCGTCGTCATCTGGCGATCACGGCGCAGGAACCGGGTGATGATCGAGGCCGGCACGTTTGCCTGCCTGGCGATCCGCCGAACCGGACGGCCATCGAGAGTGATGGCGGCCCGTAGTGCGTCTGATGGTGCAGTCCGTTGCATGGCGGGACTCCCTCCCAACGTCCGCCGGCAGACGATGCCGAACGGCAACGTTGAGTGTACTGGTACTCGCAATACCCGTGAACACCTACCTGTCCTGGCCACCGGCCGCCGGCACAAGGATCATCCCGACGGCGGCGGCGATCCTGGCGGCCGTCGCGAGGCGAATGTCCCGGTGCCGTGGATCGTTGGCCGGCAGCATGAAACGATCAATCACCGACGGCGCCACGCCGGCCGCCTGGCCTATGGCGTAGTGCGTCCGGCCGTCAGCCTTCACGGCCTTCCGCAATACGGCGTCGATCATCGGTGGCTTCTTCACGGATGGCCTCGTTGAGATCGTGATGGAGTCGGAGTACCTGGCCGGCGTCGAGGCCGGCCACGGCGTCGATCAGGCCGGCCACGGCGGCGGCCTGACGAGGCGTCAGGCGGCGACGGCGGCCTGACGGTTCAACACGCTGCGGATCGTCGAGGCGTGCCACGTCGTGCCGTTCTTCGTGCTGACGGACTCGTCGTTGAGGATGGCGGCGATGGCACGGAGGGAGAGGCCGGCCTGCCGGCAGTCCATGATCCTCCGCAGGACAAGTTGTTCGGCCTCCACCGGCACGAGGCGGCCATCGGCGGCGGCGTCCCAACCGAACGGCACGGTGCCGGTGCGTTCGCCGGCCTTGCGCTTGGCGGCCAGTGCGGCACGGGTGCGTGCCCGAGTCTGGCTGCGCTCGAACACGGCGACGGCGTCGATCATGTTCTTGAGGAGTTGAGACGCCGGATCGTCACCGTTGCCGATACCATCGGCGGACGAGATCGACGCGCCACGCTTCGCTACGGCACGTTCGATCATCAGGACCGCAAAGGCGTCACGGCCAAGGCGGCACCGTTTTGCAATCACGAGGGTGTCACCCTTCCGCAGCTTCGCCACGGCGTCGGCCAGGCCGGGACGATCCGCGAGCTCGGCGGCGCCGCTGACGCCGGCATCCTCGTGCGTGGCGACGAGATCGAGGCCGGCCTTGCGACAGAAGGCGGCGATGGCGTCACGCTGCGCCGCCAGGCCGGCACCACTCTCACCCTGATGATCCGTCGAAACCCGGACGTATCCGATGGCGGCCATGTTCGTCTCCCTCGTCGTCTCGTCTCGTCTCGTCTGGCCGGCTCCCTCGCCGGCACACCCACACTATATGTGCCAATCGGCACAGTGTCAACCGGCACACAAGGCAATCCGTCGAGGGTGCCGGGAACGTCTGGCCGGCGGACCTGCACGACTGCGGCAAATGGTGCGCATGCGCACCATTTGAGAGAACCTTTTCAGGAACTTTTTCCTTAGTCGGAAAAGCTTTCCAACGGAACGAATATTCAGAAACCGGCCGGCCTGGCC
>JBKDUV010000155.1:0-6719 GCA_046339335.1 Planctomycetia bacterium | reverse complement strand
GGGATCGTGGGTCGCAGGCCGGGGCCGATCGCGTTCCCGCCGGCCGCGGTGGTCGCGGGAAGAGGCGTCGATTCGAGCGGCGGCGGCTGGCCTTTTGCGGGGGCTGCGATCGCGATGAGCAGCGACGCGCCGGCCAGGGGCGTGAGACAGATCCAGGTCCAGCAGGGAAGGCGGATCATGGTGGTCATCGCGAGTGCCTTGGGCCGGAGGGCGGGACTATAGATTCGTACTCCGTCACATGCACGTCGTCTGCGCGCATCTTTCAGATGGCGGTTGCCAGGCCGTGATAGTGCAGTCGCACGCAGGCCCCGAGGACGGACTGGCCGACGGCCGTGACCCGCCATCGCCTGGTCCGCGGGACTTTCGCGACGAGCCCCCGGACATGAAGCCTCTTGAGGAGGCGGCCCACGGCGTGCGTCTGCCGTCGCCCCAGGATTGGATCCTGGACCGCCGGGAAGATCCGGCCGCGGATGTCGGCGTTGCGGAAGCCACGGAGCAGGTTGTTGCCATCGAGCACGGCGGCGAACAGGCGGACGTCGTCGCGGCGGGCCGGGTTGAATCCGGCGTATGAACGCTGAGCGACCACCTGTCGCTCGGCAAGCCGTTCCACCTTGCAGTAGGACGGCGCAGGGTCGTTGACGACCGAAAGGGCTTCGAGACACCGCTGGTTGGCCGCACGGGCCACCCGTTCGACATGGTGCAGATTGGCAACACTCTTGTTCATGGGGCACCACACCATGCGGTGCTCCCCGTTCCGCTCCCGCTTGCAGCGGACGCGGAACTCGTACGGGTCGTTGATCACCGTCTCGACCCGTAGGATCCGGCCGAACTTGTCGTACATCTTCAGCCAGTTTTTTTCATCCGGTGCTTGATCCGGGCTCCCGGAAGCCGCTGCTTCTTGCAGTCGGTGATCACCTCGCCGAGGAACTGCGGCGAGAGCTTGCGGCCGAGGAACGTAAGGATATCGGCGGCGCCGAAGTTGACCGTGGCATGGTCGAGCAGCCGGGGATACAGCTCGGCGAGCTTGTCGCGGCTCGCGAACAGCACGTCGGTGGAGTATTCGGCCTGCGTGGTCGTCCAGTAGTAGCGGCAGTCACGGAGGAGCGGAGTCTTCAAGAGCGGATTGACGACAGAGGCCCAGTGGTCGAGAAGGCGGACCCACGGAAGCTGGGAGAACCCGTCGGCAAGCCGCTGCGCTTTCGTCGGATTGTCGATGCTCGTGAAGGCGTTGTCGTGCTGGATGAAGCGCATTCGCCGTCGGGTCATCTGTCGCGCCAGCCAGGAGTGGCCGTTGACGTACACCTGCACCGTGTACGGAAACCAGGATTGAATGCGGACGTACATGAGACCGAAGTCACGGTCGAGGTAGTAGAAGTAGAGAACCCGCTGCGGCCGCCGCGCGTGCACCAGCACCGGCCGGCCCTTCGCATGCACCAGCCGGACGGTCTTGCACGTCTCCTGGACGCAGAGCACGGCGACGAGGCCTTCGGTCAGCCTGTCACGGCGGATGATGTCGTCGATCAAGGCCTCCTTGCGGAAGAAGCCCTGTTTGTACTCGGAGGGCCGTCCCGTCGCCTCGGCGAGCGCTTTGCCGTGGGCGACCAGGTCGTTGGAATGCCGTTCCAGAAGCTTCAGAAAGTCCTTCCGCCGGATTTTCAGCACGTGGTCCACGAAGCCATTGAGCCGGGCCTCGTTCTGGAACGGAAGGTGGCCCTTGAAAATCACCCGGTCGAAGCACTCCAATGAGGAGGAGATCGAGCCCCCGAACTTCTCGATGAACGAATCCACGGCGCTCTCCTGGTTCTGGTTAGAGTGAAGTCCAACCATCATCCAGTGAGAGCGACGTTTTTTTAATCAGGCTGCTGCGGCGCCCGGGGAAGACCGCACGCCTGCGTGACTTCCCCTCTTTGATTGCGGCCGACGGGCCGCGTTAAGAAGTTCTTCGGCACCTTCACGATCGGGTCGCATCCAGCCCAGCCAGCTCCGGCGGTTGCTCCTCATGATCCGCCCCGCTCGGCAGACGCTTGCCGAAGTGCCATTGGCCGACCTCTCCCGTCAGCCGCGGGCCTTGGGCCGGTAGTAGCTGCAGCCGGCGCCGGCGACGCGGTCGTAGCCGGTATCGATGCCGATCAGCGTCTCGGCGCCGCCGAGGAACAGGCCGCCGTCCGGCTCGAGCTGGCGGCGGACCCGCTGCACGAGCGCCGCCCGCGTCGGGACGTCGAAATACAGCATCACGTTCCGCAGGAAGATCACGTCGCAGGTCGGGAGGATCGGCCAGGCGGCGTTGAGATTCAGCTGCCGAAACTCCACCAGCCGGCGACACTCCTGGACGATGCTCCAGCTCCCCTGCAGCTGGCGAAAATACTTGCGCAGCAGAGGCGGCGGCATTCCCCGGGCCGTCTCCAGGTCGCTGAACAGGCCCGCCCGGGCCCGCTCCAGGGCCTGCTCGGAGAAGTCGGTGGCGATGATCCGCACCCGCCACGTGGCGAGCAGGTCGCGAAAGTGCTCGAGGAGCGTGATCGCGATGCTGTACGGCTCCTGGCCGGTCGCGCAGGCGGCCGACCAGATGACGAGCTGCCGCTTCGCCGCCCGGCGCGGCACGAGCTCCGTGACGAGTCGCACGAGCGTCTCGAACGGGGCCCGGTCGCGGAAGAACGACGTCTCGTGCGTCATCAGCGCGCAGAGCACCTGCGGCTCGAGCGTCTTGTCGGTTCCCTGCCGGACCCGGTCGAGGAGCGTCTCGATGCTCGGCAGCTTCCGCTGCCGCACCAGTGGCAGGAGGCGGGCGACGACGAGGTAGTGTTTCGAGTCATCGATGCACACCCCGGTGCGGCGCTTGAGCAGGTCGCGAAGATACGCGAACTGCGGCTCGGCGACCTTCATGGGCGTTCCATGGGGCGGCGTCCGCCGCGCCTCTTGAGCCGCAGGGCGACCTCGACGCCGATCTGGGCCACGGGCAGCACCGCGTCGGCGAGCCCGGCGCGGACGACCTCCCCCGGCATCCCCCAGACGACGCTGGAGAACTCGTCCTGGGCGATGATGCCGCCCCCCGCCTCGACGATCGCCCGCGCGCCCGCCAGGCCGTCGCGGCCCATGCCGGTGAGCACCACGCCGAGCGTGCCCGCCCCCCACAGCCGGGCCGCCGACCGGAAGAGCACGTCGGCCGACGGCCGGCAGGAGTTCTCCGGCGGCCCGTCGTGGAGCCGGATCCGCGGCATGAGCGGGTCCCCGGCCAGTTCCATGTGGCGGCCACCGGGGGCGAGCAGCACCGTGCCCGCCGCTGCCAGCATCCCCTCGGCCGCCTCGCGGACCGGCACGGTGCAGATCTTTCCCAGCCGATCGGCCAGCTGGGTGGTGAAGAACGCCGGCATGTGCTGCACGATCAGAATCGGCACACCGGCCCCGGCGACGCAGGCGGGGAGCATCTCGGCGAGGGCGGCCGGGCCACCGGTCGAGACCGCGATCACGACGCCCCGGATCGGCTCGCGCAGCCCCGCCGGCCGCGGCCGGGCCACGACCGGCGCCGGCGGCGTCGATCCGCGCGGGACCGCATCGGGGGCCGCCGTGCGCAGCCGGGGCACGAGGGCCTTGATCCGGCCGACGAGGTCGTCGCGAATCCGGGCCCCGACCTCGGCCGGATTGAGGCCGGCCGGCTTGGCCACGTAGTCGTTGGCGCCGGCGAGGAGCGCGTCGACCGTGGCCTGTGCCCCGCGTTCGGTGAGGCTCGAGAACATCACCACCGGCAGCTTCGCATGCCGGCGGCGGATCTCGCGCAGGGCGCTGATCCCGTCCATGACCGGCATCTCGACGTCGAGGACGACGAGGTCGGGCAGGTCGGCGGCCAGGGCGTCGAGGCAGGCCTGGCCGTTGATCGCCGTGCCGGCGATCTCCAGGTCGGCATCCGCGCCGAGCGTCGTCGTGAGGATGGTGCGGATCGTCAGCGAGTCGTCACAGACGAGCACGCGGATCGGCCGCCGGCCGGCGGCCGCCGACTCGGCGCAGACGCCGAGTGCCACCAGCTTGCGGGTCAGCGACGCGGGCGTGAACGGCTTGGCGAGGTAGTCGTCGACCCCCGCGTCCATGGCCAGCGCGATCCGCTCCCGCTCGTGCTCCGTGGAGATCATCAACAGCGGCAGGCGGCGGTGGGCCGGGTCCTGCCGCAGCCGGCGGACGAGTTCCAGCCCGTCCATGACCGGCATGTGCCAGTTGACGGTCACCAGGTCGGGTGGCCCCGCGGCCGCGATCGCGTCGAGGGCCTCGACGCCGTTGCTCGCCTCGGTGCAGTCGAAGTGGAGCTCGCGGAGCGTCCGCGCCACGATGCTCCGCACCGGCTTCGAGTCGTCGACGACGAGCGCCCGCATCCTGCTCTCCCCCGCGTCGGTCCGGCCGGCGGCCGGCCGCGCGGATCACTTCCTGTAGTCTTCGACCAGCCGCTGCAGGGCCTGGGCCATCCGTGAAAGTTCCTGCGACGAGACCTGCGTGTTGGCCGCTCCCTCGGCGGTGCTCTGCGCCGCCCGGGCCACCTGCACGATGTTCTCGGCGATCTCCGCGGAGCCGGTCGTGGCCTCGGCGATGTTGCGGCCGATCTCCCCGGTCGTCACCGACTGCTCCTCGACGGCCGCGGCGATCTTCGTCTGCAGGGCGTCGATCTTCTCGATCACGGAGCCGATTTCGGCGATCGCCCCGACCGCCCGCCGCGCCTCCCCCTGCATCCCCTCGATCCGGCCGCCGATCTCCTCGGTCGCCTTGGCGGTCTCGCGGGCCAGTTCCTTGACCTCGTTGGCGACGACGGCGAACCCCTTGCCCGCCTCGCCAGCCCGCGCCGCCTCGATCGTGGCGTTGAGGGCCAGGAGGTTGGTCTGCTCGGCGATCGAGTTGATCACCTTGACGACGGCGCCGATCTCGTTGCTGGAGCGGCCCAGCGCGTCCATCGTGGTCGACGTCGTGGCCGCCATGTCCACCGCCTGCCGGGCGGTCGTCGCCGCCGACTGGGCGTTGCGGGCGATCTCGTGGATGCTGGCCACGAGGTTCTCGATCGATCCCGACACGGTGCGGGCGTTGCCGCTGACCTGCTCGGCGGCGGCCGACACGAGGTTGGCCTGGGCGGTGGTCTCCTCGGCCGCGGCGCTCATCTGCTGGCTGACGCTCGTGAGTTCCTCGGAGGCGCTGGCCAGGGCGTGCGTGTTGTCGACGATGCCGCCGACGAGGGCCGCCTGCCGTCGCGACTCGCTCGTCAGCCGCCGGGCGATGAGCGTGGACACGGCGAGGACCGCGGCGGCCGTCAGGCCAAACACGGTCAGGCCGAGCCGGAGCAGCCGGCTGATCGGCTCCCGGACCTCGACGGCGTCGATCTCGGAGACGAGCGCCCAGCGGACGTCGTCGCTGCCGCCGCCGGCATCCTTGTGGACGGTGACCGGCCGCCACGAGACGAGTGCGGGGTTGCCGCGGTGGCCGTTCTGGAGCCCCGTGCCGGCCGTTCCCTGATCGACCGCCGCCTTCACGGCCGGCGTGTCGACCTTGAACTTGCCGTTGATGACCGTCGTCTTGGAACCCATCGCCGCCGCGAATCGGGAGTTGCTGCGGAACTCCCGGTCCGGTCCGATCGCATAGGTCTCGCCGGTTTGCCCCATGCCGGTCGTCTCGCCGACGATGCGGTCGATCTGGTCGAGCGGCAGCTGGAAGGCCAGTGCTCCGACGAACGTCCGGCCGTCGTGGATCGGGGCCACGATGAACGCCGCCGGCTCGTCGCACGCCGGCAGGTAGCGTTGGAAGCGTCCGAACGTCACGGCCCCGCGCCGTCCGGCCGCGGCTGCCTGCTGGAATGCGGCGGCGAGTCTCGACAGGGCCAGCGGTCCGGTCCGCAGCGAGGCCGCGAAGTCGATCTCCTTGAAGACGTTGTAGACGACGCGGCCCTGGGCGGCATCGATGAGGAACACGTCGGCGACGCCGTATTTTTCCTTGAGGCTGCGGAAGAACGGGTGCCAGCGGGCGTGGGCCTTCGAATAGGCCGAGCCGTCGGCCGCCGTGTCGAGGAGGTGCTTCGATCCGATCGGGTTGGGATTGTCGCGAATGTAGAGATGCTGGGCGTAGACGGCGTCGTCGTCGAGCGCCTCGGCGAGTGGCCGCATGTCCTTGGCCGCGCCGGCGCGGCGATCGTATTCGGTGGCGAATTCGCCGGTGTAGAACGCCTCCAGTTCGCGTCGCGCCGTGGCCAGGCCCGCGTCGTCGACCTTGTCGTCGGCCCGCAGCGTCGCCAGCCCGGCCGTGAACTCGCGAAGCGCCTCCCGGCTCGCCTCGGCCTCGGCGAGCACGGCCAGCTCGTGGTGCAGCGTGTCGAAATACCGTTCCACCGCCTTGCCGGTGATGGTGTTGACGGTCTCCAGCTGCTTGAAGGCCTGCTGCTCCAGGGCCTTCGCCGCGGTCCGGTAACTCATCAGGCCCATGAACAGCATCGGGATCAGCGACACCCCGAGCAGGGCGAGGAGGAGGGGATTGGTGAGAAACGACCACCACGAGCCGGCGGCGCCGGACCGATCATGAAGTGCCATGCGAACCCTGCCTTTCGGTTGTCTGCGGCCGTGGCCGCCCCAGTGAATGGATCATGCGCCCCGGATCGAGCACATGCACGAGCCGCTCCGGGTCGGCGTGGACGCCGGCCACGGCGTCCCCCGTCGTCTCGCCGACGATGCGGTCGATCTGGTCGAGCGGCAGCTGGAAGG
>JBKDUV010000154.1:0-24838 GCA_046339335.1 Planctomycetia bacterium | reverse complement strand
AACGGGCAGGCCGAGCACAGCCGGACCGTGAGGTCGAGCGACGGCGGATGGAAGCTGAAGAGTTCCCAGAGCACGCCCTTGCCGCCGAGCGAGTCGCTGACGGCCGCGAGGTTGCCGAGCGTGGCGTCGGGATCGGGTGTCCTGCCGATCGCCGCCAGGAGCCGCGGCGCGATCGCGGCGAGGAAGTGGCGGCAGCGCCGGGTGGAGAGGAACCGGACCCGCTCCTCCCCCAGCCCGACCAGCGCCCGGTGGGCGGCGGCAACGTCGCGGAAGCCGTGCCGTCCGAGCACCTCCCGGACCGTGTCGGGAGCGGGCTCGGGATCGAGGACGAGATCGACCTCCGGCTCGGGGGCGTCGTCGGCGGGAAAGGCGTCGTGGAGGAGATGATCGAGGATCTTGCGGTTGAGCGCCGTGGCATCCGCCAGTTCGGCACGCAGCCGGCCGCGGCCCGCGGCGTCGCCGCCATAGCCCATCCGCGCCGCCAGGCGGGCGAACTCGTCCTCTTCGGTCGGAAGGTCGTGCGTCTGCCTGTCGTAGAGGATCTGGAGCCGGTGTTCCGTGGTCCGCAGGAGGGTGTAGGTCCGCTCGAGGATCTCCCGCTCCTGGTCGGTGAGGCCGCCGGCCGCGGCGAGCCGGCGGATCGCCTCGAGCGTCGTGCCGGTGCGGACCTGCGGCGTGTCGCCACCACTGAGGAGCTGCAGGAACTGGATCGTGAACTCGACGTCGCGGATGCCGCCCCGGCCATGCTTGACGTCGCTCGACTCGGAGCCGGCGTCCCGCGAGCGGCGCTCGATGCGACGCTTGAGCGCCTTGATGCCGCTGATGTCGGCACGCGAGAGCCAGCGCCGGTAGATCCAGGGCTGGAGTTCGTCGAGCAGCCGCTGCCCGAGCGCCGCGTCGCCCGCCACGCAGCGGGCCTTCACCCAGGCCTGCCGTTCCCAGGTGCGGCCGAGCCGGTCGTAATACTGGAGCATCGCCTCGAGGGGGAGCGCGGCCGGACCGGCCGAGCCGTGCGGGCGAAGCCGCAGGTCGACCCGGTACGCCGCACCGAGTTCGGTCGGCTCGGTGATCAGTCGCACGGCCTCCTGCACGACGCGGTCGAAAAATTCCTGATTGGTGCAGGGCTTCGGGCCGTCCACCCGGCCGTCGGCGGAGAAGACGAAGACGAGGTCGATGTCGCTGGAGTAGTTGAGTTCGGCACCGCCGAGCTTGCCGAGGGCGATCACGGCGAGCGTGGCCCGCTCGGCGCCCGGTTCGCGCGGCACGCCCCGCCGTTCCCCCACCCGGGCCAGCGCGGCCTCGACCGCCGCCTGCACGACGCAGTCGGCCACGTGCGACAACTGGCCGACGACTGTCTCCAGTCGTTGCCCCATCACGATGTCGCCATAGGCGATCCGCAGCAGTTCGCGACGCTTGAACCGGCGCAGGGCCCGGAGCACGGCCTCGCCGTCGGCCGCCGCACCGCGGCCGAGCATCCGGACCTCGGCCGAGAGCGCCGCCGCCAGCGCGGCGGGCTTCTCGGGCCGGCCCCGGTCGAGGCGGACGCGTTCCCAGGCCTCGGGGTCGGCGATGACGATTTCCGCCAGGAACGGGCTGGCCGCGAAGAGCCGCAGCAGCGTGTCGAGGGCCGCCGGATCGCGATCGAAGAGGGCGGCCGTCGCCAGCGGGCTGCGGACGCCGCACAGGAACCGCTCGAAGGCGGCGAGCACGCGGTCGGGATCGGCGAGTTCGGGGAGCAGGCCCGCGATTCGCAGCCAGAGTGGATCGAGCAGGTCGCCCGCGAGCCCCAGGCCGGCCAGCGACGCGCGAACACGATGCGCCGCGGCGGTGTCGGCGAGTGGCATGACGACGGCGTCCGCATCGGCCGCCGCGGCGTCCGCCCTGTCGGCCCGCCTCGCGTTGCGTCCGCCGGAAGGCGTCACCTCAGCCTCCGGCCGACCGGCCCGAGAGAGGTGTCGCGATCTGGTAAACCGCGGGCGTTTCGTCGCCGAACCGCAGGTCGTCGAGCGGCATGGCGTCGGCCAGGCCGTCGGCGACGACGCCGGAGAGCGACCAGGCCCCCGCGGCGACGATGTCCACGTCGACGAGCCGGCCCACGAGCCGGAGCGGGGCGTCGAAGACGACGATCCGATCGCACATCGTGCGGCCCGTCAGTTGCGGCACAGGACCGGAATCCGCGGCTTCGGGCCGCTTCTCGTCCCGCACCGAGCGCCCCTCGACGAGCACCTGCTGCCGGCTGCCGATGAACCGCCGGTTGCCGGCCAGGCTCACCTCCTCCTGGGCCTCGAGGAGCAGGCGATGCCGCTCCTTCTTGACCGGCTCCGGGACGTCGTCGGCGAGCCGCTCGTGGGCCTTGGTGCCGGGACGTGGACTGTATTTGAAGATGAACGAGTTCTTGAAGTCGGCCGTGCGGACGAGGTCGAGCGTGGCCTGAAACTCGGCGTCGGTCTCGCCGCAGAAGCCGACGATAAAGTCGCTGGTGACGGCCGCCTCCGGCAGTGCCGCCCGGATTCGGCCGAGCATCTCCATGTACTCGCCGATCGTGTAGCCCCGCTTCATCCGGGCCAGCGTGTCATCGGAGCCGTGCTGGGCCGGCACGTGCAGGTAGTGGCTCACCTTCGGCAGGTCACGGACGGCCGCGATCAGGTCGTCGGTCATGTCCCGCGGATAGTTCGTGACAAACTTGATCCGGTCGAGGCCGTCGACCGCCGTCAGCCGGTCGAGCAGGTCGGCGAGCCGCGTCGTGCGTCCGCCGTCCGTCCAACGGTAGCTGTTGACCGTCTGGCCGATGAGCGTGATCTCGCGGCAGCCCTCGGCGACCAGCTTGCGGGCCTCGGCGAGGATCGTTTCGGGGGACCGGGCCTGCTCCGGACCGCGGACATGGGGCACCACGCAGAACGCGCAGAACTTGTCGCAGCCGGTCTGCGTGCGGACGAAGGCCTGGAACGGTGTGGTCCGCATGCCGGGGTCGCGGTCGGGATCGTAGCTCTCGAAGCTGCGCGCGATCGCGTCGCGGCTCGCCCCCCTGCGGTCGAGGCTGACCTCGATCCGCGGTCCGCCCCCGGCGCGGACCTCGGCGACGAGCGCCGGCACCTGGTGCAACTGGCCGGGACCGACCACGATGTCCACCCAGGGCGCCCGGCGTCGGATCAGATCCTGGTCTTTCTGCGCCATGCAGCCGAGCACGCCGACGACGAGGTCGGGCCGCTTCGCCTTCTCGATCCGCACCCGGCCCAGGGCCGAGTAGATCTTGTCCTCGGCATGCTGGCGGACGCTACAGGTGTTGAAGAACACAGCGTCCGCCTCGACGGCGGAGCGGGCCAGATCCCAGCCCTGGCGGCGCAGCGCCGCAACGACGAGCTCGCTGTCGAGCACGTTCATCTGGCAGCCGACCGTCTCGATCCAGAGCCGCTTCGTCATGCCGACGAGTGTAGCAGCCGACCCATCGGGCGAGCAGGCGGGCGAGCAGGCGGGCGACAGGCCTGCCCGAGCAGGTCACGACGGACATCGCTCCGGAAAACCTGCGGCTTCGTCCGCGGTCGACACCGCTACGCGAGAATCTCGACGAGCGGGCCGGCCTGCTCGCTGGCGGTCATGGCCGGATCGAGGTCGCCGAACTTCGCCCGTGCGTCGCCCGCGGCGTGGAGCAAGGCGAGGTAGAAGTTGCGAATCGTGCGATTGCCCGCCATGCCGTAGCCCGGGAACTGGAGGAACCGGCCGGCGGTCTTGAGCCGATGGCCCATCCCACCGACGAGCACCAGCGGCCACTCGCCGCAGAAACCGTGATGGCCCTCGCCCGAGTCGCTCATCCAGACGATGAGCGTGTTGTCGAGCATGGTGCCGTCGCCTTCCTTGATCGAGTCGAGCCGGCGGGCGAGGTCGGCGACCCGCTCCGCATGGAACTTGCGGATCGGCACGGTCATCTCCTCCGGCGGCGGATTCTTGTGACCGATGGCATGGCCGTCGAGTTCGACGCCCAAGGCCTTCCAGGTGTGGTACGCATGGCCGCACGAGGCGTCGATCGTGACCACGTTGGTCAGGCCGCCCGCGAGGGCCGCCGCGGCGACCGCGCACTGCGACTGGAAGCGGTCGGTGTTCTTGTCGCTCGCGAACCCGTCGCTGGCCGGCTGATGGGCCTTGAGTCGGTCCTTGACGGTCACGAGCTTGTCCTGCCGGTCGCGCATCTCGACGAAGGCGTCGAGGTAGGCGTCGAGTTTCTCACGGTCCATGCCGGGAAGCGACTCGCGGACGCGACGGACATCGGAGCGGATCCAGTCGAGGAGCTTGTTTCGTGCGGTGAAGACGCGGGCCGCTTCTCCCTCAGCAACGCTGCCGAACAGCGTCTGGAAGGCGACCTGCGGATCGCAGATCAAGGCCAGCGGCTTCTTCGGCCCGATCGCCGACACGCTCTCGGTGAAGACCGAGTCCGCCCGCGCGGGCACGCCGAGCCCCACGACCGGGATGATGCCCGGCACGGCCGCGGCGAAGGCATGATCGATGGTCTGCCCCGCCGGCCCCTTCCGCCACTGGTAGCAGCCGAGCCCACCGAAATTCTTGCTGTGGTCGCCGGCGCCCGAGACCTTGTGCGAGAGCTTTTGGATGATCGCAATCCGGTCCTTGAACGGCGCGAGCGGGGAGATCGGGTCGGGCAGCTCGAGGTCGGCGAGAGGGCGGTCGATCAGCGCTGCGTTCTTGCCGCTGCGATCGAGCCCCTTGGGCTGCACGTGGTATGGGTAGAGCCCGTTTTGCTCCATGAAGAAGACGATCCGCGGCGGCGCGGGCTGCCCGGCGGCCTGGGCGGCCAGCGCGTTGAGGAACGGCTGGAGGACCACGGCCCCGGCGCCGAGGCCGACGCCCTTGAGTACGGCCCGACGATCGATGCGATCGGGGGTCAGGATCGCGTGGGGGAAGGAGGGCATGCGTCAGCCTGCTTTCTGCACGATGGTGGGCGGCGAAACGAAGGCTGAACCGCCGCCCCGAGTATATGTCGGAGGAATTCCCATCCGACGATCAACTAGATTATACGTCATCCGCGGCCTCCGGGGTCGGGGCCCATCCTGGGCGACTCGTGACGGGCGAAAGGCGGGGAAAAACTGGCCAGCACGGGCCAGCGGGCGACCCGAGCCGCGTCAGGCCTGGTCATCCCAGTCGCACGCCCGGACGGAGCGGACTGCCGCGCAGGAACTCGGCTGCCGTCATGCTCCGGCTTCCCTCCGGCACGAGCCGGCGGATTTCGACCGCCGTGCCCGCTCCGCAGGCCACCCTGATGCGGCCGCCGTCGGTCGCTTGTACCGTGCCCGGTGCCGATGTGTCCGGCGGCACGTTGGCCCCAGGGGCGATCGCCAGTTCCTCGAGCACGAGCCGCTGCACGCGGCCGTCGGCACGGGTGAACGTGGTCGTCGTCCGCGGCCATGGTTCCAACGCCCGTCGCATCCGCTCGATCTGCACGGCAGGCCGCGACCAGTCGACCACGCCGTCGCTCTTGGTGAGCCGCGGTGCCCGTGTCGCCCGCGCGGCGTCCTGGGGGACTCCCAGCCGGTCGAGCGGTCGCCCGGCGGCGACCGCCGCCTCAATCAGGTCGATCGCCTCCGGCACGGCGTCCGCGCCCAACGCCGCCAGCCGCTCCTCGAGTTGCGGCGCCGTCTCGTCCGCGCCGATCGGGGTCGACCGCGTCACGAGCACGTTGCCCGCGTCGAGCGCGGGAGTCATGCGGATGACGCTCACGCCGCTGATCGGGTCGCCGCCGAGGATCGCCCACTGCACCGGTGCCGCCCCGCGGTGCCGGGGCAGCAGCGAGCCGTGCAGGTTGATCGCCCCGAGCCGGGGCACGGCGAGCAGGTCGGCCGACAGGATCTGCCCGTAGTCGCAGACGACGAACAGGTCGGCGGCGTGGGCCGCGATCGTCGCACAGGCGGCGGGCGCGTTGACGCGCTCGGGGTCGAGCAGGGCAAGGCCGGCGGCCGTGGCCGCAGCGCGGACCGGGTTCGGCGCCGGACGGCGCCCGGGCGGCGCATGGTCGGGCCGGGTCACGACCGCCACGATCTCGTGACGCGAACGGAGGACCGCCGCCAGCATCGGCACCGCGAACGGTCCGGTGCCCATGACGAGGAGCCGGAGCCGACTCACGCCGTGCATCGGGCGGCCTCGAGCCGGTCGAGTTCCGCGGCCATGGCGGCGAGCGGCGGAAGTTCGCCCCGCGACAGCCTGCCGGCGAACACCTCGCTGAAGCTGTCGAGCGCCCGCCGGGCCTCGAGCGCGGCCGCGTCGGTGAGCCGGTCGGTGAACAACTTCCCTTCGAGGTGGTCGAACTCGTGCTGCACCACCCGGGCGAAGAGCCCGTCGAGATCGAGGCGAAGCGGCGTGCCGTCGAGCGACCAGGCGTCGATCACGATCCGCTCCGGCCGCCGCACGTCCATGCGCACGCCCGGCAGGCTCAGACAGCCCTCCTCCTGCACCGCCGAACCGCGCGGCCGGCTCAGGGTGGGATTGACGAACACGAATTCCTCCCCGTCACCGCGTCGGCCGGCCGTGTTCACGATGAACAGGCGGTAGGGGAGGGCGACCTGGTTGGCGGCGAGGCCGATGCCCTGGGACTCGTACATGATGTCGAACATCCGAGCCACCGCGTCGCGGATCGCCGCGTCGATCCGCATCAGAGGCTGCGCCCGCCGGGCGAGGGCAGGTTGCGGATACTCGACCAGTTGCAGGGGACCGATGTCGGCGAACGCGGCATCGGGAGCAGCGGGAGAGGTCGGGGTGGAAGCGGGCATGGGAACGGTTTCCGAGCACGGGGCGGGCGGCCGGGGACGTGTCGCCCGGCAGGTGATCTTTCTGGCATCATACTCCACCGGTCGGGAGGAACTCTTCGGCCGGGCCGCCAGCGCGGGAACTCCATGCGGATTCTGCTCGTCGACCACGGCCGCTGCGACGATCCGGCCAGCCGGAGTCATGTGCTGCGCGCCGGACTGGAGGCGATCGGCATGGAGGTGGCCGTCTGCGGGCCCTCCCGTCTGCCGGGGCTCGAGGGCCGGTCGCCCGGCATGTACGGCATCCACCTCCACGACGTCGCTGCCGGATCGCGGCTGTTTCTCGCCGCCGTCCGCGACGGGTCGGCCGAGGCCTTGCTCGGTGCCGTGGCGGATGTGAAGTCGCGGCTTCTGGGGCTGGCGCGGGAGACCGCCCGGCAGGCGATCGACGAGGCGGCCGACGCGCTCTACCCCGACGCGATCTTCGTGGCCCATGCGAGCATTCTCACCGATCTCGCCGCGGAAACCGGGGCCCCGGTCGTCGTGCACGTCGCCGCCGGCGACCTCACGGCCACCGCCGGTCGGCCGTCGCTCCGCCGGCTCGTCGGCAGGGCGATCGGCTCGAGCACCGTGGTCGTCGCCGCCGACGACGACACCGCCGCGACCCTGCGCCGCGACTGGATGGAAGACGCTGTCGACGCGGGGCGCCGTCTTCAGGTGTGGCCGCTCGGCGCCGACGCGGCGCCGCGGATCGCCGCCGCCTGCGGCCTGGCCGTGGCCTACCGGCGCGGCGGGGCCTGAGCCGCCGACGCGTCGGCGAGAAGCCGGTCGATCGCGCCGCTCTCGATGGCGTGGCGAAAGGCGTCGACGTCGCGATAGACCGCGGCGCTCGTCAGTTGCACCACCCAGTTGTGCACCAGCGGCGTGATCGTGACGACGGTCCGGGCATGCCGGTGCGCCTCCCACATCTCGATCGCCGTCCCCATCGAGGCCTCGGGGACGTAGGCCACGAGCAGGTCGAAGACGCGGCACATCTCCACGTGGCCGAGAAACACCTCGCGGGCCCGGCGCACGTCATAGCCCACCGACATGGCGTGGTTGGCGAACGGATCGTAGACTTCGGCGTTCGGCCAGTGCCCCTGAACGAGGTCGCGCAGGGTGTTCCGATAGGTCTGATCGTGCACGAGGGCCGCCACGTGCGAGCCCTGCATGATCCCCGCCAGAAAGATCCGCATGCCAGTATCCCGAAAGACCAAGACGACGAAGCCGGCCGCCGCGGCCGGAAAGCCGGCCGGCAAGGCCGTGAAGCCGGCCAGTGTACGGGCCGCCGCCACGGGGAGCAGGGGGGCGGCGAAGGCCGCGGGCCCCGACCCGGCCGCTGCGCGGCGCGTGCTGCTCGACCTGCTCGCGATCCCCGGGGTGTCGGGGCAGGAGGGGGCGGTCGCCGAGCGGATCGTGAAATGGCTGCGCGAGGCGGGCTGCCCGGCCGACGCGATCGCCTTCGACGCGGCGCACACGAAGACGCCGCTGCGCGGCGAGGTGGGCAACCTGATCGTGAAGCTGCCCGGCACCCTGCCGGGCCCGCGCCGGCTGCTGATGGCCCACATGGACACGGTGCCGGTCTGTCTCGGCGCCAAGCCCGTGGTCCGCGGCGGCCACGTCGTGAGTGCCGATCCGAAGACCGGGCTCGGCGGCGACGACCGCGCCGGGGTGAGCGTGGTGCTGGCGACGGCGCTCGAGATCCTGCGGCGTGGGATCCCGCATCCGCCGCTCACGCTTCTGTTCGCCATCCAGGAGGAGGTGGGGCTGTACGGCGCCCGGTTCGTGAAGGCGGCCGACCTCGGTCGGCCGAAGCTGGCCTTCAACTTCGACGGCGGTGCCGTGGAAAAGATCACCGTCGGTGCCACCGGCGGCTACCGCATGGACATCGCCATCGAGGGCATCCCCAGCCATGCCGGCGTGGCGCCGGAGAAGGGGGTGTCGGCGATCGCGATCGCGGCGCTGGCGATCGCCACGCTCGTCGAGCAGGGTTGGCACGGGCTGGTGGAGAAGGACGGCAAGCGCGGCACGAGCAATGTCGGAGTGATCCACGCCGGCGCCGCGACCAACGTCGTGGCCGAGTCCGCCACGCTCCGCGCGGAGGCCCGCAGCCACGACGCTGCATTTCGCGGCCGGATCGTCAAGGCGATCGAGAGGGCGTTCGCGGACGCGGCCCGCCGGGTGCGAACCGCGGCCGGCAAGACCGGCCGGGTCGCGTTCGACGGCCACCTCGACTACGAAGCCTTTCGGCTCGATGCCGACGAACCCTGCGTCGTCGCGGCGCAGGCTGCGGTGCGGGCGATCGGCCTCACGCCCCGGCTCGATGTCTCCAACGGGGGACTCGACGCAAACTGGATGGTCGCAAACGGCGTGCCGACGGTCACGCTCGGCTGCGGGCAGATGGAAATCCACACCACCCAGGAACGCCTCGACCTCGCCGCCTTTGACAACGCCTGCCGGGCGGCAATCCTGCTGGCGACCGGAGAGGCGGGCTTCCAATGAGAACAGCGAAAGCGAAGAGCAAATTGCCCATATTGCCCGACCCAAACCACCCGTTACAATTAGAGGGCTTTTAGCCTCCACAACGAATTTCGGCCCCCCGCTCCGTTCTCCTTCCGATGATCTTCAGGGAGTTCTTCAGGCAGGGTAGCGGGCGCAGGGAGACGACCTCGGGAATCCGAGGAGTGCTTGATGGTGCCGACTGAAGCGCGTGCACGGTTCGCTTGGCTGGTCCTGGCCTTGGTGCTCGGGAACCGGGTGGCCGCCACCGCTCTGGCCGAACCGCCGACGCCGAAGGACGGCCCGCTGGGCATGAGGTTCGTGCCGCTGCCGAAGGGGACGACCTATCTGGGCTGGAACGGCAAGCCGGGCTCGGCGGTCAAGACGCAGATCGAGGAAGACTTCGAGATCGCCATCCACACCGTCACGCAGGGGCAGTGGGTGGAGGTGATGAAGAGGAACCCGAGTTGGTTCACGAAGGGAGGCAAGGGCGGGGGTGCCGTCCGGGCTTTCAAGGAAGACCAGTTGAAGCAGTTCCCGGTCGAGCAGGTGTCCTCGACCCAGGTGCAGGACTTCATCAAGAAGTTGAACGAAAAAGAGAAGGGGAACGGATACCTGTATCGCCTGCCGACCGAGGCGGAATGGGAGTACGCCTGCCGGGGCGGCGTGACGACCGAGAAGGAGTGCTCGTACCACTTCTACTTCGACACACCGACCAACGACCTTTCCTCGAAGGAGGCCAACTTCAACGGCGAACAGCCCGCCGGCAAGGGGGCCACGGGACCGAACCTGGCGCGGACCGCCCCGGTGGGCTCGTATCCGCCCAACAGGCTCGGGTTGTACGACATGCACGGCAACGTCTGGCAGCGGACGGGGACCGCGGACGGCGCTGTCTGGATCTCCCGTGGCGGCGGGTGGTATGATAAGGGAGAGTCGTGCCAGGCGGCGGCCCGCTGCCGGGACGCACCGGCGTATCAAGACGTCCTCCACGGGTTTCGGCTCGTCAGGGGGGCTGTTCCGTAGCGGGCAAGAGGAAGCTCCAACGTACGAGGATCCGATGGGATTGGAGTCGCTTGGCCGTCCATGTCGTCGAGGATGCCCCGCCGCTCATTCGTGATGCTCGCCATGAACTTACGACAGATTCGTCAGCGGATCATGCCGTCCTGTCTGTTTCTGGCCGCCGCGCTCGTGGTTGGCGGGCCGCGGGTCTCGCGGGCGGGCGAAGCCATTCCGTATTCCCGGGTGGTGCCCCTGTTCGCGAAGCACTGCTTCACGTGTCACGGGAAAGACAAGCAGGAGGCCGAACTGCGGATCGACAAGCTCGACCCGGATTTCGTGGCGGGCCACGACGGGGCCCACTGGCGCGAGGTGCTGGATCGGCTCAACTTCGGCGACATGCCTCCGGACTCGGAGCCCGCCCTGAAGAAGGAAGATCGGGAACTGATGACGGCGTGGATCGACCAGGAACGCCGTCGTGCCGCGGTCGCAAAGAACGATGCGGCCAACTTCCGCCGGCTGACCCGGTTTGAGTATGAGCGCACGCTGCAAGAACTGCTCGGCTTGCGGATTTCGTTCGCCAGGGAACTCCCGGACGATGGGTACTCCGAGGACGGGTTCCGCAACGACGGCGAGACGCTCCGGGTCTCGCCGCTGCAGTATGAGACGTACCTGAAGATCGCCGACGCAGCCTTGAACGCGGCCATCGTCTCCGGGCCCGAGCCGGTGGTGCACCGCTATCGGCTGACCCCGGGGAAACGGGACGCGGCCGCTGTCGAGGTGCTTCCCAGGCCGGCGGACCGCCCCGGGGACTCCTTCCAATACGCCAGGCAAAAGGACGTGCGGATCGAAATCCAGCGCAAGTTCTTCGAAGACCCACTGCCCCCCGCCGACACCAAGCCGGCCTTCACGGGAGTGGCGTTGCCCGACAAGAGGCTGTCTTTGGCCCTCCGGAACTTCGATTTTTCGCGAGGCGAAATGCGGCTCAAGTTCCGCGTCGCCCGCGCCGAGCCGGAAGCCGGAGCCGACGCCGGTCGCGCGGCGTACCTGACGGTCGGGATGTCCGTTTCCGGCGACGGTGGCGCCAGCGTGTCGTTGCTCGGCGATCCGATTCGTGTCGATCATGGCGACGTCCGCGACTACGAGTTCCGCGTTCGCACGGAGGGCTGGGCCGGGCTGAAGGGGATCGGCATCAATGCCTGGAATTCGGCCAAGGTGCTCAAGGGGGAGAAATTCCCGCCACGGCTGAAGATCGAGTCGGTCGAACTCGTGCATCCGTACCTCGAGACGTGGCCGCCGCCGACGCACACCGCCATTCTGTTCCCGCGGGGCGACTTGCCGGAGGCGGAGTACGCGCGGGAAGTCGTGCGCCGGTTCGCCACCCGCGCCTATCGGGGGCCGCTCCCCGCCGCCGACCTCGACCGGCTCGTGCGATTTTGGACGCAGGCCCGGGCCGAGACCAAGACGCTGGAGGAAAGCCTGCGCGAGACGCTCAGCGTCGTCCTCACGTCGCCGCGGTTTCTCGGCCTGCCGGCGGGCCGCACGCGCGAGGCGAAGGAACCGCTCACCGATCGCGAACTGGCATCGCGGCTGGCGTACTTCCTCTGGAGCACGCTGCCGGACGAGACGCTTCTGGGGCTGGCTGAGGAAGGGAAACTGAACGACCCGGCGGTGCGGTCCGCCCAGGTTCACCGGCTGATTCACGACCACCGGGCCTGGGCGTTCATCGAGCAGTACGCCGATCAATGGCTCGATCTCGACGGCCTCAAGCGCGTGATGATCAACGAGGAGAAGTATCCCGGCTTCGACGCCAAACTGGCCGCGGCGATGCGGCTGGAAACAGTCCACTTCTTCGCCGAAGTCCTCCGCGGCGACCTGAGCATCTTCCAGTTCATCGACTCCGATTTCACCTGCGTCAACGAGACGCTCGCGGACCATTACGGAATTCCCGGAGTCAGCGGGCATGAGTTCCGCAAGGTGAAGCTCGACGACTCGCACCACCGCGGCGGCATCCTGACCCAGGCCGCCATCCTCACCGGCAACTCCGACGGGATCGACAGCCATCCGATCAAGCGCGGCATTTGGCTCTTGAAGAATTTTCTCGACTAAGTCCCGCCGCCACCGCCCCCGAACGTGCCCACACTGGACCGTGATCAGCCCGCGGCGAAGAACCTGACTATCCCGCAGGCGTTGGCCTTGCATCGGACGAACGCCGCCTGCGCCGGCTGCCATCGCAAGATCGACCCCTGGGGATTGGCGTTCGAGGAGTACGACGCCGTGGGCAACTGGCAGCGAGATGGTGCCGGCGCGGCCCTGCGGCTGCGGCGGACCACGCACCCGATCGAGGCCGAGACCGAACTGCCGACCGGCGCCGCGATCGGCGGCATGCGGGAATTGAAGGCCGAACTGGTCCGCGCGAAGGCCGATTCCTTTCGCCGGGCGATGATCCGCAAGATGATGGCCTACGCGCTGGGCCGGACGCTCACGCTCGGCGACCAGGAGGCGGTCGACGCGATCGTCCCCGCGCTCCGCGAACGTGGCGACGGGCTGACGGATCTCATCGACCTGATCGTCGCGAGTGAACCGTTTCGAACCAAGTAGCGTCCGGCGGCGAGCCGGGCAGCGGCATGTCGATCCACTTACAGTCGATAACCTGACAAGGAGTGCTGACCATGGCCCGCCCCTCCTGGCATCTCGATAGGCGAACGTTTCTCCGCGGGGCGGGTCTCATGCTCCCGCTGCCATGGATGGAGGCGATGGCGGGCTCGGGTGAGCCGGAGCAGCGGCGGAAGCGGTTCTGTGCCATCTACTTTCCGTACGGCGTCGACTGCAAGTCATGGTTTCCCAAGCAGGGCGGGGCCGACTACGAACTGTCGCCGTCGCTCGAGCCGCTGGCCCCGCACAAGGCCGATGTCACCGTCTTCGGCGGCCTGTCGCATCCGCAGTGCCGGCAGACGATCGGGCACTTCGTCGGGGACAGCTGGCTGACGGGCGCCGACATGCGGCTCCGGCTGCAGAATTCGATCTCGCTCGATCAGGTGATCGCCCGGCATCTCGCGGCAGAGACGCGGATCGATTCGCTGGTGATGTCGACCAATGGCGGCGTGGGAACGCCGCCCCGATCGACGACGATCTCGTTCGACTCCTCGGGCCGGTCTATTCCCGCCGAGGCGAATCCGAAGTTCATCTTCGACCGGCTGTTCGAGGCTCCCAATGCGGGCGACGTCGCCGCCCGCGAGAAGGCGATCTCCTCGGGCCGCCGGCGGGTCGACTTCCTGCTGGAGGATTCCCGCGCGTTGCGGACGACGCTCGGCCGGACGGACCAGCGCCGGCTCGACGAGTTCCTGCAGTCGCTGAGCGAGGTCGAGGTCCGACTCGTCAGGGCCCAGGAGTGGCTCGGCAAGGTTCTGCCCCAGGTGGATCGCTCGCGGGTGAACCTGGAGGTCAGCCCGGACGGACCGGTCGATTTCGTGCGCACCTTCCTCGACCTGATCGTCCTGGCGTTCGAGACCGACACCACGCGGGTGGCGGCGTATCAGATCGGCGACGAGACCGTCACTTCCGGGCTCGTCGGCCGGTTCCCGATCCTCCTCGGGATCAGCAAACGGGACCACCACGGCCTGAACCACTCGCCCGACCCCGAGAAGTTCGAATACGACCGCTGGCTCGTGAAGCAGTTCGCCTACTTCGTGGGGCGGCTCGCGTCGATCCGGGAGGGCGATTCGCGTTTGCTCGACAACACCATGAGCCTGTTCGGCTGTGCCACCGGGCATACCCACATTGCCGTCAACTATCCCACGGTTCTGGCGGGGGGCAAAAACCTCGGGCTGAGGCACGGACGGTGTTTTCTGCAGCCGGGAAACGAGCCATTCAGTTCGGGCAAGAACAATCGGCCGCTCGGTGATCTGTTCGTCACCATGCTGCACCGCTTCGACATCCCGGAAAAATCCTTCGCCCAGAACGCAGGCGAGTTTTCCGAGATCCTGCAGGGCTGACGTCGGGCCGGCATGCGTGACCCGAGCCTGACGGCAGGTTGGGGGGGCGGCCGAGGCTGGCGATGGCCGCACGAAGGGCGTAGACTCTCGGGCATGGCCCGGAACCGAATCCACGCCCCGCTGCCCGTCGACCGAGTGCATCAGGGGGATTGTCTCGAACTGCTTGCCCGGGTGCCGGACGGCCGGGTCCAGCTCGCGTTCGCCGATCCCCCCTTCAACATCGGCTACGAGTACGACTCCTACGACGACGACCGGTCGGCCGAGGACTACCTTGCCTGGTCGCGCCGCTGGATGGGGGAGATCCATCGCGTGCTCGGCGGTTCCGGCACGTTTTGGCTGGCGATCGGCGACGAGTATGCGGCGGAACTCAAGCTCCTCGCCACCCGCGAACTGGGATTCACCTGCCGCAGCTGGGTCATCTGGTACTACACGTTCGGCGTGAACTGCAAGTACAAGTTCAGCCGTTCGCACGCGCACCTGTTTCACTTCGTCAAGGATCCCGCGCGGTGCACGTTCAACCTCGACGCCATTCGCGTGCCCTCGGCCCGCGAACTCGTCTACGGTGACCGGCGGGCGAATGCAAAGGGGCGGCTGCCCGACGACACCTGGATTCTCCGGCCGCAGGATCTTCCGGAGGGATTCACCGCGGAGGAGGATACCTGGTATTTCCCGCGGGTCTGCGGCACGTTCAAGGAGCGCTCCGGCTGGCACGGCTGCCAGATGCCGGAGCAGTTGCTGGGGCGGATCATTCGCGCCTGCAGCAATCCGGGCGACCTCGTTCTCGATCCGTTCGGCGGCAGCGGCACGACGCTCGCGGTGGCCAAGAAGCTCGGCCGCTCGTTCCAGGGGCTCGAACTGTCGGTGGAGTATGCGGCCCGAATCGAAGCCCGGCTGGCGACGATCGAGGTCGGCGATGCGCTCGACGGGGCGGCCGAGCCGCTCAAGAGCGCACCGGCTACGAAAGACGGCAAGCGGCTCGAGAGGAAGAAACCGGCCGGCGGGTCGCGGAGCCGCACTCGAAGCGGTCGCCGGCGCAAGCCGGAGAGCGTGGCGGAGCGAAACGGCCGCCTGTTCTGAGCAACCTGGGGCCGCTCGCGACGGACCGTTGCGGGCCGGGGCAAGGCCGGAGGAAACATGGGCAGCAGGCGCGGCGCGGATGATGCCGAGACGGCTGCCGGGTTCCAGGCCGCGCCGGCGGATGGCGGCCTGTCGATCGACCGTCTCGCTCAGGCGTTCGCCGCGATGATGGGGACCGACCAGGCTAACGCCATCCCCGGCGCCGGGCAGTCGTCCGGCGTGGTCCACGAGGATGCCTCCCCGGACCTCGACGACGGGGCTGCCGACGACGACGCCACCTGCCGCGTCAACCCGGCGACGATCCTGGAGGCGATGCTGTTCGTGGGCCTGCCCGGCGGCCGGCCGATCTCCAGCCGTAGCGTGGCCGGGCTGATGCGCGGCGTGCGGCCGCAGGAGATCGACGAACTTGCCGCCGAACTGGGCAGCCGCTGCCGGGCGGACAACTGCCCCTACGAGGTCGTCTCGCGCGACGACGGCTGGGTGATGCGGCTGCGGCCCGAATATGCCCGGTTTGGTGCGGTCCTGGAGAGCAGGGCCCGTCGGCTGCGGCTCGACGCGGAGGCCCTCGACGCCCTGGCGGTCGTGGCCTGGAATCAGCCGGTGCCACGTGGCCGGCTGGTCGAACTCGGCTGCGACGCCCGGCCCGCCGCGCTGCGGACGCTCGTCCGGCGCGGCCTCCTGGCCCTGGAGCGGGCCGCCGGCGAGGACGAACCGCGCTACGTGACGACGCCCCGCTTCCTGGAGGTGTTTCGGCTCGAGCGGCTCGAGGACCTGCCGAAGCCGAGCGAGCCGCCGGGCTGATTGCAGGCCTGATCACACTTTCTACCGGGAGCATCCCCTCGTTGGCAGAACGGTCCGCCGGTTCGGGTTTGCCCATGTCCTGCTCGTCGGACGTTCACTTCGGCCTTCCAGGCCGTCGTTCCCTCGATGCTGGCTGCGTTTTCGGCTTCCTGCCTTCACTGGCCAGCAACGCCGCCACTCAGGGCATGGGCTACCCCTCACGGATGCAGCGACGATGGTGTCAACAAGAACCTGCTCCCAGCAGTTTGCGACTTGCGATCAGCGCACGAGCGGCTGCACCTGGGCCGCGGGCGGCTTCTCCGGCACGACGATGCCGGCGGCGCGGAGCGTGGCGGCCGCCTCGGCCGACATCGCGGTCGTTTTGGGAATGTGCAGGCCGTGGCCGCGCTCGTGCAGGGCGAGCCCTTGCGCGGCCTTGTCGGAAAGCGACTTCAGGCCGACAAGTTTGATCGTTCCCTTGTGCTTGCCGACCGCCGCTGCGGCATCGTCGGTGAGCGTCTCGACCCCGAGCAGGAGCCAATTGCCCTTGTGATGGGCCAGCGTGATCAGCCCCTGTTCCGAGATCTCACGCAGCCCCCCGAAACAAAGGCCGTAACCTCTGTAGGATTCCAGTTCCGCGGCGGCTTCGTCGGACAGCGAACCGACTCTGTGGAAATACAGGCCGCCACGATGGACCGCAAGTCCCTTGGCAACGGCAGGGGGCAGCGTCTTGAGTCGGCTCAAGTAGAGGTGCCCACCTCTTTTCCGGCGGCCCAACGCGGCGGCTGCTTCGGGGGAGATCTCCTCCAGGCCTTCAAGACGAAAGTGGCCTGCGAATGGGGTGAATGCCTCGGCGACGTCCGGCGGGAGTTCCTTCAGCCCGTTGAGACGCAAATCTCCCTGGGTCTTGGCCAGTTCCGCGGCCACGGCTGGGGAAATGCTCGTCAGCGACCTGAGGTCGAGGCCCTTGCCGTCGTTCTTGGCGACGATTTCCCGGGCCTGTTCCACGGTGAGCGTGGTCAGCGTCGCCGGATCGATCTCGTCGGTCGACGCTGCGCCGATCGGCATTGCGGCCGACGCGAGGAAGAGCAGGAACGCGGTGGCGAGATGGCGGGGCATGAACGGTCTGCCGCCGCGCGAGAACGTCTTCGGGGAACGTGGAATCATGGTACGGCTGATCGATCGGCAGCCCGTGGTGCCGTCACTTTGGGCGCACCTGCCCCTGCGCCGCAGGAACTCCTTCCGGCACGGCGATGCCGGCTTCGCGGAGCATTCGCGACGCTTCGGCCGACATCACCGTCTTTTTGGAGAGCGAAAGCCTGAGCAGCGGGCCATGCTTGGCGAGACTCGCCGCAGCGGTGTCTGAAAGCGTCTTCAGTCCGAGCAGTTTCATCGCCCCCCGCCGCTGAGCGATCACGCTCGCAGCCTCGTCCGACACCGTGCTGACGGCGACCCCGAGGCCGCCCCCCGCGCCGCGGGCCAGCGACATCATCCCTTTCTCGGAAATGTCGGTGAGACTGTAGAGCCAGAGTCCGTAACCTCTGTAGGATTCCAGTTCCGCGGCAGCTTCGTCGGACAGCAAACCGACTCTGGTGAGGTACAGGCCGCCACGATAGACCGCAAGTCCCTTGGCAACGGCAGGGGGCAGCGTCTTGAGTCCGTTCAAGTAGAGATGCCCAACTCCTTTCCGGCGGCCCAACGCGGCGGCGGCTTCGGGGGAGATCTCCTCCAGGCCTTCAAGATGAAGGTGGCCTGCGAATGGGGTGAATGCCTCGGCGACGTCCGGCGGGAGTTCCTTCAGCCCGTTGAGACGCAAATCTCCCTGGGCCTTGGCCAGTTCCGCGGCCACGTCCGGGGAAATGCCCGTCAGTGACCTGAGGTTGAGGCCCTTGCCGTCGTTCTTGGCGACGATTTCCCGGGCCTGTTCGACGGTCAGGGTCTTCACCGTGGCCAGGTCGATCTCGGTCGCGATTTCGGTCGGGATTTCAGCCGAGCCGCCAATCGGCATGCCGGCCAACGCGAGAGCCAGAAGGAAACAGGGAGCGAATGAACGCACGGCACCTGCCTGTGAACTGCTGAGTTGTCGGGCACCACCCGGCAGTTTTCGAGTGTAGCGCGGCACGCCGGAACAATCAACGCGCAGCATCCGGGGGGCCAGGGCCGGTTTTTCGGTCGCCTGCCCCCCAATTCGACAGCCGTTCACTTGATTGGGTCTTATTCTCTCTCGGAGTGCAAGTCCGTCTTGTGCTTAGGTGCCTGCTCGAGCTCTGGTTCGAGTTCCGTTGACGTCGCAGGAATCGCGGGGGGTTGCTCGGCGGGAGGCAGCGGCTCGGGCACGGGTGCGGGCTCCGGCATCCGCGGCGGCCGCTGCTCCTCGAACGGATTGTCCTCACCGGCCGGCGGCGATGTGAGCGGCCCCTCGGGACGGCGCCGGCGGAGCACGTCCGGCTGTGCCTCCTCAAACTCGGTGTAGCGACGCTGCCGCGCCGCGCGATCGCGCTGCAGCATCGCGACCCGCGCCCGGGTGCGATGCCGCTCCAATTGGAGTCGCGCATTCCCCTGGACCCGCTCCAACGAGCGGGCCACGGGCCAGACCCCCGCTCTGGGATCCGACTCCCGCCTCGCCCCCTCGGCGAAGTCGGCCTCGGCCTCGTCGCTCCGGCCCAGTTGCAGGGCGGCCAGGCCGCGGAAATACCAGGCCCGCGGGTCGGTCGAGCCGGCATCGATCACGGTGCTGAGATCCTCGTACGCCCGTTCGTAGGCGCCGGAAAAGAACCCGTGCACGCCGTTGCCGTAGGCGGACGCGAGCGGCAGGCTCTCGATCGTCAGTTGCTGGCCCCGGACGCCGCTGGGGCCGAGGGCGGCGACCGCCATGAGGCCGCCGGTCACGGCCGTGGCCATGCGCCGACCGACGAGCGCCCAGAACAGACTGCGTTCCGACATCGCGTTTCTCCGCACCTCCGGCCCCTGGTCATCCTACCGCGACCGGGTGTCATCGGCGTGCCGGGCCGACGCCCCCCGGCCGGTCGCCCGTCACCCGAATAACTGTCAGGACCGGACCGTCAGCCGGGCCGCAAGGTCTTCCCAGGCCCGTCCTTCCACCGTCTTGCAGCATGACGGCGAAACGTCTCCTCGTCCACGAAGACCGCCGGCCGCACGAGCTGGATCATCAGCGGCTGTTCGGGCCAGCCGAATACCGCCAGGAGGGCGTCGAAGCGATCGGCCGGGCAGGTCCCCTTCAGATCGACGAGAAGCACGCGGCCGCTCCGCTCGAAGGCATTTCCGTCCACCTGCCAGGAGAGCCCTTCCCGCGGGCTCGTCCAGACGAACGACCCGTCGGGCTCGGCGTACATGCGTTCGAGTTTCGCCAGCCGCTCGAAGGCCGCGTCGAAGCCGATGGCCAGCGGCACCGCGAGGGCCTCGCGCGGGACCGCGAGCACGGGCCATGTTCCCCAGGCATCGACGTGGCTGCAGGCCGGAACGGCTTCAGCAGGCCGGGCATGCAAGGCGGCCTCGAAGGCGTAGACGACGGCCGTTTCCCCGTCCGTTGCCCCGCTCACGCCGCCTCTCCCACGCTGGCGGCGACCCAGGCGGCGTAGGCCGGCGCCGCCAGTGCCCGGATGAACAGCAGTTCGGGCGTCTCGTAGGGATGGGCGGCGGTGATCGCGTCGCGGCAGGCGGCCGCGCGGGCGACCGTCGTCTTGAACGTGCACCGCCACTCGGTGGCCGTCTCCACTTTTCCCTGCCACCAGTAGGTGCTCCGAATCGGGCCGTCGACCTGCCCGCAGGCGGCGAGGCGGTCGCGGACCAGCGCCTGCGCGCAGGCCTCTGCGGCATCGGCGCTGCCGAACGTGGTGCAGATCTCGACGATTTCGATCCCGCCGGGCGGTCCGCTGCCGGAGTCCGATCCAGTGCCCGTCATGCCGCCTCCACGACGTGGTCGGGCGACTGTGCGCGAGAGGTGACGATCGTCGCATCCGATTCCTCGTGCAGCCAGTCCCGCCGGACACGGTCGCCGTGCCGCGTGAGGATCACCGTCGGAGGCCCGCCGCGGACGGCGGCAGCGCGGCCCAGGCAGACGACCGCGGATGCGGATTCGGAATGCGGGGAAGTGTCGCGTGGATGCCCGAGCACGAGCACCGTGGACCGGCCGGCGGCAGCATCGTCGGCCGCCGCATCGATGGAGAGCGGGCCGGTGCCGGGCGGCGCCACCGGGAGGTCAAAGGGCGCCGCCGCAGCTGCGGCCGCCGCGTCGCCGGCCGCGGCGAGGGTCGTCGCGATGGCATCGACCGGGTCGAACTCCACGCCGCACGTCGGGCGGGTGCGCCGGGCTGCCCGCCACCAGGCGTCGACCGCCCGCTTCCAGAGGTCGCCGACGGCCGCCGGCGCGGCCTCGCTGCGCTGATGCCAGCGTCGAAACGCGGCCGCCATCTGCGCCGGCCGTGCGCCTGCCAACCCGCCCAGGAGCGGGCGCGTCACCGGCCAGGTGCGCGGATCGGCCGCAAGCAGGCCGCCGAACCGCGCGACGAGTTCGACGGCCAGGCTTTCGCCGAGCGTCGGGCCGCGGTCAGCCGGCGGCGTGCCCTCGCCGTCACCGCAGGTGAACGGGTAGAACTCGTGTCCGTGACTGAACTGTGCGGCGCAGGACGAGCCTGCCCAGACCGCGCCGAGGCCGATGCCATGGCCGGCCGCCGCCGCATGCAAGTCCTCCAGCCAGGCATCACGATCCCCGGCGAGGATGGCCACGCCGACCGGCACGCGGGTCTCGGTGCCGGTTGCGGGCCGACCATGACGGCCGATGGCAGGGACGGCGATGCCCTGCCGCGCCCAGCGGCGCAGGCCGGCGAGCAGACGGCCACCGCGTGCCGCCGCCGCCAGCGCGACGCGGGACCGCGCGGCTCCGGCCCGCGGCCCGCGCTGCCAGGGACGAGCGTGCGTCGTCCAGACCAGGGACGTGAGCAGGTCGAACGTGTCGCCGGCGAGCACCACGTCGACCCGTTCCGGGGGCCGATATCGCCCGTCGCGACGAAACCCCGCCCGGATCGCCGCCCGCTGGACGGCCCGCAGCCAAGCGACCTGGTCGTGCCGGGAAGCGGCCACGAGCGTGCCGTCGGCGATTCCCCAGTTTGCGACCACGACGAGCATCGGTTGCCTCCCGCTGCTCATCGTCCCCCACGTCGTCGGTTGTGGCGTCAGCCTGCCGGCGAAACCGGTCGTGACGGCGGAGCGGAAAAAGCCGGGGCTGCAGCGGACCAGGCGGCAGGCGGTCAGCGGGGCAGGAACTCGGTGTCGCAGGTGCGGTCGAGGCTGCCGGTGAGACCGCTGCTGGCCACACCCGCGCCGGCCGTGAAGCGGCCCGGTGCGCCGACCTGGTAGGAAATTTCCACGGTCTTCTGGCCCCCCGGCGGGACATCGAGCTGATCGAAGAAAGCGCGGCCGTTCTCATACCGGGCCCGGTAGTTGCCCATGGGGCGGGCGCCGGACGGAAGATCGATGAACACGTCGAGCGGCCCCGAGGACACGGCTCCCGTGTTGACGATCGTGCAGACGAGCGTGGTCGTATCGCCGACCCGCACCGGATCGTCGTGGTCGGCGAGCGACAGCCGGATGCCGGCGTCGGCGAAGGAACGCGGCCGGGGGCGGGGCGTCGTCGAACTGATGGCGACGGCCCGTTGATCGGCGGCGGCGATGCCGGCACCGAGCGACAGCTCCGCGTTGATCCGCGAATTGACCGGCGGAGCATCGCTGTACATCGTGGCCGGCATGTCGCCCTTGAGAACGATGTCGCGTTCCACCTTGCCACCGGGCGGAATGGCCGGCAGGTCCCAGGCCACGCTCGAGCCGACGAGGCTGAATCCCTCCGAAGCGCCCTGCGGTGCGAGTCCTTCCTGCCAGGAGATCTTCAGATTGCCCGGCAGGGTCGGCGCGGTGCCCAAGTTCCTGATCGTGGCCTTGTAGGTTCCGGGCGTCCCAGCGAGCGCGGTGGGTCCGTCAATCGCCAGCATGGGCTGGGCGGTGGGTGGCGGCGGTGCCGGGGCGATCACGGTGCTGGCCGGCGCGGTGACGCCGGCGGGGGGCGTGACGAGCACAGGCGGTGGCGCCGACGTGGCGGCGGGTGCCGCGGGCTGCTGCGGCGGCGCCTCCACCATGCAGCACTCCGTTGCCCCTCCCATGAACTTGCGGTCGGCGTCAAGGATCTCGACTCGGTGGCATTGTCGGCCTGGCTCGTCGAGTTCGAACTCCAGCGTCACCCACTTCTTCGTGCCGGCGGGCAGGTCGATCGTCTGCTGAAACTCGATCGGGCTCTTCGAGGCCACATGATGAAAACCGGCGTCGAAGTAGTCGACCACCCGGAGCTTCTCCAGGTTGCGGCCGGAGTTGTTGATGAGCTCGACGTCGTACTTCACCTTCTGGCCGAGAACACCCTTGAGTGCGCCGGTGATGTTCACGATGACCTGGTCTTCGCCGCGGGCCACGGACGGCACGAGCATGGCCGCCGCGACGACGGCACCAAGCGTGAAACCGCGGTGCACCCGAGTGCGGCTGCAGAGACTATGCATGGCGATGATTCCTCAGGCTCGGTTCGCGGCAGCCCCCGGCGGCCCGACCGTGGGCGAAAGGCTACCACGGGGCGGGCGGCGGCGCGAACGCCGGTTTGGCGTCGCTATGCGCGGCTTCGGCGCGACCGTTCCGGACGCCCCTCAGGGGAGCAGGCCGAGCCGCGTGGCCTTCGTTTCCAACGCCTTGCGAAACAAGGGGAACGGGCACTTGCGCCCCTTCGCCACCGCCCAGGCCTGGGTCGAGGTGACGAGCCGTTCCGGCAGCCTTCCGTCCTCGACCAGCGCGGCCACCTGCTCGCAATACGCCGCGTCCTCGGGCAACCGGACCCGCAGTTCCGCCTTGAGTCGCTCCGCCATCGCGGCCGCCGTGCGCCGTGCAGCCGGCTCCTCGGCGGCGGGAGGGGCTGCGAAAACGCCCGCTCCGGCGAGCAGCGGGATCAGTATCGCCACCGCGACCGCGGGGAATCGGCAGGAGCAGGCGCGGAATCGGGGGCGGGCGTGCGTCATGTCGGCCTCGGGGATGCAGGGGTCGGGGAAGGGTGAAGGACAGGCTGCGCGTGCCGGACCCGGGCCACGGGGCCGTTCAATACCGGGCCTCGAACCCGGCGAAGCCGCCGTGGATGATCGTGCTCGAGCCGGCCTCGATGCCTGAGACCGTGCCCGGCGTCACGATCAGGGAGGGCCACTGGCCATCCGCCTGGGCGATGTTGCCGACGCCGACCACGCGGTAGCCGATGGACAGCGTCCAGTGATCCGTCACGTCCCAGGCGATGCCGGTGTCGACCGAGCCGAGCCAGGAGAAGACGCCGAGACTCGAGTGGACGTTCACCGGCGCGCCGCCGGGAAACACCGCCGGCGTGCCCGCCGCCGTTCCCAGCGACGTCGTGTCGGTGATCGAGTTGCCCGCGATCATGAACTTCGGAACCACGTCGAAGCGGACCGTGGGCAGGAACCGCCAGTCGAACTTCGCCCCGACCTGGGCACCGTAGAGGTTGTTGTTCGTGGCCACGGCGAGGACCGCCGGCGCGAGGGCCGCATTGCCCGGACGGCTCGTCAGCGTGAGCGTGTCCCCGACCTGGAAGAAGCGGAAGCCCGCCAGCCAGATCACGTTCAACCTCTGCTGCTGAAGTGGGAACTCGGGCCGCGCGGTCGGCGCGTGGAGCCAGTTGATCTCCACGTCGTTGATCACGTCGGACCGGGCGATCTCCTGCCCCGCGGCCGTCGCCAGGAAACTGGCGGCGGGGAGCCCGCCGATCGTCGCGCCCGGTGCCTGCGGGATGGCGTCGATCGCCGGCGGCGCGGCGGACGTCGCCGCCGCTGCGCCGATCCCGAACACGCCCCAGTAGACGAGTTCCACGGCATGCCGCTGCCGGTCGCCGAACCAGCGGCCGATGTGCAGGTCGACGCCCCCGGGCCAGGTGGCGGCGGCGTCCGCCGTCGTGAGCTGCGTCGTGCCGAGCGGCTGCATCGTCGCCACGCCGACGGGGAGCGTGCGGGTCATCACCAGTCCCGTCGCGCCGGCGAACCAGCGCGGCCAGTCGGGGAGCATCCGCTCGGCGATGCTCGAGGGCATGCCCGCGAATGCGGCGTTGCCAGACGGATCGGGAATGTACATCGGCGGCGGCATGGCGACGTCGGGTCCGGCGTCGGCCAGCGCGGCGGAGGGCGGCCCGGGGAGCGGCTCGACAGCCGTCGCCGGGGGGGTGAACAGCAGGACGGCGAGCACCACAGCCCGCGCCGGCGGGCACGCGAAACCTGAAGAAGACATCGGTGGGACTGGACGCTGCATGCGGCGGAGGGTCGGGGAATCACCGTTGGCGGTCAAGGCCGCTTGCAGGGGGGCTTTCGGCCGGTCGAGATCGGTCTCCCTTTCCCCACTACACTCTCCAGACCGCCCCTTCGGCGGGCGCGAGGAACGGTGCAGCACATGCCACGATCACGGAGACGGCGCGGGAACGACTCCCGCGAACAGGTGCTCGCCTGGCTCGATCGGCGCATCAACTTCGAGCGCGTGCCTCCTCCGGGGGCCGCCGGCCTCGGCCTCGCCCGGATGCGTCGGCTTCTCGCCGCCATCGGCGCACCGCATCGCGACCTGCCGGTCGTCCACGTCGCGGGCACTAAGGGGAAGGGATCGACGGTCGCCGCG